>DUFS01000020.1 GCA_013331805.1 Microcaldota archaeon | reverse complement strand
CAACCCTTCCCTGACCATAGTTTTAAATACCCTTGTCGGCTTATTAGACGAAGCCGGATTCTCGAATTTCAGATTCCGTTCATGAATAAATATACTCCTACATGAGGTGTTCTGATGGTGACAGTCTACGACGTGACCCCTAATAAGCTGGTGAAGAAGGTTGCCGAGAAGCTGAAAAACCTTGGCATAGCGCAGCCTCTGTTCATAGGCACGGTGAAGTCAGGCCCCAACCGCTCCAGGCTCCCCCAGCAAAAGGACTTCTGGTATGTGAGGCTGGCAGCCCTGCTGCGGAACGCATACGTCCACGGAAACGTCGGCGTGGGCAAGCTTCGCACCCACTTCGGAGGCAAGAAAATCCGGGGGGTGAAGCCCGAGGAAAAGCGCAAGGCAGGCGGCTCAATCATACGCAAGGGGCTCCAGGCGCTCGAAGCAGCGGGCCTCATGGTCAAGAAGAAGAAGGGGAGGGAGATTTCGGCCGCAGGAAAGAAGCTCCTTGATGCAGCAGCAAAGGAGGTTGCCTCCTAGGGGGGAGTGAAATGGCTCCTGAGGACGAGGGCGGGGAAGAGGCGCAGGACCCGCGGCAAAGGCTCTACCAGCAAAGGATGCAGCAGCTGCAGATGGAGATGAAAAAGAAGGAGCTTCTGAGAAGAATGCTTTCAGACCCGGCATACGAGCGCATGATGAATGTGCGGCTCTCCAACCCGGAGCTTTATGAGAAGGTCGTCCAGTCGCTTGCGTATGTCGCGCAGTCCGGCAAGCGGATGGATAAAATATCGGACGGGCAGCTCTACTCGCTGCTTGGGAAAATGACCGAAAAGAGGGAAACCAGCATAGAATTCAGGAGGAAATGATCAGTTGTTCGTGCGAGCGTGATCCCCATGTACCACCCAGGAAAAGTCATTGCAGTCCTTTCGCCCAAGGAAAAAGGTGTGCTCTCCTCAGATTCCAGCGTCCAGGCGACAATGAAGATGTGGGACGACAACGTTCTCACCATGGCAGTCGAGCCCAAGATCGCCCCAAAGATCCGCGTGGGTGACATCGTGCTTGCGGACTACAGGCCGGAAAAGGGAATGTCGGTCCCTGTCCCGAGGAACACAATCGTCAAGATTCTGCGCGGCAATTCCGCGGATAAGATGTGGGCCACCTACAGGGAGGTCCACGAAAAGAGGAAGGGCCACGAGAAGCGAGAAAAGGAGGCGCAGCAGTCCTACATAGGCTGACAACAGGTGAAACTCATGAGCAGGAACAAGACAACAAGGACAAAATCCACGCTTGGGAAGATGATGAAGAGGAACAGGCGAATGCCTCTGTTCGTGATTGCCAAGACCAACCGCCGCGTGGTGCAGAACCGAGAGCGGCGAAGCTGGCGCTCACAGAAGCTGAAAATGCGCTCCCAGAAGAGGCACAGGTTGAACTGAGTGATGGAGGAGGAAGATTTGCATGGCTAATCTCGAAAGGATCTACACCATACCGCTGGGCCACATTTACGAGATCGTGAGGCAGAAGCGGGGAAAGCGGGCAATCTCGTTCATAAAGGCCTTTGCGCTGCGCCACATGAAGGCAGACGAAGTGAAAATATCGCAGGGGCTGAACAGCCTCGTGCTCCGCGACGGGATACAAAAGCCCCCGCGCAGGGTAAAAGTCAGGATTGTCAAGGACGAAAAGGGCATGGCAAAGGTCTGGCTCATAGGCGAGGAGGAAAAGAAAAAAGAAATGGCTGAAAAGAAAAAGAAGGTGGACGAGGCGAAGAAGGAGCAGGAGAAAAAGGCTGAGGAATCCAAGAAAAAAGAGGAAGCCGCTAAAAAAGAGGCGCAAAAGCCATCAGCCGCAGCCCCTGCCCAAAAGCCCGCCCCTCAGCCACAGGCCGCGCCTGCAAAGAAGTAGTTGCCCATGCTAGATTCAAAGACCCACAATTACGGCAATCCGCACATCGGCCTATTCTCCAGGGCGTCTGACAAATTGGTTACGGCAGACATCTCCTCATCCCCAAAATTCCTGCTTTCCCTGGGGGGGCTAGGGGTGCCTGTGGTGAAAGCCACTTTCGGGGGATCTGGGCTTTCCGGCATTTTCCTTGCAATGAATTCCAAGGGCGCTGTGGTGAGCCCGAACTGCACCAAGGACGAGGTCGCTCTCTTGAAGTCGCACGGGCTCGACGTGTGCCTTGCGCCTGCCCAATTCTCTGCGGCAGGCAACAACATAGCAGCCAATGATTTCGGCGCGGTTGCCAATCCGAAGATGCCCCAAAGCTCGCTTAAGAGAATATCCGATTGCCTCGGAGTGGAAGTGGTGCCAAGGGGCATTGCAGGCTACGATACCGTGGGAAGCTGCCTGCTTGCAACCAACAAGGGCTTTGCAGCGCACAACCGCGCCACCGGCGAAGAGTTAAAAGAGCTTCAGTCAATACTTGGTGTGCCTGGGGAGAACTGCACCCTGAACACGGGCATACCGTTTGTCGCAATCGGCGCGGTTGCCAATTCCAAGGCCGCGATTTTCGGGGAATCCTCCACAGGGTTCGAGATTGGCAGGGTTTCGGGCGCACTTTGCCTTTAGGAAGGATTGGGAAGGATGGAAATCGCATTCGACGAATTCATGAAGCTGGAGCTCCAGGTGGGCACCGTGGTCCTGGCTGAAAGGGTGCCTGGCGCAGACAAGCTCTACAAGCTTTCGGTTGACATGGGAAGCGAAAAAAGGACGCTGGTTGCCGGAGTCGCGCAGCAGTACTCGCCCGAGGAACTGGTCGGCAGGCAAATCGTGGTGGTCGCAAACCTTGCGCCGCGTGCCCTTCGCGGCATAATCTCGCAGGGCATGCTTCTTGCGGCAGAGGGCGAATCAGGGGCCGTGTCAATACTCTCCCCTGACAAAAAGGTGCAAAACGGCTCGAGGGTCAGGTAAATTCTCATAGGTGGTGCATATGGCAAAATTCGTGGTAAGCGGGATTTCGGGGTCAGGAGGGTCGGCAAGGTCCTTCGAGAAAGTGGTGGAGGCAGAGAACGAAAAAATGGCCAAGGAGAAGGTTATGTCGCTTTTCGGCTCGAACGCAGGGATTAAAAGGTCAGCCATCAAGATAAGTTCTGTCGAGAAAGCCTGAAGACTTTCAGGCAGAAAATCCGCGCGTTTAGGGGGTGCTCACATGGCAAATGATTCCGAGCTTGACAGGATAGCATCCAGCCTGCAGGTGCAGCAGGCAAAAGGCGAGGCCATAAGGAACCAGATCCAGCAGATGGAAGCCACCATACTCGAAATCAGCGCGGCAGTCGACACCATACAGAACCTGAAAAAGGCAAAGGCAGACGCCCTGGTGCCAGTGGGCGCGGGCGTGTTCATCTCCTGCCCCAAACCCGACCCGGACAGGGTCGTCCTCAATATCGGCGCCAATGTGATGGTCTCCAAAAAGCCCGAGGAAGCTGTGAAGCTCCTCGAGGAGAGGCAGAAGAAAATATCCGACGCCATCGGATCGGCGCAGGAGGACATGGGCGAAGTGATACGGGCGATAGACGAGCTGTCCCAGCGCGCCAGCAGCATAGCGGCGGCGGAGGGAAAGAATGTTCGGCCTGCTAAAGAATAAGCTCACCTCCTTCATCAAGGGGCTGACGAGCAGGGAAGAGGGAAAAACCCAAGCGCAAGCCTTGCAGGAAAAAGAAAAGCCGCCCGAGCCGGTCCAAGAATCGAAGATAGCTGAAGCTGCGCCCCCTGAGCCGTTTAAGCCTTCTGAAGAAAAAATTGAAGAAAAAGCCGTGCCTGCCGAAAGGAAACCAGAAGCTAAGCCTGCAGAAAAGAAAGCCCAAGATGTGCCTGTTCAAAAAAAACCCGGGGAAATGCCCCCTGGTTTTCCTGCCCAGCAGTCAGCTCAGTCCCAAAAAAAGTCCATTCTCGAATCAGTGGCCGGGATTTTTTCTCACAAGAAGCAGGCAGAAATCCAGGCAGCCGACATATCCAGGCTCGAGCGGAAAGCAACTGACGAAAGGAAGGAAATGGCTCCCAAAATCGGGATTGGCACCACGCTCAAATCCATATTCTCAAGCGAAATCACAATAGGGGAATCCGAGGTGTCAGACCTTCTTGAGGAGCTGGAGCTTTCCCTTCTTGAGTCGGACGTCGCGTACGATGTTGCGCTTGAAGTCGTGCAGCAGCTCCGCAAGGAGCTGGTCGGGCTCAAGGTGCCCAAAGGCGAGGTGGAAAAGCGCACCAGGGGCAAAATCGCATCCATCCTCGAGTCAGTCATGTACAGCGAAAGGAAATTCTCGCTCGTGGAAAGGGTCAAGGGAATGCAAAAGCCCGCCAAAATCCTATTTGTGGGCCCGAACGGGGCTGGAAAGACCACCACAATGGCAAAGGTCGCGCGGCTGCTTCTGGACAACGGCTTGACCGTGGTATTTTCCGCATCAGACACCTTCAGGGCTGCCGCAATAGAGCAGACCGAGGTGCACGCGGCAAGGCTGGGCGTGAAGGCGATAAAAAGCAAATACGGGGCAGACCCGGCGTCAGTTGCCTTTGACGCAATAAATTACGCAACCTCTCACTCCATCGACGTGGTGCTTATTGACTCTGCAGGAAGGCAGGATACCAATGCCAACCTCCTTTTGGAGCTCAAGAAAATCGTGCGCATATCCAAGCCTGACCTGAAAATATACATTGGGGAGTCTATCGGGGGCAATGCGGTAATAGAGCAGATAAAGGGGTTTAACGAAGCCATTGGGATAGACGGGGCCATACTCACCAAGATAGACTGCGACGCAAAGGGCGGGACAGCAATATCCGTCGCAAAGGCAACAGGCGCGCCCGTGCTTTTCCTCGGCGTGGGTCAGGATTACGCGGACCTTGAGCCTTTCGACCCGCACAAGATTGCCGAGGAAATCATGGCTTGAGGCGCAGCCTATTTAATCTTGCAACCGAATTCACATCATGCCTGCGGGTACTTCTGCTTTTGCAAAAATGGAAAGAAGGGGCGAGTTTGGGGAAAAGGAGCTTCCCCTGGTGTCAGCCGTCACCTACGAGCCCGTTGGAAATCCGCTACTCAAGGCAACAGAGGCCCAAAGGAAGCGTTTTTTCGATGGTCTTGCGCGCTCCTTCAAGCCGCCAATCAAGGAAAACGAATCCAAGAATTCCTCCTCCAAAGTGATGCTGGAAAAGCCAAGCCGGCTTGAGCCAGGCTCTCCCCGCGTTTCCAGGCAGCTTTATTCGTCATCTTACTGGTCCGACCTTCCCGAATTCCGGCACGCCCAGGAAGGCCTCTCAATGGTGATCAGCGACTATTCCAGGGGGGGTGAGGGAAAGGCGCAGGTTGCTATGCAGCGTTTTGAAAGCCGCCTCAAAGAGCAGAATTACAAGCCAGATGACCTTATGGCTGTCCTGCTCCTTTCAATAGAGGACATCGCCTGGGAGGGCAAAGAAAAGCCCGAGCCTTCGCGCCCAGAGGGCAAGGGCGCGCCTCAGGCAGTGCTCCAGGCGCTTGCAATTGAAAATCAGAAGGATGAGCCGGCATCTCCTGCTGAACCAAAGCCCCAGTCTCCAAGGCAGATGGCGATTCCTGAAATCCTGAAGGAGGACGCAAGGCAGTCGGTCCAGATCAGGCTGGCTTCGGTCCGCGAGATGCTCCGCTATTATTTTGACAGGAACCCGCGGGAATACCACCGGGCCATTTCCAAGGTCCTCGACTTGGATGCCGGCCTGCCTGAGCAAAGCGAGAGCTTCCAGGACGCCCTTGCCCGAAAGATTGCGGAAATAGGCTCCTTTGCGCTTGCGCAGCTCATACTTGCCGAAATCAAGTCCTATCATGAGATGGACACCCAGGAGTGCCTTGTGAAGCTTGGCTACAAATACGATGACAAGCTGCGCAGGCTCATACTGGGAAAGCGGACCTGCGGCAGCAGGACCGAATCAAAAGGAATCATCAGGTCCATTCTTTCAAATCTGAAAGGGAAAAGGATGGCCTCTGCCGAGCTTCCCCCTCCGCCGAAGAAGTCTAGGCTCCTTTCAATACGGCCGCGCAAACGGGCTGCTCCAGGCTGAAGTTCGAAAGCACCTCTGGCGAAATTTCCCCGAAAAAGCCGCAGGGTTTCCCATCCAGCAAAAGCTCGGCACATCTGCCGGGGATAAAGCATGGAAAGTCCTTTGCCTTAATTTCTGCCTTCCTGCCCAATGCTTCTGCAAGCGAAAGCACAGCGCCCTTAATTTCAGAGAAGGAGGCGCGGGCGTGCATTGAGGCCATGCAAACCGAATCCTCGAGTGCGGGGGCGGCAACCGGGCCTGCCTCGTATATCCTGATGGGCAGCTTTTCGTTCCTGCTCTCCGAAAGCACAGCGAGCAGGTTGGGGAGCAGGCTGGGCCTGAAAATGGTGAAATCTTCGGTAAGGGGGTTTTCGATTTCCACGTGCCGGGAAGCCGGGAGGCATGCTTTTCTTTCCAATTCCCTGTTGGAAAGCGTCCAGGTCATCACTTCGTCGTACCCGAGGCCGACCAAAAGCTCGTGCAGGGGCTTTTCGGCACTTGATGATCCGAAAGATGAAAATTCAGGAAAGCTCGGCTCGAAGTTGTTGAAGCCAAATGCAATTGCCGCATCCTCAATGAGGTCCACCTCGTCAATAACGTCCGCGCGGTAGCCTGGCGCGAAAATCGCATTTCCGCTTGGCCGAAAGCCCATTTTTGCAAGCAGCCCCTTCAGTTTTGCGCTTCCCATCCTGGTGCCGAGAAGCTGCTCTGTTTTTTTCAGCGGCAAAACCCATTTCGTTTCCAGAAGCAAGTCATAGGGCTTGCCGTTTATCTTGGCTTCCTCGATTTTTCCGCCGCGCTCGGACAGCATGGCGCAGAGTATGTTGACTGCCTGCCTCACAGCAGTTTCCGAAGTTCCGGTGCAGTCGATGAAAAGGTTCCTGGTTTTCAAAGTGAGCTTGGTCAGCTCCCCGTTTATTATCGGCGGGAATGAGAGCACAAGGCCGTTCCTGTCAGTTATCATGGGGCAGAGCTTGCCCACCAGGTGAGCGTACTCCGTTCCCTTGGGGTGCTTTTGCAGGATTTCCTCAGGAGTCATCTTCTTTTCCATTTCAAGTGGCACGAAAGAAATGTCCTTCCTGCCGCAGGCAAAGTAGCGGAACGGCATTTCCACCCTGTCCATGTCGTGTATGCCTATTGCCACTTTCTTTCGCTTCCTTCCAAGCGTCTCATGCAGCTTTTCCTGGACCTGCATTAGTGAGCGGAGGAAACTTTCGGTCATTTTAATGTCGTGCACAACAGCTGCTCCGAAAAAAGGCCTCACATCTGATACTGTCTTATCCACGGTGACTGCCACTTTCACCCCTGACACAATGAATTTGGCTGGCCTGCCAGTCATGTAGCAGCGCAGAGTCCTTGCCAGCCCCTCCACGCAAAGGCAGTCCGGCCTGTTGGGGGTGACTTCCACCGAAAGCTCCCCAGTTTCGGTCACCTCTGCAGGAAAGCCCAGCATGGTGAGCGTTTCCATTGCCCATTCCTTTTTGACGCTGAGAAGCTCGCGAAGGTCTGAAAATGGGAAGTTTACCTGTGCCATGCGTATGAATTCGGAGCAGGGATTTTTAACCCATTTTCTTATCCAAGCTGAAAACTGACCTTTCCAGCCTTTTCTTCTTCGAAAGCTCGAGGTTCACGTAGTCCAGCAGCATCCTCTTTATGCGGAGGTACTCCTCTTTCGGAAGCTCCTTGTTGAACACCGCGTAATGCAAGCCCTTCACGTTGCAGCAGAAGATGCAGTCCTCACAGCCCTCGACATTGTGGCAAAAGTAGCAGGAGTTTGACTGGGAACAGGAGTCGACCTCGAAACAGCGCTTCACTTTGGTTGAATCGTACAGGTTTATGCAGAATTCCGAGTCAAGGGCCCGCAGATAGCCGCCGAAAATGTACTGCGACTGGATGACTGCGGTGTAGCAGCCCGAGCGCGTGGAAGTGGTGCAATCCCACATGCAGTATATGTCAGTCGAATCTATTGCCTGCGAGACATCCACAATGTCCCTGCAGGATCCCTCCAGCATCTCAAGTGTAATTGCCGCCTTCTGCGATACTTTTTTGGCAAGCGCACGGATAGGAAGCTCTGCATCGGATTTGGCGATATATGGCCTGTTGTTATTGAGCGCCTCCTGAAGCGTGCACAGGCAACAGTTGGGCAAATCCTTCACCAAGGGCATGTCCAGCCTATAGGTTTTCGAACCGAATTTGCCCTTAACCTTCCAGACAGGCAGTGCGTGCCGCATAAGATAAGGCGCAAAATCCTCGATTTTCCTCTGCTCTGCGCCAAGCACTATTTTAGTGGTCTCAGAAAAAGCCCTTTGCACTCCGGCAGAAGCAGGTTGCGTTGGTATGGGCTCGCCGGGCTCAACATCCTGCAAGGCAATCCCGTCATTCATCCTGGCAAAATCGCAAATCGAAAACAGCCTCTTTTTTTTCTCAAGCCCTTCTGCGAGCTCGGAAAGAAGTTTCCTTTTAAGGATGGAGTATTTGTCCGGCGGCAGCTGCAAGTTGCCAATTACATGCCTTTTGCCCCGCAGGTTGAACCCAAACATGCAGTCAGAGCAGTTGGAGCAGTTGAACGAATAGTACATGTCCGAAGAATAGTTGGTGTAGAACGACTCGAACATCCTCTGCGCGTTTATGCCCTCGAAGCAGCGGATGGAGAATTGAATTTTCGGGAAGGCCGGTATGCCGAACACATGCTCGGATTCCCTTACGTGCGAAATATATGCGCTCTTTTTCACATTCCTAACATTGTGCGCGTGGTATACGTCCACGCAGTCAATCGCATTGTCCACCAATTCGATGTTCAGGTTCTTGCCAAAAACCTTGTTGCCGCAGTAGACCATGTTTTCGGATGCAACGCGGAATAGCGAGTCGATGTCCTTTATGTCGTTTATGCTGAATGTTTTTTGCTTGTTCGCCTTTGCTTCGTCTGGAGTTGCAAATCTAGCGCCCTTCTCGTAGTGGGGGTTGGAAAGATAGACGTCTTTTCCGGAAAAACTCGACTTCGTCACTGTCCAGGGCAGCATTGCCTCCTTCAAATATGGCTCGAATCCCCTAAGGCTGCCAACTTCCCTTCCGAAGAGCACCTTGCAGGTCGCCCTCCAAGCAGAGTCGACTGATTCGTAGTTGAATTTTCCACTTTCCATGATTTCCATTTGCCACTGAACATATATTAAAATTCTTGGCAAAATTTGACCGAAAAATGTGAATTTATATATTTTTCAATACAAATAGGAAAAATATGGCTGAATTGTTGGACCTTACCGACAGGCGCATACTTGCCGAGCTTGATGTCAACTGCCGCATTTCCGACACCAAGCTTGCGAAGAGGGTGAGGAAAAGCCGGGAAACGGTGCGCTACCGCATACGCCAGCTTGAGAAGAACGGCGTGATCACTGGCTACCTGACTGCAATAAACCCCAACAGGTTTGGCTGGCACATGTTCAAGGTTTACCTCCAGCTTGAGAACTTGCCCTCTGAGCGACAGAAGTTCTACTCCTTTCTCCGCAGCAGCAGGCGCATTTACTGGTACGGAATCTGCGACGGGGCGTTTGACTGCATATTCGCCATCCTCTCCAGGAACGTGACAGAATACTACGATGAAATAAACTCAATCTGCTCGCAGTGGAGGCACCTTATCATCCGCAAGGTGCTGGGCGTGATGGTGGATACGATCCAGTACAACAAGAAATACTTCTGCGAAACCGATCCGCGTGAGAATGGGGGGTTTGGAGGAAACACTTATTCCAACACGCTTGATGAAATAGACTTGGGGATACTGGATATAATCGCAAATGACGCGCGGATCCCAATGGTCCAGCTTGTAAGAAAAACCGGAGCTTCCGTAGAATCGGTGCGCAGACGCATGAAGTCCATGGAGGAGGGTGAAATTATACTCTCATACCGGATTTCAGTAGACTTGAACAAGCTTGGCTACATGTTCTTCAAGGCCATTATCTACTTCAAGTCGCTTTCCAGGAGGCAGGAGCTTTCCTTGCGCGAATGGATGCGCCAGCACAAGAATTCGGTCTATTACATCCGAAGCCTTGCCCCCTGGGAGGCGGAGTTCGAGTTCGTGGTGGAGAATTATCAGCAGTTCAACCAGATAATTTCCGAGCTCCGTGAGCGCTTCCCGAACGTTGTGAAAAATTGCGAGCATGTGCTCTTTTCCGAAGAGGGTTGGATGCCGGCATATGGAGCGCTGAAAAAGGCCTGAAAATTAGACTATCTCCTGAACGAAGTGCTTCTTGCCCCCGGTTGTGACCGAGGGAGCCTCTGACACGAAGTAGGTTACTCCCCTGTATTTGACGCGAAGCGAAGCGTCCTCTAGCTTTACCTTAAGCCCGCCTCCCCTGCATTCGAATGCCAGTGAAGGTCCGTGTTCGGATTCGTCTACCATATTTCCATTTTATATAACATAGGGTATTTAAATATGGTGGTTAAAAAGGGATAAATAAGACAGATTTGAAAGGCAAAGACTTGGGAAATGGCTTTTTAAACAATTCGGGGCAATAAGGTGCGTTCTCTTCATTCTGCGGAGAAAGGCGGTGCATCCATGAGCAAGATATTCTCTTCAGCAAAGGAACTGAAGGAGGGCAAGTACGTAATAATCGAGGACATTCCCTGCAGGATAGTCAACATCGACTCTTCAAAGCCGGGAAAGCACGGGGCTGCAAAGATGCGGGTTACGGGCATTGGGGTTTTCGACGGGCAGAAAAAGCAGCTCCTGGTCCCTTCGGACGCGGACGTGGAGGTGCCCATAATCGAGCGGCAAACCGCCCAGATAGTCGCAGTCAACGGGAACACCGCGCAGCTCATGGACACCACGACATACGAGGTGTTCGAGCTCACCATCCCCCCTGAGCTTCTGAAGGACGCTGCTGCGGGCAAGGAAGCCGACCTGATGTGCGCAATGGACAGGAAAACGATAACAAGGATTCATTAGGGTGCTGCCATGGACGTGACAATAAAGGAAAAACGGGAAAATCCATCGCTCCAAAGACAGGAGCTGTTCTGCGAGGTGTCATTCGAAAAGGCTATGCCTTCCAGGAAGGAGCTTCGCGAAGCAATTGCGGCTGCCTCAGGCTCCCCGCTGGAGCTTCTGGTGATAGTTTCTGCAAAGGGCGGGTTTGGGACCTGCAAGGCGGAGGTAAAGGCGCATGCCTACAAAAGCAAGGAAGCCTTTTCAGTGGAGCGCAAGCACCTGCTGGTGCGGGACGGCCTTGCCGAGAAGCAGAAAAAATCGCAGGCAAAGTCCAAGGGGAAAAAGTAAGGGGTTGATTTTCCATGTCTGATCCAAAAGCAAAAACGGCAAAATCGTTCAAGAAATTCTCCCCAGGAAGGCTGTGCCCAAAGTGCGGCCCGGGCGTTAGGCTGGCTGAACACAAGGACAGGCGCGCATGCGGGAAATGCGGCTATTTTGAGAGAAAATAGGTGTGCTGCCGTGGGCAACCCTGCTCAAACATTGCTCGCCCTTTTTGTTTTCCTTCTTGCGTCCATAACCGTTTTTCCTTTTGGCAAAACCGGCTCCAGCATCTACTACACTTCAGTCTCATTCTTCATGGCCGCTCTTTTCCTTTCCTCCTATGGCAAGGGCTTTGCAAAAGGGCTTTCCTACCTGCGATTGAACCCGCGGAGAAAGGATCTGCCAGGGCTTTTTCTCTGGGGCATCGCGGCTCTTGCCGTTTCAATATCTGTGACTGCGGCAGCAACTGTTGCGCTTTATTTTCTTGGCTACCTTGACGCAGGCTTGGTCGGGGAAAAAATAGCATCGCTTCCTGCGCTTGCGCTGGTCCTGGCGTTCACAATCGCCCCGGTGGGCGAGGAGGCGCTTTTCAGGGGCTACCTGTTCAGGAAGATATCTGACAAATCAAGTTCATGGATCCTGGGGGCTCTGCTGTCTTCAGCCATTTTTGCCTCGTTGCACCTGCTTTACGGCTCTGTTGCGGAAATAATCGTCGCCTTCCTGATCGCGCTGGTGTTCTGCGCGTTTACGCAAAAGACAGGCTCGCTCATTCCAGCAATAATCGCCCATTCCACCTTCAACTTCCTGTCCATTGTCTCCACGGTGTTTCTATGATCAGCCTTGGCATCGAGAGCACTGCGCACACGCTTGGCATCGGCATAGTCAAAGGGGGGGAAATACTCTCCAATGCCCTGCGCATGTACAAGCCTCCTTCTGGGCAGGGCATACTCCCCAGGGCTGCTGCGGACCACCACGCAGATGCGTTCGGCCTGGTCCTGCGCGAAGCGCTGTCTCTGGCAAAAGTCTCGCTTGCCGACATCGACCTTTTCTCCTTTTCTCAGGGGCCTGGCATAGGCCAGTGCCTCCGCGTTTCCTGTGCAGGGGCAAAATACCTTGCATCATTTTACGATAAGCCCCTGCTTGGGATAAACCACTGCCATGCGCACCTTGAAATTTCGCGCGGCTTATTGGGCATGGAAGACCCTCTCTACGTTTACGTGAGCGGCGCCAACACGCAAATCATTACCGAAAACAGGAAGATTGCAAAGGGCCATTCACGCTTCAGAGTGCTTGGCGAAACGCTTGACATGGGATTGGGCAACCTCTTCGATGTATTCGCGCGCGAGGCGGAGTTCGAGTACCCGCACGGATCCGAGGTCGCCAAGCTTGCCAGTCGCGGGCGGTACTTCCCCCTACCCTACACGGTGAAGGGCATGAACTTCGCATTCGCAGGCCTGCTCACCTCGGCTGTCCGCTCCATGGGGAAACAAAGCAAGGAGGACATCTGCCGCTCGCTTCTGGAAACTTCCTTTGCCGAGCTTTGCGAGGCTGCCGAGCGCGCATTGTGCCTCACTTCAAAAAAAGAGGTCACGGTGTGCGGAGGGGTGGCGCAGAATGCGCGCTTCTGCAAAATGCTCTCGCTTTTATGCAAGGAGCAGGGGGCAGTCTTCGGCGTGATTGCGCCAGAATACAACGCGGACAACGGCGCCATGATAGCCTACACCGCGCAATCCGAGTGGAACAGGGGAAAGAGGGAAAAGGTTGATGCACTAAAGCCTAATGGCTGCTGGAGAATTGACGAAGTCGCCTGAATGGGAGGCTCGCACGGGGCAACCGACTTGTCATACGATGAAACGATTGCACGGCTCATTTCAGATGGCTACCTTAAATCAGACAGGGTGATCAAGGCAATGAGGGCAATAAGGCGCGAGGATTTCGTTCCCCTTCAGATGAGGCCTTATGCATGGGGCGACCACCCGCTTCCCATAGGCTGCAACCAGACAATATCCGCCCCCCACATGTATGCGATCATGCTGGAGAACGCCAATGTGTTGGCTGGCGAGCGGGTGCTTGAAATCGGGACCGGGTCAGGCTATGGGGCAGCGCTTCTTTCCTTCCTGGTCGGCAAGGCAGGCAAGGTCTACTCTCTGGAGGTCGTGCATTCCCTTGCAGAATCTGCCAGGAGGAACATTGCAAAGGCGGGGCTGGAAGCATCAGTCATCGAGTCGGACGGAAGGCAGGGCTATGCTGCCGGAGCGCCCTATGACAAGATTCTGGTCACAGCCGCATCAGAAAGCATCCCCCCGGCACTGATAAAACAGCTGAAAACTGGAGGCAAGATGCTCATCCCGGTTGGCATGCATTTCCAGGAGTTGCTGCTCGTCGAAAAAACTGCGGATGATGTGATGATAAAGACCTTGCTGCCCGTTGTTTTCGTTCCCCTGGTCGGTCACTCCGAGCGCTAATGGGCGTTCTAAAGAAGAGAAATCTTTTTTCCGCCCTTCTGAAGCACCACGTCATTCCCTTCCGCAATCCTTCCGACAATTTGCGCGCCAATTTTATGTTTTTTGGCAATGGCGATGACGTTTGCCGCATCTTTTTTCGGGCAGACCACACACATGCCCACTCCTGCATTGAATGTGCGGTAAAATTCATAGTCCGAAGCGACCTTTTTCTCAAGCTCTGCCATCACCCCTGATGTTTTTGGCATGCTGTCAAGCAGGAACCCCACATTGGCATAGTCGCCTATGCGCCTTAGCTTGGAGAAGGCTCCTCCGGTGATGTGCGCCAACCCGTGAATTTCGCAAACAGCAAGCATTTCCAGCACAGGCTTGACGTAAATCCTGGTGGGCTCCAGCATCTCCTTTCCCCACTTCTTCGCATCAAGGACTCGCCTGGCAAGCGTGTAGCCGTTGGAGTGTATGCCCGAGCTTTCCAAGCCAACAATCACGTCTCCTTCGTTCATCAATGCCCCGGTCAGGGGCTCACCCTTTATCACGCCAACCGAAGTGGCTGCAAGGTCAAAGGGCCTCCTGCCCCCTTTGATCATGTCTGGCAATATCGCGGTTTCGCCCCCGACAATTGCGCAAAGCGCTTCAGAAGCGCCTTTTTGAAGGCCTTTCATTATTTCGCCAACAAGTTGCGCATCCTCCTTTGCAAGCGCAAGGTAGTCCACCAGCACAAGCGGCCTTGCCCCTACGCAAATGAGGTCATTCACGTTCATTGCCACGCAGTCTATTCCCACTGTGTCGAACTTCCCAAGCTCGCCTGCGACCAGCACCTTGCTTCCCACCCCGTCGCAGTGGACTGCAAGCGTCTCCTTGCCTGACCTGAAAATCCCTGCATAGTGCCCCTTAATGGGCAGAACGTAATTCGGCAGCTTCTGGAAAATGGCATCGTTTATCAAAGTGTGCATCCCCTTCACTTTCCGGATGTCCACGCCAGACGAGGAGTAGGTAGCCATACTTGCCTATCCGTCGAAAAACCTTTTTATTACTTGCCTGCCAATCGCCTTCTGAGGTGAAGAAATGGGAATTGAAAACATACTTCTAGGTTTGGGAATCGCGATCATCCAGCTCATAGTGGGCCTGGCGCTTGCCATGGGATCAGTCTATCTGGGGCTGAAGATGTTTGACCGACTGACAGAGGGCACCAACGAGATGGCAGAGCTCAAGAAAGGCAACGTCGCAATAGCCATTCTCCTGGGCGCAATTATCCTGTCTATTGCAAACATCATGGAAGGGGGCGTGTCCGGACTTACCGGGGTCTTCAACTCCGGCCTTTCCTACTTGGAGACCGTAGCGGCTCTCTTCATAGGCCTTGTGAACCTGGCAATCGGGGTGGTGTTCTCGATCTTCTCGATCTACATAGCGGTCAACATGCTGGACAAGATAACAGTAGGGATAGACGAGTTCAAGGAGCTTCGCAAAGGCAATGTTGCTGTCGCAATAATGATGGCCGCGGTCCTCATCGCAGTCTCCTTTGTGATCAGGGGCGCGGTTGCCGGAATATCAAACGCAGTTTCGCCGCAAAGCGTGGCAGCCGCAATTGGCTGGGCTTGAGAGCGACTTGCTTTTTTTCTTTTCTTTCCCTTTTTTATTTCCCAAGAAGCTTCAGCCTTAAATTGCTGACCATGTCCTCAGACATCTTCCTCAAATCGTACTTAGACGCCCAGCCCCAGTCGCGCCTTGCCTGTGAGTCGTCGATCGACTTTGGCCAGGAATCCGCAATTTTCTGCCTGGAGTCTGGTTCGTATGTGCAGGAAAAATCCGGGACCAGCCTGGCAACCTCTTCAGCCAATTCCCTTGCAGAAAAGCTCATGGCAGCAAGGTTGTAGCTCGTCCTGACGCTGATTTTCTCAGCAGGAGCCTCCATCAGCTCGATCGTGCCCCTGATCGCATCAGGCATGTACATCATGGGAAGCACGGTATCCGGGCCGACAAAGCACTTGTATGTCTTGTTCCTTATAGCTTCGTAAAAAATGGCAACCGAATAGTCGGTGGTGCCTCCCCCGGGCTCGGCTTTCCATGAAACCAGCCCAGGGTATCTGACCGAACGTATGTCCAGTCCGTACCTGAGAAAGTAATACTGGCACAAAAGCTCGCCTGACACCTTGGTCACGCCATACATGGTGGATGGCTCAAGCACCGTTCTCTGGGGAGTGTTTTCGCGCGGCGTGGTAGGGCCAAAGGCTGCGATGGACGATGGCCAGAATACCCTTTTCACCCCGCTTTCACGAGCCGCGTCCAGCGTATTTTTCAAGCCAAGCAGGTTGATTTCAAACGCAAGATCGGGATTTTTTTCGCCAGTTGCCGAAAGCAGCGCGGCAAGCTGGTATATCGTGTCTATTCCGTGCCTTTGCATGGAGAGTTTCATTTTCGCCTTGTCAGCCACGTCAAGGTATTCGCAGGGTCCGCTGGCAGCGATTTCAGGGGGGAATTCGCTCTTCCTGGTTGCTGCGACCACGTTGTTGCCGCCGTATTTTTTCCGGAGCGCCAAAGTGAGCTCGCTCCCGATCTGGCCCACTGCCCCGATGACCAGCGCCTTAGCCATTCTAACCACCTTATGGATGGAAGTGCTGATAGAAAAGTTATAAATGCTGCCCGGAAAAATACGTCACTGATCCCGGAGTGGTTCATATGGAGAACTTCCTTCTTGTTGGCAACGGCGCGCGCGAGCATTCCATTGCTGAGGCAGTTTGCAGGGGGGGCAATGCCCGCTTGTTCGCCTTCATGTCTGCGAACAACCCGGGCATAGCCAGGCTTGCCAGGGAGTCGGACGGCAAATACGGGATAGGCGACATACATTCTTCCAGCCAGGTTGTCTCCTTCGCAAAGCAGTATGGCATCACCCTTGCGTTCCCCTCGCCTGACGCAGTCCTTGCCGCAGGCATAACAGATGCCCTGCAGGCACAGGGCATTTTATGCGCCTCGCCGACCCTGGAGGCAGCCAGGCTGGAGTGGGACAAGTCATACTGCAGGGACCTGCTTCGCGACTACAAGGTGCCAGGCTCACCCGCATTCGGCATATTCGAAAACGCGCAAGAGGCCTCGCAGTTCATAGATTCCCTGCAGGGGAGCGTGGCAGTCAAGCCAGCCGGGCTCACCGGCGGCAAGGGCGTGAAGGTGGTGGGATACCAGCTCAAGGACGGCGCAGAGGCAAAGGAGTATTCCCGGGACCTTCTTGCAACCAGGCACGGCGGCTTGAACAGCATAGTGGTGGAGGAGAAGCTTGAAGGCGAGGAGTTTTCGCTGCAGGCATTTTCCGACGGGAGCAAAGTGCACGGCATGCCCATGGTGCAGGACCACAAGCGGGCATATGAAAATGACGTGGGGCCGAACACAGGAGGCATGGGATCCTACTCAGGAACAGGCAACCTGCTTCCCTTTACCAGGCAAAAGCATTACGAGGAAGCCCTGGGAATCATGCAAAAGACGATCGAGGCTTTCAGGAAAAAAACAGGAAACAAGTTCGTGGGAATCCTTTACGGGGGCTTCATGCTCACGCGCGAGGGGCCCAAGCTTCTGGAGTACAACGCGCGCTTCGGCGATCCCGAGTCAATGAATGTTCTTGCTCTGCTTAAGGACGACCTGGCGGAAATCCTTTCGCAGATGGCAGCGGGAAAAATCGGGAAAAGCCCCTTATTTGAGAAAAAGGCGACTGTCTGCAAGTACCTGGCGCCAGAAGGCTACCCTGGAAAAGCGCTCACCAACCAGCCGCTGCAGATCAATTCGCAGGCAATAGGCTCGTTTGGAGCAAAGGCATACTATGCTGCAGTCTACGAGGAGGACGGCATAATTTACACGCAAAGCTCGCGCTCCATAGCATTGGTGGGCATGGCTGACACCATTTCCGACGCAGAGCGGATTGCCGAAGGCGCCTGCGGTTCGGTAATAGGCAAGGTCTGGCACAGGAAGGACATAGGCACCGACGCGCTCGTGAAAAGAAGGGTGGATCACATGAAGGCGCTTGGAGTGCTTTAGGCTTCTTTCTTTTCGTTCAGTTCCTTCCAATCGAAAATTATTGGCAATCTTGTGCCGCATTCCGGGCACCTATCCCCGTCAATAAGCCGATTACTCACCATTTCCATCCCAAACCTTTCAATCACTTTTTCCTTGCATTTGGGGCAAAAGGTGCTTTCCCCTTCCTCGCCAGGGCGGTTCCCTGTGTAAACATATTGCAACCCCTCCTCTAATGCAATTTTCCTCGCGCGGGAAAGCGCCTCTACGGGCGTGGGCGGCAATGTCATGCGGTTTGCAGGGTAATAGCCGGTGAAATGCAGTGGAATTTTCGCATCCAGTTCCCTTACCCATATTGAAAGTGCGCGAATTTCGTCGTCAGAATCGTTCAGCGTTGGTATCAGAAGCGTGATTATCTCAATGTGCATTTTCCTGTGCAGGAGCTTGATTGACTGCAGCACAGGCTCAAGGTGCGCTTCGCCACAAATTTTCTTGTAGAATTTGTCATCAAATGCCTTCAAGTCGAGCCTGGCAGCATCCAAAAAGCCCATTTCTTTGATTGCCTCAGGGGTCATGTAGCCATTGCTCACAAATACGTTGTACAGCCCTTTTTTCCTGGCGAGCACTGCGGTATCCTTTGCGTATTCGAAAAAAATGGTGGGCTCGGTGTAGGTATAGGCGATTCCATTAGATGCAGTGCGCAACGCCATGCCGACCAATTGTTCAGGGGGAATATCCTGCCCGAATATTTTCGCTGGCTGGGAGATCTCCCAATTCTGGCAGTGCTCGCAGCGGAAATTGCAGCCCGGCGCCGCAAATGAGAATGCCCGCGAGCCAGGCATGAAGTGGTAGAAGGGCTTTTTTTCTATTGGGTCAACTGCATGGGAGACGCACCTGCCATAGTTCAAGGTGAGGAGCTTTCCCTTCACATTCTGCCGAACATGGCAAAATCCAACCTCTCCTTCCTTCAGGTAGCATCTTCTCTGGCACAAAAAGCAGGACACCGCCCCATCGGGCATGCTCTTCCAAAGTTCGGCTTCTCGCATGATGGGATTTGGGGCAAAGGAGTAAATAGCCTTTTCTACAAATTTCCATCCATGCAGCGGGACCACGGGCTGGTGCACGTACTTACCGGCGATGGCAATGGCAAGACCACTTCTGCAGTGGGCATAGCCGTGCGTGCGTCAGGCAGGGGTCTTCGCGTTGCCTTCATACAGTTCCTGAAAGGTGGGCTTTCAGGCGAGCTTCCCTCTCTTCGCAAGCTAGGGGTGGAGGTAATCACAGGCACCAAGCACTGCCCAAACCAGCAAAAGCACGAGCAACAGCTTGCAGAGAAAGGATTTGCAATATTCTGCAAGGACTGCTTTGTGATAAACGAGCAGGACAAGCTGCTTACCAAGGATGCATTCGGGAAGGCAAAGTCGCTTACCTCTTCAGGAGAATATGACCTGGTAATACTCGACGAAATATTCTGGGCAATTTTGGAAAAGCTTGTCAGCGAAAAGGAGCTTCTCGGTCTCATTGAAGGCAAGTCCCGCAACTGCGAACTGGTCCTGACTGGCAGGGGCGCAACCAAGGGAATCGAGGAGGCATCCGACTACGTCACTTATGTCGGCAAGGTAAAGCACCCGTTTGACAAGGGAATCCTTTCAAGGGCAGGGGTGGACTACTAAAACTCCCATTCTTCCTGGTTTTTATAATTTCCCTTCGCACCCGTCTTTCCTTCTGGTGGTGCGGTGAAAGTTGCTTCAAAAAAAGCAGGGACGGCGGTCTTCTCCCTCAGCGACAGGTCAGGCAGGGTCATATCCAGGAAGTTCGTGCCTTTCCTGGACGGCGAGCCGGCAATCGACGCGCTCAAGAAGGCCGCGGACATCAAGACAAAGCCGACAGAATTCGGTGAGCAGATAGTGTCGGTTGACGGAATCAATTCTGAGTGGTTCCATTTTTTCGTTAAGAGGAAAGGGGAAGAGAAGGAAGGCATGCCATTCATCCGGCTTCCAAGCGGCAAGCGCGCCTACCTTGACCTGCGCAACATGCAGCTTTCCTCTTCGCTTGACGGAATCGAAATCCGCATAACTGTGGTTTCGTGCTGCTCAGACCTTTCGAATTCAGTGGCAGGCGAGATTGACGGCTGCTATTCGGATTTCCGCCTGCACGAAATATCCTCTCTGCAAAAAAAGATCGGAAGCATGGTGGCAAAAGCAGCGGCATCCGAATTCGGGCGTTTGCCCGATTACTTGCTGCAGCAGCTCCTGCTGCAGTCCAAAATGCCGCATAGGAGGCTGCGCGACCTGTATGTGGAAAAGATGCTGTCCTCAGCTCTGCGGCGCAGCATGATCTCGTCCTCAGACGGGATGGATGAAGATCAAGGAGATATTGACCAGCAGACCGGAACCGAGCTCTCGTTCTTTCTGTCGTTCAGCGTTTCGCCAGACATGCCATCAGCGCCAATACATATTCTTGCAAGGGCTGCAACGTTGCATTCATCGGCAGGGCAGGTGAAAAAGGAACGGGCAAAGCTGAAAGAACTGGGGCCAAGGGCCACGGCCAACGAAAAGGAAAAGCTGGCCTCACTGGAAGAGGACATTCTCAAGCGAGGATTGCAGCTTGAAGCGCTGATGATGCGAAATTTGGAAACCGCCCGTTCCTCCGTCGATTGCCCTGCCGGTGCAGCATCCTAAGGTTGCAAGCATGCCCGTACAACTGACTTCATTGAAAAGATTCAAGGCAGCCATCTTTGACCTTGATGGCGTGATGGTGGACAGCGAGAAAGCCCATCTTTTTACCTTCAACCAGGCACTTTCAGGCTTTGGGATCCGCATTAAGTCAAGCTTCTGGAAAAGGAATTACACCGGAATAGGATCCTACGCCATAATGAAAGACGTCTTTTTGAGAAATGGCATCAAGGAAGACGTGAAAAAATGGGTGAAAAAAAGAGCTGCGCTATACCAGGAATACGTAGAGTCGGCGGGGCTTCCGACAATAAAGGGATTTCATTCGATTTATGCACTTCTGAAGAGGCATAAGGTGCACATTGCCGTGGCCTCGGGCGGCCATAAGCCGCACATAGCTGCCTCATTGCGCTCAATCGGGCTTGCACGCATGCCATTCGTGGGCCTGGAGGACGTCAAACACGGAAAGCCCTCTCCGGACATTTTTTTGCTTGCCGCAGAAAAACTCAAGGCAAAGCCTTCCGAATGCATAATTTTCGAGGACTCCCTTGCAGGCGTGGAGGCGGCAAAAAGAGCTGGAATGTCTTGCATTGCGCTCACCACCACAGTCCCAAAAAATGCGCTCAGGGGAAAAGCAGCGCTGGTCGTGAGGGATTTCAGTTCAAGGGCGCTTCATAAGCTGATTTCAAGCCTTATGCGATAGGTTCTCTTCCGCCTTTTGCAGCAGTTCCTTTGCATTTTTATAGGTGAGCTTTTTTCGCGCAGACTCGTAAGGCAGCCAGACAAACCCAACGTGCTCAAGTGAGAGCCGCACCTCCTTCTGTTGCGTTTCCCCCACGAAAAATACGACCTCTTTCGGCACCATGTCGCTTCCCCGCTTGAACGAGTAGGATATTTTTTCCTTGAAAGCTATATTCAGCCGGAGTCCGATTATTCCCGTCTCCTCCTCGACTTCCCGGCTCACAGTCTCCTCCTCGCTCTCGTTTTCCTCAACGTGCCCCTTGGGGAAGTCCCAATGCCCCTCCTCATAGTGCAGGAGAAGATAGAGTCTCTTTCCAGCCTCAAGCCTGTATACAACAGCGCCGCAGGACTTTTCCATAGATAAAATTCCCCAACAAAGCTTCGTGACATGCTCCCATCCCTAAAGGGCGTGGGCTTCTTCCTTCAATGATGTTCCTTGTTGAACATCTCCAGAAGCGTTACTTCCCCAATGTCCTTGGGTAGCTCTTGTGAGTATGTTGTGCGCAGCATTTAGGTCCCGGTTCATCACATTGCCACAAGGGCATTCATATACCCTGACTTCCAGCGGCATGCCCTGCAGGCCGCCGCACTTGCTGCACATTTTTGTCGTATTCTCTGGATTTACAAACACGACCTGGCAACCGGCACTCTCAGCCTTGTAGCGCAGCATGTTTGCAAACATCCTCCAACCGGCATCATTTATCGACTTGCCAAAGTTCTGCTCAGACATCTCCTGACTTGCAAGTTTCTCCATTGCTATAAGGGAATATGAATTGACTAGTGAAATGGTTGCCTTATGCAGGAAGTCAGCCCTCGTGTTGGCAATCTTCTCATAGACAATGGCAACTTCTCTTTTTGCATCTCTTCGGTTTTTGCTGTCTTTCTTCTTTCTTGAGAGAAACTGCTGCAGCCTGGCAAGGCGGTCAGCATGCTTTTTCATGTGCCGCGGATTCTTAATTACATTGCCATCTGAAAGGGTTGCAGGTGTCTTCAGACCAAAATCAATTCCAACTGTTGGCTTGCCGTTGGAGGCTCTGGTTGTTGGAGTTTTCTCAACAGCGAAGCAGGCAAACCACTTCCCAGAAGCTTCCTTCTTGAGAGTGAGGGTCTTTATTTTCCCTTTTATCTCCCTGTGCTGGACAATTGAGATTTCACCAAACGGAGTGACTTTGAGTTTCTTGCCAATGGAGAAACCAAACTGCGGATAGTCCAGGCTCTTCATCCTGTCAATGGACTTGAAGCGGGGAAAGCCAGCTTTCCCGTTCCCTGATTTTCTTAGTTTGACATAGCGCCAGATGCCATTCTCAACTCTGGAGCCTATCTCTTGCGCAACCTGAGAATACAGCCCAGAATCCTTTGTCATGGCTGCAATGGTGGATTTAGTTGGAAATTTATCAAAGTTCTGATAGATGGTTTTACTATGCTCAAGCAGATCGTTCCACAGATTCTTTGCAAGCCAGAAGTTTGTATTCATCTGCTTCTCCTGTGCCTTGGAAGGATAGAGTCGAAAACGATACATCCTCATATTTTCACTTCCAATTTTCATATTTGTTAATTTAAAAGTTTTTTGCCAGTTGGGTGCCGGTGCAGCTTTCATNNTCCACGGCTTAAGCACATCGGTTTTCTCGCGGCACCTTTAATAAATCTTTTTTGTGTATGGTGTTGTGGCGACCAAGGAAAGCACGCTGTGTCGAGTTGCAGCTTGCGCTCCTACCAGGAGGGAACAACATGGAAGCAGTCCAGCAGCAAGTAGCAGTAGCCAAACCAACACCCAAAAACGTCCACGACACGGTGATGTCATTTGGCGTGTCAGACCTGGATGCCGGGCTTGTGGCTGACTGCCTCAACGTCGGCAAATCCACCACCTGGATGAACAACGACCCAGTTTCGGACAACATAAACGAGCGCCTGGCAGCCTTCCTCGAGGAGCACGGCTTTGGCTTCGAGATAACGGTCACTCCTGTAAGGGGCAGGTATATTTGGGACGTAAAGAAACATGGATCGAGGCAGTAAAATCAGAATAGCGCATACATGTCAGAAAGCTTTCTCGGGCCATTTCCCGACCTGCAAACGATAGTTTTTTGCACTCCGCTGATGCCGCGCAGCATCCTTTCAACCTCATTGGCGTATTTTTCCACAGTGTAAACATGGGCGTTCGGGCCCGCGTCAAAAGTGTAGCCTGCGCAAATTTTTCCCTTGGATTTGTTGAACTCATGGATGCTCCACATGATTTCCCTTGAAACGTCATTCAGGTACATAATCGGGGGGAAGGAGTCCAGCATGACCGCGTGCATGTGCGAGGACTCCCGCATGGTCAGCTCCAGGAAATCTGGCAGGTCCTTTCTCAATATCGCCCCTTTCATCAGCCTTATTATTTCCGGCCTGGTCCTCACCCTCTCAGAATACAGCCCGCTTGTCGCAGTTGTAAGCTCCATGCCTTCAGCAGAGCCGGTTTTCTTCCTCTTGGAGTCGGTTATGGCAATCACGTTGCGAAGCTCCAGCCAGTGCTCAGCAGGCGCAACCCGCACGGCATAAGAGTCGCTTCCGTTTTTCTTGCTTCCGACTTTCCATTCCGCAAACCCGCCCAAAACAGAGCGGCAGGCGCTTCCTGAGCCAAGGCGGGCGAATATAGAAAGCTCCTTTTCGCTTGCCTGAAGGCCGGCAGAATCCGCCCCTGCGCAGGCGAGAGCGGCAAAGCCCGAAGCAGAGGAGGCTATTCCGGCTGCGGTCGGGAAATTGTTCTCGGATTCCACGTGCGCCCTTTCCTTTATGCCTGCTGCCTTGCGTATGGCATCCAGCACCTTGACTGCGCGCGCAAGCTCGGTGTCCCGCGCGAATTGCCCGTTGAGCACAAGCTCGTCTTTTTTATGCATTGGGGAAAACTCGACAGTGGTCCTGGTGGAGAGCGTTTCGTCCATGGTGACTGATATGCTCCCGTTGTTGGGAATATTGAGGTAATTGTCCTTCTTTCCCCAGTACTTCACCACCGCGATATTGGGCGTTGCCACCCAGGTGCTTTTTTCCATGCTGGAAGGTCGGCGTTTAAGATTTATTAGTCTTCTCACGCCTAAACATCTTCGGTGCAATGATGACTGAAGTGAAGGAAGTTGAAAAAACAAAGGAATACTCGCTCTACCAATTGTCAGATGAGAAGCTGCCCCCAAACACATTTATCATCTGTTCAGATCCAGCCCGCGCAGTCCTATACGCCCCCTATCTTGCCGGCAAGAAGCTGCAGGACAGCATGGAGAAGAACTCGTCCATATTCTCGTCGATTCTTGCAAAGCATGTCCTTGCAGGGGCTGTGCGCGAACAGCTCTGCGAGCTGGTCTTCCTTTCAGGCGGGCTTTACTACGCGCTTAACGCAGGCTTCAAGAAGGAGTTTGGGTTCGCCCTTCCGCAGTGCTTCATAGGGATACAGCGGCAAAGGGTGGAGGGGAAGGAAGGGCAGTTCCGCGCCGTGGCAGGCTACGGAAACTTCGAATCCCTGCCTGACAATGCCCATGTAATCATCGGCGACACCGTAGCAACAGGCTCCACTCTCATAAAAGGCATACAGCTGCTCCTGGACGAAGCTGAAAACAGGGGCATTTCGCTTGCGAGCATTACCATTCTCACGCTTGCCGGCTCAGCCATTGGCGCGCAAAAGCTTGCCAAGCTTTCAAAAACACACATACTGCCCCAGCACCCAAATTGCAAAGTTTATTTTTTCGCCTGCGAAATGCTCTTCCACCTCATGCCAGACGGAACCGACCTTCGCTTCCTCATGCCTGATTCAGTCATGCCTGACGAATCCCGCCAAGAGGCGCTCTCCCACTACGGCAAATACCTGTCCAGGAACATGAAGTGCGCTGTTTTCGACTGGGGCACGCGCTGCAAGAACCCCAAGGAGCACTACAGGGAGTTCCTGGAATACGCGGAAGGTGAGCTGTCCGGCCTGAAGCTGGACGAAAAGGGCAGGAGCGTGCTTCTCAGGATGAAAAAGGAGGCCGAAGACGCGCTTGCCGAGTTCGGGCAGAAGCTGGAAGAGAAGAAGTGATTACTACTAGTTTTGTTCCTTATGTATTTTTACAAGTGCCTCGGCTGCAATCTTCAGCGTCTGCTCCTCTGCCATCTCCTGCTTCCTCATTTGCTCTCTATTGTTCGGGTCAGGGAAGCCATGGCCAGGCACGGCTCCGATGACCGCCACTATCATTCCAGAGTAAGCCTTAATCCCATGCTCCACGCGCGCAAGTTTTGCCAAAAAAGCATTAGTCAGCTGCTCCATCTCGCTTACCATAATTCCGTATCTCTTCCTAAGCATTGCCATGAATTCTTCCGAAGCCTCCCCATTCAGGCTCTCTTTTGTAAAATTCGCCCCTTGGGAGACATCCAGTCCAAGGTTGCCTGCCGCATCCACCAAAGCCTTTGTGACAAGTTTATCATTCATGTTTCTTAGAAAGCGTCCATCTAATGTTGGTTTCAAGCCATATTTGTAAGCCTTCACAAGAAAGGCTTCCACTTCTTTTTTCACCTCTTGGTCTGATATCGGATTTACAAAACCTAGCTGTGGCATTGTGTTAGGCGTCACCTTCCTAAAATAACCCAGTCTCTGTTCAATTGCCCCAGAATGCCCTATGTTTTCGTCTGCTACAACTAGATCTCCTAAATCTAGGAATGGGCGTTTTGCTATTTTCTGGTCCTTGTCAGAATTAATACCTCCTGCGGTCCCTGCCCTTATCTGGACCACAGGTTCTCCTGAAGCGACAGAAAGGAATTCGGCTTGCGTAATGTCCACACTGGATTGCCCCATGCCGGTTTCTCCGATCAATATTTCGATATACTTGATGTGCCCGCCCAAGTCAAAACGGTACTTGCCGGTGACTATGCTGACGCGCCCCACTTGTTTTCCATCCATAATGTCTTCATGTTGCACACCACTCAGCTTGAGCGTTTTGATTGCCATTTCTGGCTTGAGCCTTGAGCCGCAAAGAATCTGATATTTGGGCATCTTTTTACCAAGAAGGACTGCTGACGTATGCTGCCCTATAATTGGAAATTGTTTCATCCACACACCTTCCCATTTTCTATGTCGAAGTGTATAAAAACGTGTAGGGGGCGCAGAAGTGGAAAAACAGAAACGGAAAAAACTCAAACGTTGCTCGATTCGGCCTCAATCTCGATCTTGTAGACCGCGTTGCCTTCGTGAACCTTCTCTTTCACCTTGAGGCCTATGGATTGCCCTGGCTGTGCGATGTCTATAGGCGAGTGGTCAACCTGCATGGAGTCCACCTCCTGCGTGAAGGTGCTGTCGTGTCCGACCACCTTGATCATCTCGCCCACGCGCAGCGGCTTGTCGAGCTTCAGGACAGCCACCCCTGCTTTAGGAAAGTAGTGCGTGATCCTGCCTATGGGAACCGGGGGCATGGAGGCTTCGCGCTCCACCTCGAGCCGGAAAACGCGGCTGCCCTGCTTGACCTGCTCGTTCACCTTGAGGCCGATTGACTGGCCTGCAGCGGCTTCGGCTATGTCAGCGTGCTCCACCTGCATTGAGGAGACCTCCTGCGTGAAGCTCCCTGATTCGGAAATTATCTTGATGGTGTTGCCCACGCGCAGGGGCGCCGAAAGCTCGACCACTGCCACGCCCACCTTGGGGAAATAGTGCGACACCTTTCCGACTTCGTGCATTGGCATAATCCCACTCCCATACTTTTCACGAAGGGGTTGGATATAATCCTTTGCTCATTTCAGCGCATCGACGGAAGATTCCCTTTGGCTAATCGACTATTCCCTTCGCAGTGACCTTGAATACGCACTCGCCCTCAGGCATGTTGGGCGAGTCCACCAGGCGCGCGATCCTCTTTTCCTCCTTCCCCTTTCGAAGGTAGATCCTGTAGGTCGCGGCATGCGCAAGCACGTGCCCGCCAATGGGCGTGGTCGGGTCGCCGAACATTATGCCCGGGTTGTCCATCACCTGGTTGGTGATGTAGACCGCCAAATTGAACTTGTCCGCAAGCTTCTGCAGCGCGTGCACGTGCTTGTTCAGCTTCTGCTGCCGATCGCCAAGCGCGCCCCTTCCGATGTAGTCGGCGCGGAAATGCGCGGTCATGGAATCAACCACGACGAGGCGGATGTTGTTCGCCTTGACCACCTCTTCAGCCTTGTCCACCAATACCATCTGGTGGTCGGAGTTTATGGCTTTGGCAACGTAAATATTTTTGAGCGTCTGTTCGACATCCATGCCCTGGGCCTCGGCAAGCTGCATAATTCTTTCAGGCCTGAAGGTAGACTCGGTGTCAATAAAAAGCACATTGCCCCCCAAGCCGCCTTCCGCTGGAGGCTTCTGCACATTCACCGAAAGTTGGAAGCCAATTTGCGTTTTCGAAGACGAAAATTTTCCGTAACATTCTGTTATCGACATCGTTTCGACTCCGCCTCCAATGAGCGCATCCAACTCTTTGCTGCCCGTGGTTATCCTGCCTATCGACTTTCGCCTCTCCAGTATCTTGTCCGCGGTCTCGTAGCCCATCTCAAGCGAGTCGCGGGCTGCGGCAATAGTCCTTTTGGCTGTTTCCACTCCGATTTCAGCGATCTCGTCCAGCTCGTGCGGGGAGCTTGCGGCTATCTTCTGCAAATCGTCATAGCCTGCCTTCCGGAGCTTTTCCGCAGACACCTCTCCCACGCCTGGCAGGTCCTCCAAGTCTTTTACGACCTGCTTTTTCTTTTCAGGCGCCTCTTCCTCAACCGCTTTTTTTGCCATGAATATCACCTATCCTTTTTCCTCCTGTGCGCCGCTCTTCCGCTTGCCCTATCTATCGTTCGGGAAGACCAGCAGGCGCAGCTTCCCTATTTTCAGCGTATAAAATTCGTTCCCGCTCTTGCTGGTGCCGCGCCACATGGCGCCCACGTCCTTGAAGAGCGTCTTTCCGAGCTTGCTGTTGTACTCGGTCTGCACCACGCGGAACTGGGGCCGCTCGCCCTTGTACACTTCGCCAGAAGCAGAGTTGTCCTCTGTTTCTGGCATTTCACCATCGCCAGACACCATTTTTTCACATCCGCCAAACTCATCGGCCCCTTTTCAGCCGTTCGGTGAAATTTAGCAAGTTATCTGGGCTTGCGCGGGTTTAAAAACGATTCCCAAGCAGGATGCCGGTCGGGAAAATGGCTTACGCCCAGTTCGTTTCCTGAACGCTTTTAAACTTCCTTTCCCCTAATTTCACATGGTCGTCTCAGGGGTTTCTTCAATCGCCTCTTCATACAAATCGCCAAGCGTAGCCGTGCTGGGCTCGCACTCCGCGCTTGACATTTCCTCAGGAGCGCGCGCCTTTGGCCTCAAATCAATAGTCGTTTGCCAGAAGGGAAGGGAAAAGACATACGAGCGCTACTACGTTAAGCGCAAAACCGCGCTAGGGCAGGTCGGCTGCATTGACGAGATAATGCTTCTGGACAAATTCGCGGACATTGCAGGCAGTAAGTGCGTAAAGGAGCTGACAAAAAGGCAGGCAATATTCGTGCCCCACCGCTCATTTTCCGTTTATGTCGGCTACGATCTCATTGAAAACCACTTCAAGGTGCCAATTTTCGGCAACCGCTATCTTTTGAAGGCAGAGGAGAGGAACACTGAGAAAAACCAGCACTATTTACTTGAAAAGGCGGGCGTGAGGGTGCCAAAGACGTTTTCCTCGCCTGAAAAAATCGACAGGTTGGTGATAGTGAAGGCATCCGAGGCGAAAAGGAAGTACGAGCGCGCATTTTTCATCGTGCACTCCCCCTACGAATACGACAGGAAGGCAAAGGAAATGCTCTCGCGCGGGCTGGTCACTGGGGAAGGGCTGTCTTCTGCCCTCATCGAGGAATTCATACTGGGCGCGCAGTTCAACTTCAACTTCTTTGCCTCCCCGCTCACAGGCGAGCTCGAGCTCATGGGAACCGACTTTCGGCGGCAGACCAATCTCGATGGCCTTCTGCGCCTCACTGCTCCAGAGCAGACTGAAATACTCAAGCTATCGAGGATGAAGAACATAGAAGTCGGGCACGTTGCCTGCACCATTCGCGAGTCGCTTTTGGAAAAGGTTTTCGAAATAGGTGAAAAATTTGCGGAAACATGCAGGAAGGAGTACAAGCCCGGATTGATCGGCCCTTTCGCGCTTCAGGGCGCCATTGTTCCAACCGAATCGGGCGAGGAGCCGGTAATTTTCGACGTTTCCTTCCGCGTGCCGGGCTCGCCAGGGATCCGCTATACCCCTTACGGCGAGTATCTGCGAGGAAGGTCGATGAGCGTGGGCGGGCGGATCGCGCTTGAAGTGAAGACCGCTGCAAAGGAAAAAAGGCTGGGGGAAATTGTGACGTAAGGTAATCAAATGAACATAACGCGCGAAAAAATCCACGAAATTCTTAAGGGCTACGACAAGAAGAAGCTGAAAATAGCCACCATCTGCTCGCACACCGCGCTCCAGATTTTCCACGGCGCACGCCAGGAAGGGATAAAGACAATAGGCATCACGACCGAGGGCAGGAAAAAGGTCTACGAGGCGTTCCCCCTGGGCTGCCCGGACGAGTTCATTGTGGTGGACGACCTGCGCTCCATTCCGGACAGGGAGCTTTCGGACGAAAACGCGATTCTTGTGCCGCACGGCTCGGTGGTCGAATACTCGGGAAGCAAGCTTTCCAGCCTTAGGGTGCCCATGCTCGGGAACCGGGAGTCATTAGCCTGGGAAAAGGACAGGGAAAAGATGTTCAAGTGGATGACTTCGGCAGGCTTGCAGGTCCCTGCCACGATCGACCCTGACAAGATAGACCGCCCCTGCGTGGTCAAGCTCCCCGGGGCAAAGGGCGGCAGGGGCTACCGGGTTGTTTCCACTCCTGAGGAATTCTACGAGCAGTTTGAAGGCATGAATGTGACTGTGCAGGAGTACCTGATCGGCGTGCGGGTATATCCCCACTATTTCTATTCGCCCCTTTCCAAAGAAGGCTACAGGGCGGCAGAGGGGAAACTGGAGCTTATGGGGATCGACAGGCGCTTTGAGTCCAACATCGACGAGGCATACCGCACAGACCACGCAGGGCTTTCCTTCTCGCCCTCGTTCACCGTAGTTGGCAACGAGCTTCTGGTTGTGCGCGAGTCGCTCCTGGAGGACATCATGCTAATGGGCAAGAGCATGGTGGAAACCGCTGACAGCCTGTTCGGCGGGATTCCCGGGCCATTCTGCCTGGAGACAGTCTGCGACGAGAACCTGCAGTTTTTCGCATTTGAAGTCTCTGCAAGAATTGTTGCCGGCACAAATATCTATCCGCTGGGCTCGCCCTACACGGCATACCTTTACGAGGAGCCAATGAGCATGGGCAGGCGGATTGCAAGGGAAATAAAGCTCGCGCTTCGGGCAAACAAATTGCAGAAAATAATATTCTGATTTTCAGCCTGTCCTGCCGATGAGCTTGGTCACGCCTATCACGAAGACCAGCATGGAGCCGATGAACGTGAAGTAGTTGGGGAAGGGCAGGCTGGTAAACACGTTGAATGAATTGATAAGCCCGATGAACCCTATGATTATGAGGAGGTATATCTCCAGCATGCCAAAGTCAGACTCGTTTTCCTTGATTATTGCCGCCTTTTTTTGGGCCTTTTTAGCAGCCATCATAACCACCGACAGTGCTTCCCGTCTGAGTTATTTAAGCCTTTCGTCGCTAATACATCCGCAGGGGTGCCAGAGCCAGGCCAAATGGGCAGGACTTAAGAAACCCTTTTTGCGCCTCCAGATGGGTACGGCGCAAAAATCGTTTACGGAAAACCGNNGTGGGTTGGACAAATCTCTCCCCCTGCACCTTGTATGATTCTATAGGTGTACCGCTGCATTTCGACACGCCCCTGGGTAGCACCTCGTCGCGTGTCTCAAAAGGCTTTTATATAGTAATGTATAATGAATCTATAGGTGATTATGTGGACTACACCAGCATACAAATATTGCCAGACACGAGGATGCGGCTTGCGAGTCTCAAATCAAGCGAGCGGGAAACCTATGACCAGATTCTCAACAAGCTTCTCCAGCTTGTGCCAGACGGCGATGAGGAGGGGAAATACACTGAGGACTTCAGGATAGGGCTGCTGAATGCCAAGCTTGACCTGAAGCACGGAAGAGTCATCTCGCACGAGGACCTCAAGCGCAAGCTGGGGCTGAAGTAATGGCCTGGAAACTTTCCTGGTCCACGGACGCGGCACTCTTCATGAGCAAGCTTGACCAGAAAGAGGCGCAGCGCATCTCAGACAAGCTTGAGTCGACCCTCTCCAACCCAGACCACTTTTTCAGGAGACTTTCAGGGGAAGACGACTGCAAG
>DUFS01000030.1 GCA_013331805.1 Microcaldota archaeon | reverse complement strand
GCAATAGCAAGCCAGCACCAGATGCTGTTTGAACGGAACTCAACAAGCGAGATTTTTTCCTTGGCCACTGAAGGAAAGGCATTTGTAAACCCCGCTTTGCTCGATTCTTGGCCTAAAACGCTTTCACCTTGCGATTTTCACCTGACAAACGAGGGTTTCAAAGTCCTTTTTGATCAGGGAACCGTCAGATTCAAGAACTCGGGTTTTGAGGCATTGGTCAAACAGGGGGTCGCACATGTTCTTCCGGTCATAGAGCTTTTCACCTCGGACAACTTGAAGTATAACCCACTGCTTGTCCTTAACGAGAAGGATTATGTTCTTGAAGACCGGGTTATGTCGTATTCCTTCGATGTCATAGGAAACACATTTGGCGTTGTAAGGCAAGTTGCTTTCCTAAAAACCATTCTCTTCGACAAAAGTGTTTCGCCCAATGTCTTTGATCGTTTCGAGCCTCAAAAGATACCCCTAAGGTTGGTCCAGCAAATGCATGGCCAATAAATTGTGGCAATAAGCCCTCTCCTTTTATATCATTTCCACCTCTATTCCTGCCATCTTCAAAAGAGGGATTGAAATGGACCCTTTGGCAACAGATTTTGTTCCGATTGGCGGCATTCTTTCGGGCTCCCACAATAACAAGGCGGTAAAAATAAGGGGATGGGTGCACCGCTCCAGGACCTCGGGCGGGCTGGCGTTCGTGGTGGTCCGCGACTCCACAGGCGTGCTTCAGTGCGCAGTGAAAAAGGACGCGGTGGGAGAAGAGGCATTCAAGGAGGCGTCCGAAGCCTACCTCGAGTCCACAATCATGCTCGAAGGCACTGTAAAGGAGGACAAGCGGGCGCCAGGAGGATACGAGCTTGCTGCAGAGAAAGTGAAACTTGTCTGGAAGGGCGAGCCGTTCCCGATTGCAAAGGACCAATCCGTGGAATTCCTTCTGGACACGCGGCATTTGTGGCTGCGCTCGCAGAAACTCACCAATGTAATGAAGGCCCGCCACTACATTGTCAAGTACCTGCGCGAATTCTTCGACGAGAAGGAGGGGTTTTTCGAGCTTGCCCCCCCGATCATCACCGGGGCAGCTTGCGAGGGCGGCTCCACGCTTTTTGAAATAGACTACTTTGGCATCAGGGCGTATCTTACGCAGTCCTCGCAGCTTTACGCCGAAGTTTTCACCACTGCGCTTGAGAAGGTGTACGTGCTTGCGCCCTCATTCCGCGCCGAGCCATCGAGAACCGTTCGGCATCTTTGCGAGTACTGGCACCTTGAGCCCGAGATGGCTTTCTACGACCAGAGGATGAACATGGACCTGCAGGAGCGCATGCTGGTGCACGTTTGCCAGAGAATGGCTTCGAACCACGCTGACTTGCTGTCTGCGCTTGGCAGGGATCCCGACGAACTAAAGAAAGTGAAAGGGCACTTCAAGAGGATGGCATACCAGGACGCGGTCGAGCTTGCCGCCAAAAGGGGCGCCAACATAAAAATGGGCCAGGACATAGGCGCGGACGAGGAGGCGCTTCTCACCAAAGGGGAGGACCAGCCGGTGTTCATCACCAACTTTCCCAAGGACATAAAGGCATTCTACATGCGCGAGGATCCTGGCTTCCCTGGAACAGTGCTCAACGCTGACTGCCTTGCCCCAGCGCACGGGGAGATCATCGGGGGCTCGGAGAGGATTTGGGAGCTTCCCGAGCTATTGCAGAGGATGAAGGAGCAGGACCTCAACCCCAAGGACTACGGATGGTACATCGACCTTCGCAGGTACGGCTCCTACCCCCACTCGGGCTTCGGGCTCGGGATAGAGCGGTTGGTGAAATGGGTGCTCAACCTGGACCACATACGCGACGCCATCCCCTTCCCGAGAACGATGAACAGGGTTTATCCTTAATACAAGCCTTAACAGACTCCTTCTTTTTTGTGCTCTTTCAAAACCGCTGCAAATGCCCTTTTAAAACTTAATGTGTCAAAAAGTATATATAAGAGTAAATGATGGTTTACATGCCGGATATTGTCCTATTTGCGGCTAAAAAGGGGGGGAAAGCCAATGGCAGGATAGCCAGCGTGCTGGACAGGTTTGGTGGTTCCACTGTTTTAACTGAGGGCATAATCTCCAAGGCAGTTGAGGATGCTGCTGGAAAAAAGCCCCATGCGGTTGATTTGTCCGACTACTGTGCTGTCAGCAAGGCAAAAGGAGACGTTGCGCTCGTTTCTATAAACACAGTGGACGCCTTTCGCTATCTTGCCGCAATGAAAGAGAAAATCCGGAATAACTTCGGGACGGTGGTGGTGGGAGGGCAGCTTCCAAGCATGATGCCGGGCGTTTTCCAGAGGTTTATGCCGTCTGCCAGCGTTTTTTCAGGGGAGTGCGAAGAAAGCATGGAAATGGTGGTCAAAGACGCCCAGCTGGGAAAACATGGGCTGCTTTACAAAGCCAAACCCGTTGATATAGAAAAGAACTATGTTCTGTTTGACCGGGATTTCGGGCGCACCCTGCAGCCCATGGAAATCGGGAGAGGCTGCACCTATTCGTGCCAATTCTGCGGGATGCCGCCCAACATGAGGAAACCCCGCATCCGTGACATTGCCCAGGTAAAAGAAGAAATGGGCCCGCTAAAGACAATCCTTTTCGTCGACCCAAATCTTTCGTCTTATCCTAAGGAATACCTGTGGGAAGTGTTTTCGGATATTGAAAGGAAAGGCAAGAGATGGGGCGGCGAGGCCACTGCAAAGGAACTTGTTGGCGATCCTGAGCTGTGGAACCTGATGTCCAGGACCTGCATAATCCTCCTCAATGGCGTTGAGGACTTGAACGGGGACGTCTCAGCTGCCAGGAAAAACGGCGGAAGCCTCCTGAGCGAGCCCAACGGCGCTGTGGTCCTCCGCTCAATGATAATAGGGGACACTAATGAATCTGCCGAAACCATAAATGCCACAATACGCGCCTTCAGGGAAAAAAATCTTACCGGCGTATTCCATCTTCTTGCTCCTCTTCCAGGCTCGCCGCAATTCAGAAAATTGGAGCGGGAAGGAAGGATCGTGGAGAAAGACCTTGCCAAGTACGACCGGCGCCATTCCGTGCTCAGGGGGGATAACCTATCTCCAGGGGAAGTCGAGTCGCTCTTCAGAAAAGTAAATCGCAGCGCCCACACATTCAGCGGAACCGTGAAGGAAATCATAAGAATCCTGGGAGATTCTGCAGACTTCGGTCTCGCGTTTGACCGCGTAGTAACTCTTGTAGCTTTCAGGACCAGGGCGCTTGCCATTGGGTTGGAGCGAGAACCAGGTAAAAAGCCAGGCAATGCACCAGAACTTCTGCTCATATGATCTGGCTGCGACTTTCTGATCTATTTTTATTCTATTGTTCCCATCCTCTCTGCGTTGATGCCATGGACGCCAAGGAACTCTACCTCGTCTCAGTAAAGGAGAATGGAATAAGCGAAACCGAATTTTCAAAATTGGGCTCAAGCGAAAAGGAGCTTCTCGAAAAAAGAGGCAACGGGAAATTCTACCTGAAGCAAGGCGAGCGCGCGAAATTCAGGGTGGTGCTCACAGGCGGGGTATTCGACATACTGCACATAGGGCATTTGCTCACTCTGCAAAAGGCTTCGGAGCTGGGCGACGCACTTGTTGTCGTGGTGTCCACTGATGAGCGGGTGGAAAAGGTCAAGGGCAAAAAGCCGATTCACGAGGCAGAGTACAGGCGGGCGATGGTCGCTGCAATAAGGTGGGTCGACTTGGCTGTGGTCGGAGCAAGGGAAATGATGGACACGTTCGGGCGGGTAAGGCCGGACGTGGTTGTTTTTGGCTATGACCAAAAGCCCTTTGAGCTTCCCTGCAAGGTTGTGCATTTGCTTGAAGTGAAGGCGGACGAGCGGCTTGCGAAAACCAGCAGGATAATCCGCGACCTGGGGCTGTGACATTTCCTCCTGATTCCGCCTGCCCTCTTGCTTGTGCGGCCAAGATACATTTAAAAGCAATAACCCTGAAATAGCCGCACTCCGGGTAATTCTTTTTCGGGTGATATTGTGGCTAATGAGTCAGCGCACAGCAAACCGCATGACAAGTCCCATGTCCATGCCGCTCACGGGCATCCGCATCACCATGAGCACAACGAGCACGACGCATTCCTTGCCAGCATAAGGGAGCTCAAGGAGGCTGAAAAAGCTGCAGGGGAAAAGGTCGAGCAGGCGAAAAAAGAGGCTGCAACAATTGAGGCCATGGGCAGGGAAAAGGCTGTTGAAATTACGGTGAAAGCCAATGAGAAGGCTGTTCAGGCAAAGAACGAAATGCTTGCCGAAGGGAGGCAAAAGACGGACAGGGAGGTCTCCTCAATCTTAGGCGAGTCGAAAAAGCATGCTGAGAAAATACGCTCCAAACGCCTGGTCGACCGGGAAGTGGACGCGCTTTCGAAATCCGTTTTGTAAAGGGGCAGCTATGCTAAAACCAGTGAAGATGTCCAAAGTCAGGGCAATCTGCCTGAAGGCTTCTGCGCCTTCGGTAATCAAAGCCCTGCACAATTTGGGCGCCGTCCATTTGAAGGACGCGGAACTTCCGGAACTCGAGCGCGCAGGCCCGCTTTCCTCCTATGATGACATATCCTCGCGACTTATCCGCATACGGTCCATGAGGGAGTCATTGGGGAAAAACCTGAAAGTTCCCAAAAGGCCCCATCTTCTGGAGGATCCGGTCAGGGAAGCGGACGAAATGCTTCAGGAATCCGAAAAGCTCGCCCTTCTCATAAAGCAAAAGGAGGATTTGTCAAAGGAGCTTGAGGCTGCCTCAAATTCGCAAAAGTCACTCGCAGATATTGCGGGATTGCATGTAAACTTCTCCCACTTGAACGCAGGTTCGGTCCAGTTTGCGCTGCTCAAGTCATCGGGCGACAAGGCTTCCAAAGCCGAGAAGCATCTTTCCAAAAGGAAGAACTCCTCATTTACCAAGGCTGCTTCTGAGGGAACGGCCAAGGTTTTCCTGATTGCCATTCCCAAGTCAGAAGATTTCAAGTCGCTTGAGGGGTTTGGGCAAATATTGCCCCTGCCCAGGCTTTCCTCCACCCCCAGGCACGAGCTTTCCGTTCTGAAGGAAAAGGCAGCCGAGCTTCAGGAAAAGCTGCAGCTCCTGGAAGGCAAATTGTCCCGCTTTTCTGAATTCCACTCCCCCAAGCTCCTGGCAATCGAGGAGGCGCTTTCCATCGAGGCGGAGCGAGCCAGGATATCCAGCATGTTTTCGGCAAGCGCCTCCCTCTATTACATAGAGGGCTTCGTGGAATCCGGAAAAGTCAGGTGGCTGGAGTCAGAGCTTCACAGGCGCTTTGGCAAGAGGGTGCATATTTCAGAGGCAAGCATAGGGCACGATGAGCTTCCGCCCACCAAGCTTTCGAATCCTGCGCAGGCAGGCCCCTTCCAGTTCCTGGTGGAGTTCCTTTCCACGACCAACTACAACGAGATTGACCCAAGCGTATTGCTGCTGTTTTGGGTGCCGCTCCTCTACGCGCTTATTTTCGGGGACGCCGGCTACGCTGTGTTCTCATTCCTCATGGCATTTGCAATGTACAAGAAGTCAGCGCCAGGAGGGCTTCTTTCCAATCTTGCAAAAATCTGGATGATCTCGGCAATACCCGCATTCCTTGCAGGCATTGTCTTTGACGAGTATTTCGGATTCACGCATGAGCACCTTCTTTCCCTGTTGGGATTCGGGAGCATGAAGCTCTATGAGGGCTTCCACAGGGTGTCTTCGGTGAGCAGCCTGATGTACCTTACCATCATGGTTGGCATGGCCCACCTTGCGCTGGGCTTCCTTTTGGGCGCAATAAACGAGTGGGGGCACAACAGGAAGCACTCGATTGCCAAGCTTTCCTGGATCGGGGTGGAAATCGCAGGATATTTCATCGTTGCCTCATTCATGTTCAATGCTTATACTGATCTTGGCGTGCCGGCGATCGGCCTGATGGTCCTTTCAATAGCCGGGCTGGTGGCAGGCGAAGGCCCGATTGCGGCAGTTGAAATACCCGGGCTTGCCTCGAACATAATGTCCTACATCCGTATCGCGGCAGTGGGTGTCGGCGGAGTCATACTCGCAGAGGCGATAAACGAGCTTCTGCTCCCCAAATTCGAGCTTTCGCCCCTTGGCATCGTAATTTTCATTATCACACTCGCAATCTATATCCTGGTCCACGCAGTGTCCTGCTTTATCGCGATGTTCGAGTCCTTCATTCACGGGGCCAGGCTGAACGTGGTGGAGTTCTTTGGCAAGTTCTACAAGGGAAACGGCATCAGGTTCAATCCGTTCAGGACAAGGAGGCTGTATACTCAGGAGTCATGAAGATACCGCTAACTGGGCAAGATCGCCCATTAGAATAGAAGAGAAAGAGGTGTGTAAATGGTATTGTTGGAAAACGCGGGCGCATTCGGCATGGCCGCTGCAGTTGCCATGTTCGGGGGCGCATTGGGCACGGCGTGGGCGCAGGCATCCATCGGCTCGTCGATCATGGGAGTGGTTGCCGAAAAGCCCGAGGAGGCGTTCAGGCTGATCGTGTACATGGCGCTTCCCGAGCTCATTGTGCTTTTGGGATTCGTGGTCGCCTTCCTGCTCCTTGGCGAAGTCAAGGGCGCAGAGGCGGCAGTTGCGGCAGTGCCTGCAGCATGAGCGGCTTCGAAATGAATCACACACCCTTTCCAACTCGCACGGGTTCCTTATTGGCCCCGTGAACAGCAGTTGGGAAGGCAGATGCGGTCTCTCTGAAAAAGCCGCGGACGTGTATGCAATGGGATTCGAGGAACTCATATCCGAGCTGCACAAGCAGTCAGAGGCAGAGGGCAAAAAGATAATTTCGGCAGCCGAAAAGGGAGCTGAAAAAATCCAGGAGCAATCAAGGGAAAAGACGGAAGAGTCGCTGCGCGCTGCCAAAAAGGAGGCAGCCGCTTACGTGAAGCAGGAGTCCTCAGAGCGCATCACCTCTGCAAGGCTTTCTGCGAAAAAGCTGGTGGACGAGGCGCGCGACGAGGCAGTGGAGGCATCGCTTAGGCAGGTCTGGCAGAAGTTCAGGTCAGATTCCTTGGGCAAAGGCACTTACGGTGATCTTTTGAACAGGCTCATAAAGGAGGGCATGCGCGAGCTTGGCTCCACCGATGCCACGGTGTACGTCAGGGATGAGGACAGGTCTCTTGCCTCGGGCTTCCGGCTTGGTAAGTTGCCAGCCGAATATTCGGGTGGCGCAATCATAGAAAGCTCAAACGGCAAGATACGCGTGAACAAGACACTGGAGGAAACGTTCGCTCAAAAGAAGGGCGCTCTACGCAAGCAGATTTACGACAAATTGTTCTGAGGGGAAAAAATGAAGGGGAAAAAGGCAAAAAGCGCAAAGGGATACGGAGGCTACGCCGGGAAGCTGCGCTCCCTGCTCACTTTCAAGCCCCTGGTCTACGGCTACTCCAACGCCCGCGTGCGCGCCATGAGGACATCGCTTTTCTCCCGCAGGCAGGCAGAGGACCTGCTTCGGATGAACACCAATGCGGCTGTTGCCGAATACCTCTCGTCGCGAACAGGCTACAGGGAGGACTTTGCCAACATGCCCATGAAAATCACTGACGAGGAGCGCGTGGAGCTTGCGGTCAGCAGGAACTTCTCCCGCACAGCGCAGAAGCTGCTCCAGATCACCCCCGAGCAAAGCAGGAACACTCTTTTCGCATTCCTTGGAAGATATGACATACACAACCTCAAGACAATCCTTCTTGCAAAAAAGCTGGGGAAAAGCAAAGAGGAAACATCGCACCTCTTTGTGCCTGCCGGAAACCTGGGGCTGCCTGAGCTTCAAGGCATGCTCAATGCGAAATCATCAGACGAGCTATACGAAGCCGTCCGCGCCAGCGGCTTTGGCTCAGAATTCCTTTCATCCGCATCGATTCGGCATTTGCCCAGGGCGCAGATCAAGGCAGTGCTGCAGAACCCGGACTCGGACCTTGCAAGGCTGGAGATTCTCATTTCAGCGCTCGATTCCTATTACTACGAGGCAGCCTCATCCTCTGTGCAGCCAGGCGAGCGCGACGCGGCCATCATCATGAACCTGCTCCGCTCCGAAACCGACGCAAAGAACGCGATAACCGCAATGCGCCTCAAGCGAGCAGGGGCGGACAGGAAAACGATTATGGCAAGCATGGTGGACGGCGGCAACTTCACCAAGATTCAGCTGGAAAAAATGGCAGGTTCAAAGTCATTGGAGGAACTGGTCCCGCTGGCCTCCTCGTTTTTCATTTCCGAAACAGGCAAGGCGGAGTTTGCAGCAGCAGAACAGAAATACAAGTCCGACGGAAAGCTTAGCCACTTCGAAGTTGTGTTCGAAATCTCGCTCGCCAGAAGGAGCCTGCGCACCTTGCGGCGCAGCATGATGTCGATTGGCGCCATAGTGGGCTTCCTTTTCCTCAAAGAAGAGGAAATGAACAACATTAGGAAAATCGTGCGGGGCAAGGCGCTTGGCCTGCCCAATGAAAGGATAGCTGAAATGCTCGTGCTCGTGGGATGAACATGGACACAAAGGAGAAAATTGCAGTGATTGCGGACAGCGCCACCACCACGGGCTTTCGGCTCGCGGGAGTGGAAAACACCTTCGCCCTACCCAGGCAGGAGGAGGCTGAGGGGAAGCTCTCCGAACTATTGTCCGACAGCTCGTACGGCATAATCATAGTCACCGAAGCGTTGCTTGAGAATTGCGACTGGCGGCTCAAGAAGCGAGTGGAGGCGACCGCAAAGCCGATAGTGGTGCCCATTCCGGATTCAGCAGGGCCAATCGAGCAGTCGGAGTCGCTTGCCATGCTGATAAAGCGCGCGCTCGGGCTTGACCTGAGCAGGAAGAAATAGCATTCATTGGGTCATGAATCTGATGATTTATGACAGCTGAAAAATTTCTGCAGAAATTTTTCATGAGGTGTTTGTCATGGGAGTATTGCACAGGATTTCGGGGCCGGTCGTGGAGGCAAAGGAGATGACGGGCGCGAAGATGAACGACCTGGTGAAAATCGGCAACGAGGGATTGACGGGCGAGATAATCAAGATAGTGGGCGAGACCGCCACCATCCAGGTATACGAGGAGACCTCAGGCTTGCGGCCAGGGGAGCCTGTGGAAAGCACTGGCGAGCCCCTTTCAGTTGAGCTCGGGCCAGGGCTTCTCACCTCGATTTACGACGGCATACAGCGCCCTCTGGACCTGCTGGTGAAAAAGGGGGGCGACTTCATCACCCGCGGGCTTACCGTGAATTCAATTGACAGGAACAAGAAATGGGACCTTTCGCCAGTCGCAAAGAACGGGCAGAAAGTCAAGCAGGGCGACATACTAGGCACTGTGCAGGAAACCGAAATCATTATGCACAAGTTAATGGCGCCGTTAGAAGGCACGGTAAGCAACTTGCAGCCCGGCAAATTCACAGTGGATGAGCCCTACTGCTCGATCGACGGAAAGCCCGTGAAGATGCTGCAGCGGTGGTTTGTGAGAAAGAGCAGGCCGGTTGCGGAAAAATTCGACCCCAACATCCCCCTTCTCACCGGGCAGAGGATTGTGGACATATTCTTCCCGATTGCGAAAGGGGGAACAGTGTGCGTGCCAGGCCCGTTCGGGAGTGGCAAGTGCGTCTCCGGTGCCACCCCTGTGCTTTTGGCTGACGGCACAATCGCCACCATGGACGAGCTTCACAGCTGGAGCCTACAACACGGAGTAAGCGAAGGAGGCGCCCTTGAGGAATATTTCACTCTAAACGAGCCGCTTCCCCTTTTCTCTTTTGCCAACAACACAATTTCCCAGTCTGCTTCAAAAACATTTTACCGTGGCGCAAGCGACAGGCTCCTGAGAGTAAGGACAAGAAGCGGCAGGATGGCAGAGGTAACTCCTGTTCACAAGTTGTTTAAAGTCAGCGACAGAGGCGAGATAGTCGAAACCAAAGCAGAGGAGCTGAAGGAAGGCGATTACCTGGCTGCTGTGCGGAAACTGGACCTGCAGCTTTCTGATGCCAAGCTGGACATATATGCGCTTGAGGAAGCAAGGGCCGCAGATGAAGATACTAAAAAACTCGTAAAGCAGCTTGTGCAAAAAGCAAGAGCCGCGGGCATCCCAGTTGATTTGCCAAAAATTACGCTTTATTCCATAACAAGGAAAAGTGGAATCGCGCCCAAGCTGGCATGGATAAAGAAAATATGCGCGGTTCTGGGTGAGGTGCCACCAACTCCCGTGCTGCTCCGAGGGCAAAGAAGAGGCGCGCTCGTAAGGATTCCTGACAGGATGACGCCGCAGCTTGCCGAACTTATTGGCCTGTTTGCCGCAGAGGGCTACGTCAGAGGAGGGAGGACGCTGGTCTTCACAAATATGGACGAGGCTTTGCTCGACAGGTTCGCAAAGCTTGCCAAAGAACTCTTTGGCATTAAGGCAAAGATTGAAAGGCAGGATGGAAAGGCGCCAAATGCGCTCCTATCCAGCAAAGTGCTTGCGGATTTTGTAAGATACCTAAAGATAGGCGAAAACGCCGCCACCAAGTGCATCCCTGGGCCTGTGCTGTCATCAAGCGACGACTGCATAAAGGCATTCCTCGCAGGCTACTACCTTGGCGATGGAGGCATCTCAAATGGCGAAGTGGAGATTTCGTCTGCAAGCAGAAAAATGCAGCTCTCGCTTTCGTATGCTCTTACCCGGCTTGGCATCATGCATTCGCTTGCGAAGAGAGAAATTGCAGGAAAAAGCCACTACAGGGTTTTCATCCGCGGCCTTCACAACCTTGCTTCATTATATCAGGCGTTGAATAGCGGTCACCAGAAGATAAAGCAGATAGAAGATTACGTCGTTTCCAAAAGCAGCTCTTATACTTCGACCGATGTGGTTCCGCTCTCAGCGGAATTCATAAGTGAGGTCTACAGGAATTCAGGCCTGAGTTATACCGATCTCAAAAAAGAAGGCATAGAAATACACAATTACGTAGCAGGCAAAGAAAGAATGAGCGTAATCACTTTCAGGAAGTTTGCGTCAGCGCTGGCAGTCCGTGTTGGAAGTCAACTTCAGCTAATACGGCAAGTGGAGGGACTGGCGGAAGCGCTCAACCATATCTACTGCGATGAGATAGTGGAAATTGAGGAGCTTAACGGACCATTCGACGTCTTCGATGTTTCAATACCGCAAACCGGGAATTTCGTCGGCGGTTTTGGCGCTCTTCTGCTCCACAACACGGTCACGCAGCACCAGTTCGCAAAATGGTCGGACACGCAGATTGTTGTGTACGTGGGCTGCGGGGAACGCGGCAACGAGATGACCGAGGTGCTCACAGAATTCCCGCACCTGGAGGACCCGCACACCAAAAAACCCCTGATGATGAGGACAGTTCTCATTGCGAACACTTCGAACATGCCCGTGGCTGCCCGCGAAGCATCTATTTACACCGCAGTGACAATCGCGGAATACTACAGGGACATGGGCTACGATGTTGCGCTCATGGCAGACTCCACATCCCGCTGGGCAGAGGCAATGAGGGAAATCGGCGGAAGACTGGAGGAGATGCCTGGCGAGGAAGGGTATCCTGCCTATCTTGGAAGGAGGCTTGCCGAGTTCTACGAGCGGGCAGGCAGGGTGCAGTGCCTTGGCTCGGACGCCAGCCGCACTGGATCTGTCACAATTATTGGAGCGGTCTCGCCCCCAGGAGGCGACATCAACGAGCCGGTTTCGCAGAACACGCTTCGCGTCACCAAAGTATTCCTCGCGCTGGACGCATCGTTGGCGCAGCGCAGGCACTTCCCGGCATTCAACTGGCTGAGGAGCTACTCGCTTTACACCGACTCGCTTGAAGCCTATTACGTGAACAACATTTCGTCAGACTGGGTGGACCTGAGAAAGGAGGCAATGGCTCTCCTTCAAAAAGAGTCCGAGCTTCAGGAGATCGTGCAGCTGGTGGGGCCTGACGCCCTTCCCGAAAAGGAGCAGGCAGTCCTCCTTTCCACCAAGATGATCCGCGAGGACCTGCTGCAGCAATCAGCCTACCACGAGGTGGACACATACTCCTCTATGAAAAAGCAGTACCTGATGCTCAAGAACATCATGCGGTTCCACCACCGCGCCCAGGCGGCAGTCGAGCTCGGCATTCAGCTCAAGAGGATACTGGAGCTCCCCATACGCGAAAGGATTGCGCGCGCCAAGGAAATTCCCGAGGACAAGATAAAGGAGATCGAGTTCATAGGCACCGAAATCGACCGCGCCTTTGACTCGCTTGGCAAGAAATGACCATCAAGGTGAGTGAACGAAGGNNGCATGGATAAGTTGGTGATACCATGAAGGAATACAAAACAGTCACGCAAATCGCAGGCCCGCTGGTCTTTGTGGAAGGCGTCTACGACATTTCCTACGGGGAAATAGTGGAGATAACGCTGCCTTCGGGAGAGAGGAAAAAGGGCCAGGTGCTGGATAGTTCCCGCGGCCTTGCAGTCATACAGGTTTTCGGAACCACCGCAGGCCTCAACGTTTCAGAAACGCGAGTCAAATTCCTGGGCGAGACAATGCACCTTGGCGTCTCCACTGAAATGCTGGGAAGGGTGTTCAACGGTTTGGGCGAGCCCCGTGACAAGGGCCCTGCAATAATCGCGGAAAAGCGGCTGGACATCAACGGCGCGCCCATCAACCCATACGCCCGCGCCGAGCCGCGCGACTTCATCCAGACAGGAATTTCCACAATTGACGGCATGAACACGCTTGTAAGGGGGCAGAAGCTTCCAATATTCTCAGGCTCAGGCCTTCCGCACAACCAGCTTGCGGTGCAGATAGCCCGCCAGGCAAAGGTGGTATCAGCTTCCTCAAAGGGCGAGCAATTTGCCGTGGTATTCGCAGCAGTGGGAATCACGAACGAGGAGGCGCTCTTTTTCATGCGCGACTTTGAGAAGACAGGTGCGCTTGAAAGAGCAGTGCTTTTCCTGAACCTTGCTGATGACCCGTCAGTGGAGCGCATCATCACTCCAAGGCTGGCGCTCACCACAGCAGAGTACCTTGCGTACGAGAAGAACATGCACGTGCTGGTCATAATCACAGACATGACAAACTATTGCGAGGCCCTTCGTGAAATCGCATCTGCGCGGGAGGAAGTGCCGGGAAGGCGCGGCTACCCTGGCTACATGTACACCGACCTTTCCTCGATTTACGAGCGTGCAGGAAGGATAAAAGGCAAGGAAGGAACGGTCACGCAGTTTTCCATACTCACCATGCCAGGGGACGACATCACGCACCCTATTGCCGACCTGACCGGCTACATCACAGAGGGGCAGATAGTGCTCGGGCGCGACCTGCACAGGAAAAACATCTACCCGCCAGTGGACGTGCTTCCCTGCCTGTCCAGGCTGATGAACCTGGGCATAGGCAAGGAAAGGACAAGGGAGGACCACAGGGGAGTGGCTGACCAGCTTTACGCTGCTTACGCAACCGGAAGGGACCTGCGCTCGCTTGCAGCAGTGGTGGGCGAAGAGGCATTGTCCGCAACAGACAAGATCTACCTGAAGTTCGCCGACGTTTTCGAGGAGCGTTTCATCAGGCAGAACTCCCATGAGGACAGGACAATCGAGCAGACGCTGGACCTGGGCTGGGAGCTGATGAGCATGCTCCCTGAGTCCGAGCTCAAGCGCGTGAAAAAGGAGTTCATCGAAAAGTACGGAAGGAAGTTCAGAAAGGGATGAAAAATGGCAGAAAACCCGAACCCGACCAGGATGGAGCTTCTCAAGGCCAAGACCAGGGTAAAGCTTGCCAGAAAAGGGCACAAGCTCCTGAAGCAGAAGCGCGACGCCCTTATCATGGAGTTCTTCAAGATCCTGGGAAAAGCGCAGGACCTGCGAAGCGAGCTCAACTCCCAGATGAAGAAGGCTTACACCGCGCTTGCAGTTGCACAGGCCTACCAGGGGATGCAGGAAATCGAGGCCGCCTCGCTTTCGGTCAAGCGCGTGCCTGGGGTGAAGGTGGACGTCCGCAACATCATGGGGGTGAAAATCCCCTCTCTCGAATCCTCGCAGGTGGAAAAGCCCCTGCTTTCAAGGGGCTACTCAGTGGTGGGCACCTCTGCGAAAATCGACGAGGTTGCTGAGGCATTCGAAAAAGCAACCGACCTGGTATTCAAGCTCTCCCAAACCGAGAACGCAATCCGCAGGCTCATACTTGAAATTGAAAAGACCAAAAGGAGGGTGAACTCGCTTGAGTTCGTCATGATCCCCCGCCTGGAGACCCAGGCAAAGATGATCTCCTTTAGGCTTGAGGAAATGGAGCGCGACTCCTTTGTCATGCTCAAGACCATAAAGAGGAAGCTGGAAAAAGCAGAAGCTTCTGGCTGATAAGATCCCCCATTGTTGCCTAATTTTTACGGGGATAAAATAAAATCTGCCAAACAAAAACCGATGTGCATTATCGTCGCTACGAAAATGCATCGTTTTTTGCCCCTAACAAAAACCGAACCATTTATATTGACCTTAAGGGACAGGTATAGCGAGGTGGATGAAATGAAATCCGAAACCATTGCCGCTCTATCGATATTTTCCATTGCTTTGATACTTATTGGCTGCACGGGCCCTGGCCAGGTCTTTTTCCCGGGCGTGCCCAACCCCCCAGTTTCAGAATCAGGCGGCCTCAAGTCGTTTTCCAACTGGGGCGAAGTGTCGGAATTCCTCAAGGCTTCGCAATACGGCTCCTACTACGGAGGGTATTATGGCAGGGGAATGCTGGTTGACATGATCGCACTGCCTTCCATGGCTAATGCAAAGGCAGGCGCTATGGAAGAAGCAGGCTCACAGGCAACCGACTATTCCTCCACAAACATACAGGTGGAAGGGGTGGACGAGGCTGACATAGTGAAGAACGACGGCAAGTACATTTATGCAGTTCCCCAGGACAATGGCTATTATTACGGGAATGGGGAAACCTCGAGCATTGTCATACTTGACGCTTACCCCGCGGAAAAAATGAAGCTCATTTCAGAAATCGGCGTGGAGGGGAACGTGCAGGAAATATTCGTCTACAAGGACAAGCTGGCGGCGTTCGGCAACGATTACGGGCAGGACAAGTATGTTATGGAGGAAACACAAGGAGCAGCCGGATCGCAGCAGAAAATCGCCTGCGTTGACTGCGGAATGCCTTCCCCCTATTACAACTACAACATTGCATTCATGAAAGTCTATGACATATCTGACAGGGAAAACCCCAAGCTCGAGAAGACCTACGAGGTTAAGGGCAGCTATGTCCAGTCCCGCATGATCGGCGGGAAAGTGTATTCGATATTCCAGGACGGGGCGGACTATCGCTACCCCATGCCGCTTTACGCAGTGGACGGCGTCCAGAAGGAAATCGCCCCCACAGAAGTGAAATACTTCGACTGGCCTGACCAGAGCTACAATTATGACACATTCATAGGCGTGGACCTGGACAACCTTGCCAAGGAGGAGAGCCGCAAGATAGTGCTCATGGGATACTCGCAGAACGTATATGTGTCACAGGAAAACATGTACATAACCTACACAAGGTATGACAGCTATTACCCGATGTGGGAGCCCTACGACCAGGTCTATTACAAGTATTTTGACGAGGCCACAAAAAAGAAAATCGCTGACATTGACGCATCAGAAAAGTCGGAATGGGTAAAGGAGCGCCTCAAGGTGGGAGTGGCGAACGAATTCCTGCAGCGCACGGTCTACAACGAGTCATCCGGCCTTATTGAAAAGGCGACCTCGCTCATCCTTCAGCAGGAATTCAACAGCAAGGCTGAGAGCATTGCGCAGCGCCCCTGGCAGCAAAGCGAAAGAACTGTGATAAACAAGATCGCGCTGGACAATTCGTTCACCTATGTAGCAAAGGGCGAGGTGCCCGGGCGCGCTCTCAACCAGTTCTCAATGGACGAGTCAGGCGATTACTTCAGGATTGCCACGACAGTGGGGCAGGTCAGCAGGGGCATGATGCCAACAGAGCAGGCTTCCAGCAACAACGTCTACGTTCTGGACGGCTCGCTTGAAACCGTGGGCAGCCTGGAAGGGCTTGCGCGAGGCGAAACCATCTATTCCGCGCGCTTCATGGGCGAGCGGCTCTACCTGGTCACCTTCAAGAAGATCGATCCCTTCTTCGTGATAAACCTTTCAGACCCGAAGAATCCCAAGCTCGAGGGCAAGCTGAAAATTCCAGGCTACTCCGACTATCTGCACATCTACGATGAAAACCACGTAATCGGGCTGGGCAAGGGGGCAGTTGCGGCAGAGCAGGGCGACTTTGCCTGGTACCAGGGAGTGAAGCTCTCGCTTTTCGATGTGAGCGACATTTCCAATCCCAAAGAGGTTGCCAAGTACGAAATAGGCGACCGGGGCACGGACTCCTATGCGCTGCAGGACCACAAGGCATTTCTGTTCTCCAAGCGCAAGAACCTGCTGGTCATTCCAATAACGCTTGCGGAAATAGACGAGAGCAAGTATTCCAGCCCGCTTCCTGCCAGCGCTTATGGGGACTTCACCTTCCAGGGAGCGTATGTGTTCAGCTTGACTCCCCAGGACGGCTTTACCCTGCGCGGCAGGATCACGCACGCAGACGAGGAGGAGCTTGCAAAGAGCGGGGAGTACTACTGGTCGAACTCAAATGTGAAGCGCTCGCTTTACATGGACAACTACCTGTACACCGTCTCCGACAGGTTCGTGAAGGCAAACGGCCTTGGCAGCCTCGAGGAAATATCCTCGGTGCAAATTGCGGAGCAAAGCCCAAACCCATACTGGGAATAGGACAGGTAAGATAGGGAAACAGCGGCTGCAACCATCGGGAGCTGGCAAAAGGAATAATAGCCTAATCCTTGCCAACTCTCCGGTGATTGAATACAAAAACCGAGTTTCCTTTTCCTGCTGCTCCTTATGGGAGTCGCGCTTCTGGGGGCGTATCATGCGCTTTCGGACCTGCCTGCACAGACGGCATTCATCCGCTTCCTCGCCCTTTCGGCATTCTTCCTTCTCTCAGTGTCCCTGATGATCGGGCCGCTTGCGGTCTTCAAGTCTTCATTTGCCCCCCTGATCGAGCCTCGGAGGGCGGTCGGCATAGCGGCATTCGTGTTTGCAGCACTGCACTTTCTTTTGGTTGCCTCGCTTTACTTCGGCTTCGATTTCGGGCAGATGGTTTCAATGTTTCCTCTTGCAATTGCCATGCTTGCTTTAGTGGTGTTGCTCATCCTGGCACTCACCGCCACAGACCTCGCGGTTGCCAAAATGGGATTTGCCAAATGGAAGACGCTTCAGAGGTTCGTCTATCCAGCTTACATACTCATCTTCGCGCATTTCATCCTCAAGGCAAACGGTCTTTTTTCGCGTGATGGAAAGCCTGTGGCTCTGAACGCAGCTGAAGTCGCACTCGTGCTTCTCGGAGTTGCTGCTGTTGCACTTCAGGTTGCCGCATTTTTCGAATTCAGGAAAAGGAAGGCTGCACCTGTGCATGATAAAGAGAATAATGATAGCCCCTAGCGGATGAAGCAAACCGAAGGTTTGCGACAGATTTGAAGCCTCAGCTTCAAACGCGAGGGGCGGAATGAAATGTAGCCCCTAGCGGATTCGAACCGCTGTTACCGGGTCCAAAGCCCAGTGTCCTTGGCCACTAGACGAAGGGGCTGATAACCAGTTATAAATATTCCAATTTTCCGTGAACGCTTTTGCGATGTGCATTTTGCGTCGAAACGCAAAATGCATCAGACATGTTCGTTTCGACGAACATGCCGAGCGTCCGATTGGTCGGCGAACCGACCAATGGACCATTTCTCGCTTCGGCGAGAAATCGGTCCCCATCTGGAGCGAGCAAAAGGGTTCTAGTATTGGCGGGCAACGTATACTAAAGCATTCGCCTTCTTGCCGCAGACCACGCAGTTGCCCTCTGCCTTTTCCTTCCTGCCGTGCCTGGTGCCGCGCACGTCTCCGCCGCACTTTTCCTTGAGCTCCTCTGCGCAGGACTTGCCCTCCATTCCATTGGAGCAGAACGGCACTGACACCAGCCTGCCCTTCTCAAGCTCGCCCATGAGCTCCTTGAGGCTGATGGCTTTTGAGAGCCTTGACTCGAACTCCTCAACCGCCTTTTTCTTCATGTCAGCAAGCATTGAAGCGGATTCAGAGGAGAGGAAGTCCGCAAGCTCGCCCTCCCTGACCTTGGACTTCTTTCCATTGTCCCTTCTGACAAGCGTGAGCTCGCCTGATTCAGCTTCGCGCGCGCCAAGCTCAATCCTGAACGGAACTCCCTTCATCTCCCACTGGTTGTACTTGAAGCCAGGAGTGCTTTCGCTTAAGTCGGCTTTCGCCCGAATGCCTTTTTTCGAAAGCGAATCCGAAAGCTGCATGGCTTTTTTCTCAACCTCTTTTTCGCTGCCCTTTTTCAATATCGGGACGACCACTGCCTGCAAAGGGGCAAGCTCATAGGGCAGCACCAGCCCGCGGTCGTCCCCATGAACCGATATTACTGCAGCATAAATCCTCGAAATGCAGGGGCCGTAGCAGGTCTGGTAGCAGTATTCCCTCTCGCCCTTTTCGTTCAGGAATGTGACGTCGAATGCCTTGGCAAAATTCTGCCCAAGAAGGTGCGTGGAGGGAAGCTGAAGCACCCTGCCGTCAGGCATCATGGTGTCTGCCGCAAATGTTGAGAGCGCGCCCGGGAACTTGTCCCACTGCGGCCGCTCGAAGAATATGAAAGGCACCCCGAAATGCCCGAATATCGCGTTTTCCGCCATGCGCATGTCCTCGTCAACCTGGGATTCGGACTCCGGAAACGTGGCAAATGCGTTGTGCGACTCAATCCAGTAGAACTCGCGGCTCCTGATAAAGGGCCTGGTGGCCTTGGTCTCATATCTCCACACCTGCGAAGGGTGGTATATCTTGACAGGCAAATCCGCCTTGCCCTGGATCCAAAGGGAATACATCTGGTAAATGGCTGTCTCGGAAGTCGGCCTCATTGCAAGCCGCTCCTCAAGCGCGTTCTCCCCTGCATGCTCCACCCAGAAAACCTGGGGCGTGAACCCCTCCACGTGCTTGCTTTCCCTGTGGAAGTTGCTTTCAGGTATGAGCGCAGGGAACCAGGCGGGCTGGTGTCCGGTTGCTTCCAGCTCGCGCTCGTAAACGGAATACATCTTCTTCATGGAGATTACCGACCAGGGCATGAACACAACAAACCCCTTCACGTTGTAGCGCAGGTCGCAGAGCTCTGCCTCCTTGGTAATCTCGCTGTACCATTCCGAGAAATCAGCCTTTTTGTTCTTCATGCGGGAGAATTGAGGTGAAAAGAATAAAAACAAAAGGGAAACAGTGCTGGCTTTTGGGCGCGAGGGCCATGGCTTTATAATCCCTATTCTGCAGAAAACAATTTGTTCCACATGGGACACAAGCCTTATTTGCGCAAAAACGGGCATTTCAGAGGATGATTTGATGGCAACAACAGCAAACCTGGTCAGGCTCTACCTCAAGCGCCGACCGCAGCTCCTGTCAGTGGTGACCAACGGCCTTTGCAACTACTCGGCGCTGGCAAGAAGGCTCCAGAAGGAAATTTTCCCGGGCAGGAAGTCTGAGTTCACTGCGATAAAGGCGGCTCTTCTCAGACTGGCGCGGGAGGAGCAGGCAAAGGAAAAATCCTGGGAAAAGGAAGTGGAAAAGGTGCTCAAGAACTCCAGCGTGGAGGTGAGGAGCAACGTCTCGGTTGTCTCAAGCAAAGGGGGCATAGGCGTGCCAGTCATCGCCACCTCCAACAGCAAGTCAGGCGTCATGAGCGTCATCGACTCCTCCTACTCCAAGCAACTTAGGAAAAAGGGCCTGCGGACCATAGACGAGCTTTCGCTCATCATACTTTGCAGCCCTCCCGAGCTGCAGGACACTCCTGGCTGCGTCTCCACCATACTCGATGCAATTGCCGCAGAGGGAATAAACGTGCTTGAGTTCATCTCCTGCCACACCGACACATTGATGGTGGTGCGAAACTCGGATGCAGTGAGGATTTACGAAATACTCGTGGGCCTCACAGGGAAGAAGGAGTAGCTATTTCTTTTCCCTGAAGGAAAGCGCTGCCGAATTTATGCAGTAGCGAAAGCCGGTGGGCGCAGGCCCGTCGTCAAAAAGGTGCCCCAGGTGGCCCCTGCACCTTGCGCACACGACCTCAGTGCGCCTCATTCCAAGGGATGCGTCCTCGCGCTTTTCAACTGCCCTGCTTGACGCAACTTCAAAGAAGCTCGGCCATCCTGTGCCTGACTCGAATTTTTCGCTTGACCTGAAAAGCACTGCTCCGCAGCCTGCGCAGAGGTAAGCGCCTTTCCTCTTGTTGAAGGTGAGCGCTCCTGTGAAGGGCAGCTCAGTGCCCTTTTCGCGCAGTATCCGGTACTGCTCCGGAGTAAGGCAGCCTTGCCAATCCATATCATTCCTTTTTGCCTTGCCTGCCGCAGCTTTCAGCCTTTCTTGGCATCAGTCAATGACCTGCTTTTTCCTGAATGCCCTGTTATGCATGCCGCAGCTTTCAGCCCCGCATTTTTTCAAGCCCGCCTTGTAGCGCCTGGGGGAAACAATCGCCCCGCAGGAGCCCTCGCAAACGTAAACAAACCTCTTTTTTTTCGCCATGCAATTCACCAATGAGAATGCATTAGTGAGCATTATTAACCTTGGTCAGCATTTTTTGGGTATGAAAAACCAGGAATTGGCAATTGCGGTTCTGGGCATGTTCCTGATTGGTAGCTTTGGCTGCACTGCGTCTTTCAGGAACGAGGCAGCCCCCATTCCCCTTCCGCCAGATCCTCCCCAACCTCCAATGGGGGCAAAAACGATGCCCAAGGCAGAGGTATTTTCGCTTTCTATTCCAAAAAATTCGATTTTCAACGGCAGCAATGCCCTGTCCACAATAACCGCAAAGCCGAACACTAAAAGGGCGGACGACGTCACATTGGTCTCCGAGCCCCAAAGGAAAATATCTATCAACGAAACCGAAGCCATCCTGGCTGACCTTTTTGACGCAAAAAAGCCCGAGCTTTCCCAGGTGTATTACTTCTATTCGCCCCTCTGCCCGTATTCGGCAAATGTAAAGGCACAGGCGGAGTCCTTGGAACGGGAGTACGCCAATTCCACAGAATGGCACAAGGTCAACGTTCTTTCACCCGAGGGCTTTGCATTCTTCGAAAGAACTATTGCAGAAAAGGGCTTATTCAAAAACAGCATGGTGGTGCCCATGCTTTTTTTTGGGAATTACAAGCTTTCTGGCCAGCAGGAAATTGAGGAACTCCTTCCCAAGGTGCTGAAGAATAGTTCGGGATAAGATCCAGGGCTGTCTAGAGAGGTATTCCAAGAAAGGCAAGAAGGATTACCACAATCACTCCAAGGATTCCGCCGAAAGCCGCGATGAGGAAGGTCACAATGTCAATGGGCACAACCAGTATTCTCGTCTCGCGCAAAGCCCAGAATACAGCCATGCCGAGAATCCCGTGCAGGACAAGGGGCATGATTCGGCGAAACATGCGGAACAGGAAGTAGAACGCCAGGAAGGAAATGAATAGTGCAATCAGGAGCCCCCATCCCATGCAAGTGCCATTTCGAAGGCAATCAAAATAAATGTTAGAGCCTGTTTGCCGCCTTCAGGTTCTGCAGGGTGAATTTTTCCAGCCTTGCAGCCTGAGCTTGGGAAAGCTTCATGACCGCAAAGCCCCAGTGCGACGCAACGAAGTCCCCGCGCCGTGCGCCTTCAAGCAGCCGGATTCCTGCGCAGGATGCCTTCCACTTCCTTTTTTGCTCAACAAGCGCCAATTTGCCGTTCACCCTGATGAGCTTTTGCGACTTTACTGCAACAATGTTCCCGTCAACCCCAATAACCCTGCCCCAGGATACCCTGCACAAATCCGCGTTTCTCAAGCTCGGCTCGATTGCGCCAGAAATGGTGTGCAGGTAAAGCACATGAAAGGAGTGGTGCGGCAGGAACCCGTCCGGCAATTCGTCCGCCAGTTTCATTGCGCGCCCATGGGAAAGCATGCCGGTTCCGCAGAATTCATCGGAAATCAGGCTGGCAAGCTCTTTTTTTTTCACTTCCCAAAGCAGGCCGTTGCCCAGCCAGAAAGCTTCGGCGACCTCCCTGTCAAACGGGCTTTTCCCGCTCGCCTCTGCGATCAGGCAGAGATAGGCATAATGGGCTGTGAATTTTTTCAGCGAGGACTCAAGCGCACCTGCTGCCGCAGCCGTTTTCAAATCAAGGAAATCAGAGAATGCGCCGCGAAAAGCAGGAGTGCCGCAGTATGAAAGGGAGTTCGGAGCAAGGGCAAAGCGGGCAGCAAGTTCCACTCCTTCCATAATAATCACGGACCGTTGGCTGAGGGGGCAATATTTTTCCTACAGCCTCAGGCCAAACGCCCTTTCCTTTGCCCAGGCAAATGCGGCAAGAGTTTCAGTAAAGCCCAGCACGGCAATTGCGCCGATTGAAGCGAGCAGAAGTCCTGCGGCAGCCTCTGGAACAAGCGCCTTTCCTGCGAACGCTAAGGAAAGCAGTGCCGAAATCGGCCCCCCGAGCGTGAGTGCGGCTGTTGCTGAGATGAGCGACGTGTGCTTCAGGGCGGAATACCAGAGGGTCACGAAAACTGTTAGGAAGCCGGTTGCAATTGCTATCCAAGCGATGGAATCAGGCGCAATCTGCGAAAGCGAGGAAATTTTACCTGTGTAAAGGAGAATTCCCAACAGAACGAGCGAGCCAATCCCCATCCTTGCGCCAGCCACCGTAGTTGGCGAGAGCGACTCAAGCGCCTTTTTAGAAACCGCGTATTCCGCTGCCCAAAGAATGGTTGCCGCGAGTATGAGAAGAACCCCCTCGGAGGCTGAAAGCGCCGCATCGCCAAGCAGGATGAAGTTGCCCGCAAGGATCGCAATTGCGCCGAGCGCTGCGTTCCAGCTCATTTTTTCCTTGAGAGCGCCGACCGCAATCACTGCGGCAAACAGGAAAAGCAGCCTGTAGGCAAACGAGCCCATTGAGCCTGTGGTGAGCGCAAGGCCCGAGAAGAAGAGGGCGAATGCAACCCCTCCGCCGATTACGCCCACGAAAGAAAGCTGCAGGAGCTGCTTCCTGTTGAGCTGCAAGAACTCGCGGAAGCTTCCCAATGAAACGCAAATCGCAGCGAGAATCCCCGCCACAAGCGCGTTCTTCAGGAACGTGTACGCAGTCGGGTCAATAGTTAGCACGCCAAAGCTGTTTGCGAAAACCGAAATCCCGCTCACTATCGCCGTAAGATATGCCAGTGCGGCCCCTTTGCCGTTTTCCATCTATGAAAACCCCCTGTGCGCGTCCAGCCCCATGTATCGCATGCCAATCCCCCTAATTTTCCTGTTTGGCCGTCCTCCTCATGCAGATGGAAGGGCGTCTCATGCAATCATGACCACAAATGGCACGTTTTGGTTTAAAAGATTAATCTGCGACGCTTTGGGTATCAGCATTTTCCTCGAGGAAAATGTCTGAAAATCTCCCGAGGGATATTTTCATGGGGAAGAAGCTTGCCGTTTCCTGGGTCACATTTGCCTGCTGCGAGGACTCCTCCATATTGTTCGTGGAGCTATTGAACGAGCATTTCTTCGAATGGAAGGAGAAGCTCGACTTCCGCTACTGCAGGCTGCTCAAGAACAAGGGCAACAGCTTTGACGGGTCGGATGTGACTTTCGTGGAGGGGGCGATAGCCACCAAGGAGGACGAGGAGGAGCTGAAGATGATCCGGGAGAAGTCCAAGAGGCTGGTGGCAATCGGCTCCTGCGCCTGCACAGGCCTTCCCTCGGCGCAGAGGAACACCTTCGACGACTCCACCAGGCGCGAAATCATGCTCATAGTGGAAAGGTTCGGGCATCTGGAAAAGGTGCACCCCATAAAGGACATAGTCAAGGTGGACTACCAGGTTCCGGGCTGCCCCATGGATGAGAAAATATTCCTGGACACGCTATCCAAGCTGTTGGCTGAGTTCGAAGTGAAGTGAGTTTGATCAGCTGGTGGTATATTCATGCACAAGGAAGGCGAATTCGACATTGACATCAGGCACCTTTCGAAAATCGAAGGGCACACCGACCTTGAGGTCAGGGTAAAGGAGGGCAAGGTGCAATACGCGCACCTTAAAATTTCCGAATCCAAGCGCTTCTTCACGCAGGGCGTCCGCGGCAAGCCCGCGCTCAACGTGGCACAACTGGTTTCGCGCATATGCGGCACCTGCTCGATTGCCCACCTGCAGTCCTGCATCGAGGCAGTGGAAAATGCGATGGGCGTGGTCCCAAGCGAGCAGACCATGGCGCTGCGCCACCTTACCAACGACGGCCTGATGGTGCGGGACCACGCCATGCACCTCTACATATTCTCCCTGCCCGACATAATGAACGCCGATTCAGTCCTTGAGCTTGCCGACCGAGACAAGTCGCTCATAGAAAAGGCGCTCGAGGTGAAAAGCGCGGGCAACGAGCTTTCCAAGCTGGTGGCAGGGCGAAGCGTGCATGCTCCCTACCCCAATGTGGGCGGATTCACGAAGGTCCTGACCAACGAGCAGGCGCGCGAAATGGCGCACACGCTTTCGCACGCGCGCGAGCATGCGATCGAGTTCGTGGAGCTTTTCAGGGACAGGATGCCCTCGTTTTCAAGGAAGACGCACTTCATTGCGCTGAAAAACCCTGCTTACGAATTCACAGGAGGGGAGCTTTGCTCGTCAGAAGGCTACTGCATCCCGCGCGGTAACTTCTGGGACCATCTGGACCGCGTGGTGGTGCCCTACTCGCAGGCAACGGGCTTTGAGTTCGAGGGCAAGGAGTACATGGTGGGCTCGTTGGCCAGGATGAACCTGAACAAGGGCTCGCTGCACAAGGACACGCGGCGCGACCTTGCGGGAACGCTTTCGCTTTTCCCCTCGAGCAACATGTACATGAACAACCTTGCGCAGGCAATCGAGATCGTGCACTGCATTGACCACGCGATCGAGAGGCTGGAAGGGTTTGACTTCAAGATGGAGCAGTACAAGACCCCGCCCATAAGGGCGGGAAGCGGAATCGGGGTGACCGAAGCGCCGCGCGGCACGCTCTTCTACGCCATCAAGGTGAACGAGCAGGGGATGGTGGACTACATCAACCTCGTCATACCGACCGCGCAGAACTTCATAAACATTGAAAAGGACATCGCGCAGGTGGTGCAGGACAATTTCGACGCAGGGAAGGAGAAGGACGAGATCTCCATGGAAGTGGAAAAGCTCGTCCGGGCGTACGACCCCTGCATGAGCTGCGCCACCCACTTCCTCAAGCTCAAGGTCAGGGAGACGAAAAAGGCAGTCCGCCTGCCAGCCAATCCCTGGACCTTTTCGGTTGAGGGAAAGCGTTAGCGAAACAAACGTGACAGGTAAACAATTAAAAGCTGCCAATACAAAATAAAAGCATGGCGAAAAAGGCCCTCATAAGGGAAATCGAAGTGGATGTCATCAACGAGAAGGACGGAAGCTACGCAATAGCCTGCTCAGCGCTCGGCGTCTACGCGGTGGGAAGCACCATCACAGAAGCGAAGAAGGACTTCATAGAGGCTTTGGACCTGCACCTATCCGCCCTGCGCTCAAATGCGGTCAAATCTCTTTCTGCGAAAGCGAAATTCCGGGTGGGTTTGCCATGGGCAAGCTCAGCGCAATAAGCGGCGAAAAGCTGATGAGAATTCTTTGCAACAGGTTCGGCTTTGCCGCGCTGCGTCAGAAAGGCAGCCACGTGACGCTCAACAGGGGAAGCATATGCGTCACCATCCCGCTGAAGGAAATACGCGCAGGACTTCTCAACAGGATCCTGAAGGACTGCGGCATAGACAAGGGAGAATTCGAAAAAATTATGTGAGAACCGCTTCACTAATTTTCTATACCTCAAGCTTCTCAAGCAGTCTCCTCACTTTCGGAAGGCTTTCCTTAACAGGCCTTGAGGCAGGCACCCCGATTATAACCGCCTTTTTTATTTTACCAAGCTTTTTCAGCAGGAGCAGGTTCCACATGAGGTCAAAGCCGTGAAGCGTTAGGGGCTTTTCCGGAAGCTCCAATTCCTCAAGGGAAATCAGCCGGGGGGAGCGCAGGCCCGCTACCGCATCCATTATCGCAACTTCGCTCCCTTCTTTTTCCAAATCCTCTGCGGTATCGAAACGGACAAATTCAATGCCCGCGAGTTTCCCCTCCAGCATATCGGCAATTTTCACAGCTGAGGAGTCCCTTTCAGCAACGGGGTTCCCGAACACCAGCACCCTCATGGCATTAGTGGGCTCGCGCCAGAATAATAAACAGGTGCACATAAATTAGGGAAAAGGAAAAACAAAAAGAGGAAAAAAAATGCCTAATTGAACTCTGCGTAGAAGTAATAGACCTCGGTGGTCGCAGCGCCAGGCGAAGTCGGAGCCATCAGCTCGTAGTTGTAGGTATAATTCTGGTAGTTTGTTCCGGTTGAGCTGAT
>DUFS01000054.1 GCA_013331805.1 Microcaldota archaeon | reverse complement strand
CGGCGGTCGCATTTTTTATTTATAAAAATGCCGAACCCTTGGGCTGGCAAGCCCAAGCGCGGTCGCATTTTTTTCTTCTTGAAAAAAATTGACATCTGGAGCCGCCGCTCCAGATCGTCGCATGTTTTTTTATTTTCTACTAGTGTAAAGGCTGCATGAACAGACCCTTTGCAGCCGCGCTTGCTGGTTTCCTGCTGTTCAACCTGCTCCTTGCGCTTGCGGTCCTATCAAATCCGAGCCTCACATTCTTCCAGGATTACCTATCCTCATACGGAAATCCCCTCGCGCCTTCCGCGCCTTTCTTCAATTACGGCTGCATGTTTGCTGGCATGATAGTGGTTGGAGTTTTTTATCTTCTCAGGAAATCTGCAACGGGCAAACTTGGCACCGCAGCCTGCGCGGCAGGAATGCTTTCCGGAATTGCGCTCTTGGGAGTCGGACTGTTCCCAACCACCACCCCCCCACACTATACTTTCTCCTTTGCATATTTTGCGCTCGCAGGAATCGCAGTCCTTGCCTTCACGGTTAGCAATGCACGAAAGAAGGGATACGCAAACCTGCTGTTTGCGCTCGGAGCATTGCAAGTGCTGCTGTCTGCGGCTTTCCTTTTTGCAGAAATTTCCAGGCAGTTCGCGCCCTTTTTTGAGACGGTGACGGTGTTCGCGTTCGAGGCGTGGGTTCTTGCCGCTGCCTACCTTTCCGGCAAGGTCAGATAGACATGAAGTAGGCACAGGAAAAAGTGTCGCCCAAGCCCACTATTCTTGCCGGCGAGGGGATGAACTTGGCATCGTAGCCCCGAATATCATCCTGTGTGGCCCTCCTGCCATTTTCGGCGAAGAATGATGCGCACCTTCTCGCAAACTCAAGCGCTGCTGCATTTGTCTTGCTTTCTGGGATTACCCTGCTTTCCTCTGCAGTGTGGAAAAGCACGGAGGCAGCGTGTTCGGCTAGCTCTTCAAGCTCATAGCCTAATGAGCCAAGCTCGGCTTCATTCAGCCCCACCATGTCCACAAATGGGAATACCTCATCCTGCACGGCCTTGAGGACATCGCGGGACTGGAACTCGCCCATTTCAAGGAACATTTGGAGCTTCGGATTGAGTTCCTTCCACTTTTTCATTTCGGAAAGGAACTTGCGCATCCTGTCAGGAGTCTTCACCAGGTGCAGGCCGCCAATGAACGCTTTGTTGGTTTGGGGAAGCTCCTTTTCAATATGCCTGCAGAAGTTGTCCTCCGGGTGAAGCGGGAAAGGATCGTAAGATGCGATGAATCTTGTGTGGCTTTCAGTGTTCTCAAACACAAAATGGTGCGCGCTTTTTGATTCGTTTTTTGCAGATGCCGCTGGGAAGAATCCGTTCTCGTCTGCAACCAGGATTTTTTCCTGGCGCGAAAAAAGCTGCAACAGGTCGGGATTTGCGAAATTCGAGTGGAGAAAGGATTCCACCCCAAGCGCCGATGCCTGCTCGGCTGCGTTCCCAGCCTGCCCGCCCACCATCTTGGAGTCAAACCTGAAGCTTGAGAGGAAGAATTCGCACCCATGTTGGTCGATTGCTATTTCCTTTTGCATTCCCCAGGAAAAGCATTCTGAAAGCTGGCTGGCTATCTGGGGGGAATACTTCCCGATTTTAGCAATGTCCTCCTCGTTTGCCGATTTGAGGTGGTCTATGTTTGCGTTGAAGGCGAAAATAGCCTTGACAGGAATGCCCATTGTAGGATATTCCAGCCGCAGCAATTTAATCGGTTCGGTTTGACTGGGGCATTATTTCAGATCTTGATAAGCGGCTTGCCCTGCGCCTCCATGTAGCCATCGTAAATGACCACGAGCCAGTATGCGAAATACACGATGCCGAGAAGACCAAACGAAATCATCGTAACTATCCAGAGGACGATCGCTATCCCGAAAAGCTTGATGCCCTTGCTCCCGTTTTTGCAGACCAGCCAGGTTCCAAGCCCTGGGATGACGTTCAAGACCGCTGCCCAGACCGGATTTTTCTCAGCCATCCAAAACCACCTTTTGCTGCGCATTTGCGCAATTCCCAAAGACGGAAAACCGATTCGCCGGCAAACTTTATAATATAGGGCAGCCCCAACAAAAGACGCGCGGCTGTAGTCCAGCCTGGTAGGAAAAATAATAGCTTTAAATAGCTCCCTGCAGTAAAAAAATAATGAGAAGGAGAGGAGAAAACATCTCAGGCAAACGCCTAAGATTCAAGGCGGGATTGCAACGGGAACTCATCAGAAAAATAAAGGAAAGAAGCGGACTGACTTGGGATGGTTTGGCAGAAATGGCAGGAGTCAGCGCCCAAACATTGAGGATTGACTGGGGGGAGGAAAATTCAACCATCCCTTACAAAACAGCGAAGAAACTCGTCAAGAAATATCAGATAGGGAAGTTCAGTGAAATCAGGGCTGAAATGGTGGAGGGGGTATTGTCGTCAAACTGGGGACAGAAGGTAGGGGGCAAAACAACTGGCGGACGAAGGTGGACAAAAAAGATAGATATCCCTGAAAAAAGCGAGGAGCTTGCTGAATTGTTTGGAGCAATTCTTGGTGATGGATATATCGGAAAAAATGAACTGACAATTACATGTGCAATTCATGAGAAGGAGTACTTGGAATACATTAGGCGAGAAATTAGAAAACTATTCGGAATTGAGACGAAGATATTTGCCAGCTACACCAATAAGAATACAATAATTTTAGACTGCTATTCGCGCGAGTTAGTCAAATTTTTAACTGGCATGGGATTGACTGCCGGTAACAAGATAAGAAACCGTGCTTCTTTGCCAAAATGGATACTGGAAAGGACAGAATTTGTTTATGGCGCGCTCAGGGGGCTAGTTGACACCGATGGCGGCATTTACTACAAACAAAAAGGTTACAGGCGAGCCATTATTGAATTTCAGACAATGTCTCCAAGCATCAGAAAAGGCATAGTTTTCCTGCTAAAAAAGACGGGTTTCACTCCTTCAAAAAGTTTTACGATAAGCGGCTATACGACAGAAGGACACGATATAAGGGTTCAAGATCAGGAAGAAGTACTGAGATTCTTCAGGCTAGTAGGGAGCTCGAACCCCAAAAATATCGTCAAGTTCAAATATTTTGTGAAGCGCGGATACGTCCCATCTAATAAAGATATTTATGAAGAAATAACGAACTACGCGGGGGAAATTCCTTACAAAGCGGTTGTAGTATAACCTGGTTAGTATCTGAGCTTCCCAAGCTCGAGGTCCGGGTTCAAATCCCGGCAGCCGCATATGCGCCATAAACGGCGATTCGCCTCGATAGTTTCGACTTTTTCTCAAGCCGGACAGGGTGCCACCGAATACCTGGTGCTGCTCGCGGTTGTTCTTGTGATAGCGCTTGTGGCAATAGCGCTGCTGGGATTCTTTCCCGGCACTTCCAGCGATGCAATGCTTGCTGAAAGCGAAATATACTGGAAGTCCGCAAGCCCGCTTGCCCTGGTGGAAGTCGGACCAGCATTCGAAAGGACCGAGACTTCAAACAGGGTCGTGAGCCAGTTCCACATCAAGGTGAGGAATACGGGTTCCAGCACGGTTGTTATAACGGGGATTACCGGAGGGGGGACAGCGATTCATTCTATTACGATGTTGAACAAGGAATTTATCGGGATTTGGACATTACACTTGCGCCTGGCGAGGAGACCTGCTCCACCTATTGGGGCGGAGGATCGTGCAACAACTGGTTCAGGTTCGGGAATGCGGCGTACCCGGATTTCCAGGCAACCATCCACGGCGCCACGAACAACTGCGACAGGGAGGGCCGCGGATACCTTGTTATAAAGAATTTTGGGTTCCATTACAATTCTGTGATTGAAGGCATTTCCGTTGGGAAGAAGGAAATCGGAACCAACGATTTTGTCGCAAAATGCGCAGGAATCTGCAACGGGGCAGCATGCAATTTTGCATGAGCCAATCGATGCACCAAGGTAATGACAATGAAGCACATACATGTCGCCGCACTGGAAACCGATGCCGAGCTTGCGAAAAAAATCGGCAAAAAGGGGAGCGAGTCCGATTTCACGATATACAACTGCAAGGAAGGGGAAAAAGTGCTCTGCCTTTATCATCCTGCAGCGTACCCTGACAAAATCCAGCCCCTGCTCTACTGCCTCTCGCTTTCCGATGTCGCGTATTTGCGCCCTCAGGCAATTGACAAGTTCACCGGCGAGTCCATCATTGCCACTGCGTCATTCGGGAAAAAGCTCATTGTTGTCCTTGACAAGGTGAGCAGGGAGGAAATCGAGCCGTTCCTCAAGTCAGCCGGGCTTCCGTCATATGAATTTTTTGAGGGGGACGACATTGCGCTTAGGGAAATATTGCTCGCAGAAGAAAGCAGCAGGAAGCCGGTTGGGAAAACCGAGATGGTGATTGACGCCTGCTTTCCCGTGAAGGGCGTGGGGACTGTGGCGCTCGGGATTGTGCAGCAGGGTACTGTGTCCATCCACCAGAAGCTCTCATTCCTGCCTTCGGGAATAGAGGCCGAAATAAAGTCAATACAGGTGCAGGACGAGAATGTGAACCAGGCAGAGGCAAGCAGCCGCGTGGGACTGAACCTGAAGGGCATTGACCCTGAAAAGGTAAGCAAGGGGGATTTGGCTGTTGAACAGAAGTTCGCGCCGGCAACGAAAATCGAGGCGGATGTTTCTCTCACTAAATTCTACAAGGGGAACCTGGAATCTGTGCAGTTCTTCGTATTGTCCGGCCTTTCATTTGTCGCATGCAAGGGAAAAAAAACCGAAGCGGGGAAATACCTGCTTGATCTTGGCTCGCCCTTGTGCGTCCGCGAAGGCGAGGAGCTCTGCCTGTTTTTGCCGGAAGCGATGCCGAGGGTCATAGGAAAGGCGAGAGTGGAAAGGATAATTGGCTAAATTTTCTTTGCCATGTAAGGCCCTTCAGGCGAGTAGCCGAATTTCCTGTAGTAGCCTCTTGCCCCGGGACCCGAGAGGACCGCAATTTTTTCCAAACTGAATTCGCCCGATGTTATTCGTTCAGCTTCTGCGAGCAATTTCCTGCCCAAGCCCTTGTGCTGCATCTTCAGGGGATTGTCCTCGCCGATAGAAGCCTCCTGCCCGTACACATGCAGTTCGCGCACAATTGAGGAAACGGAATCGATTTCCTTGCGATGGCTCTGTTTTGGAATTCTCAGGCGCAGGAATGCAGCTAGCAGGTCCTTTTCCCCATCCTCAAAGGAAAGGAATATCTCCTTCCCTCCTGATGCGGAATAGTCGATACGTCCAAGAGAGAGCTTCAACTTCCCAAGAGGTGTCCTTTTTCGTACTGCGCTTCCGATTTCCCTGCAGCGGATGCACCTGCACTTCTCTCCCCTTTCCTCAAGCTTTTTTTCTACAATCTGCCGAAGGTTGGAATTTTTCACCCCTGCGGAAATCAGGGGGGAGGGCATGTCGCGCTGTATGCGGGGTATGCGGACATATGGGGGGATGAAACGGGCAGCATTCGCGATTACCTCTGCCGCCTTTTCAGTGTCATAGGGCTCAAATTCGCCTTTTTTCCACTGGTTATAGAGCACTGTTCCCTGGACAACTAGCGCGGGGTATATCTTGAGCATGTCCGGCTGGAAATCCTGGGAAGTGAAAAGCCGCCTGAAATACGAAATGTCCTGTTCAGGCGTTGAATATAGCCCTGGCATCATGTGATAGGTGAGCTTGAAGCCCGCGTTGCGCAGTATTTTCGTGGAGCGGACTACGTCCGATACCGTGTGCCCCCTCTGCACCTTGCGATAGACCGCGTCGGACAGGCACTGAACGCCCAGTTCCACCTGCGTGCCTCCCATGGAAAGCATCTCATCAGCATGGGATTCAAAGCCGAAATCCGGCCGCGTTTCGAAAGTGACGCCTATTGCGCGGTGGGGGGCATGTTCGTTGGCATTAATTGCGGATTGCAGCGAGGGGGATTTTTTGCCGTTCAGTGCATCGAATGCATCTTTCATGAATAAGTGCCTGGCTTTCCCATCCACGCAAAGGAAGGTGCCGCCCATTATGATGAGGTGGCACTTGTCAGCCCCGTGCCCTTGTTCGCAGTATTGCTTAAGGCGGGATGCGACTTGGCGCAAGGCGGAATAGGCGTTTTGGATTGCCCTCATGGTGGTGGGTTCGTATCCAGTATAGGACTGCGGCGCGTTTTCCCCTTTCGGGCAATAGGTGCATCTTCCTCCGCAGAACGCAGGAGGCGGCATTATCGCTATTGGCGAAACGCCGGAAAGGGTGCGGGTGGGCGACTTGAGGAGGAGCGATCGGAGCGAGGGATTTGATTTTGGTATGAAGGGGAGTATTTCGGAATTCTTCAAATATCGGATGCCGTATTTCACTGCAAGGGAATTTTTCAGTGAAGGAAGGTCTGTTTTCGGGTTTTCCAGGAGGATTGCTGCCGACTCTTTTGCGGCTTTCCTGCGGGGAGCGGCCTCCCCCTTCCCGATTTCCCTTTTCTTCGGCTCAAACGCGGGAATCCTTCCAAGCTCTGCCTGAAGCCTTGCCGCAGCATATGCGCTGCCCGCGGATTTCTTTTTCACTGCCACGTTTGCACCTCAGGGAAGGAGATTGGAAAGGAGCCCGACCACGAAATAGACCGGGCCTTCGATGATGGGGAAAAGGAGCACTCCGCGGTTGACTGCCCGGTAATCAGAGAAAAGGTCTGTGTTCACTTTCAGGCTCGCGTCACGTTCGGCGTAGATCTTGTCCGATGAGGAGGATCGGGCCCATATCGTAAGAGAGTAATCCGACTCGTCCTCGCCCACCACCTCGTAATTCAGGGACTTGGATGTGCCTGATGGGATGTACACGCTGCGCTGGAACACCCAAGTTCGCACTCCCTTGGAGCCGACCGTGAAAGTGTCAGGGGCGATTCCCTTGTTTACTATTGTTATTGTGAAGCGCGCAGGCTGGCCTGCGCCGACCGTGATCGAGGCGGGCTCGACTTTCATGTCCATCACCTCGCGGGTGACTTTGACTTTCGCGTTGAATGTGACATTTTCCCCCAGCCCCTGCTCGCCGGCCTCATCCCAAAGCGAGAGTTGCACCTCATATTCGCCATTGGGTGTGTCCTTGGGCACTGTTATGTCCACCTGCAGGGGATCTGAGTATATTTTGGAGGGCGTGGAGCTCCAGCCAAAGGGAAGGCTATTTGCAGCCATCTGGTCATAAGCGCCCCCAAGGCTGAACCTGCCTCCGCTTGCCACCTTCGGCTCGGCCACAATGGGGAAGGTCTGCCCTGGCCCCACATCCCCGATCAATATTTCAGATTCCTGCCCGACCTGGGCTGACACGGGGGAAATTATGCTGACCGCAATGGCTGCGTTCAAGGCAATCAGGAGCGCAAGCGCGATTATGCTTCTCATGCTTCCCCTTCGCCTTCGAAATCTTAAAAGCTTATCTTCTTTCGGCAATCCTCCAAAGGAGCCTGAAGTAGTTCCTGTAAGCGGATGCAATGTGCGGGTCTTCCGCCAGGAATGCGACCGGCTCTGGCAGCCAGACAACGTTTGCCACGCAGTTGCCGAAAATCCAGATTACGTTCGGACTCCAGGGCATGGAGGCAGGCAGCACGCGGATGCGATGGAACGGAAGTTTGACTGCGGGAGTCTTCAGTATTGCGCGCTGCGCTGCATTGTACCAGATGTGGCCTTTTTTCATTGCGGCAGGAGTGTATATCTTTTCGAAATATTCCGAGTACCTTGTCGGCGCCTGGCCCGAGCCGCCTATGAAAAGGGTCTCCTTGTGCTCAAGAGTCATGTTGAGAAGAGCCTTCATTCCAGTGTCGCCCCTGTAAATCTGCGTCTTGGAATCAAACATGTTGTCAAAGTTCTTCCTGAAGGTCGTGGCGAGGTCGGCGTTTTTGATAAAGATGACAACGGGCGTCTTTTGCATTACGAACAGCACGAGCCTGTCTGCGTAGGTCCACCAGACGCCGGCTGATATGGTTGACGGATCTATGAACTTAAAATCAGCAAGAGGCACGCTTCTTGCCCTTTCCCTTGCAGTTTGGATATCCAGAAGCATAAACCTTGCTTTTATTCCAAGTCTACTTCTTTTCTCATTGAAAATCCTAAAAAATTTTGGCAGGACCTCTGCAAGTTGGAGCTGCCCGTGATAGACACAGAAATCGGTCCGCAGGGATAACACGTCCTCAAGCACCATTTTTATCCCTCCTAAGCCGTACATCACAGAAACGCTGGTTTTCCCCTCTGACTCGTAAATGCGGGAAAGGGAAGGGAGTATCTTCTCAACTGAGTCGCGCTTTTCCTCAAGAAGGGAAAGGAGGGAGGATGGGGGGGAGGGAGTGAATACCTGGACGCCCCCGACCTCCGCTTTTCCAGCCAGCCCTTTTTTCTCCAGCTGCTGCAGCGTATCGTAGACCGTCCTGCGCTGAAGTCCGGAGGCGAGGAAGAGCTGGCTTGCCTTCATCTGCCCGCCCTTCACCATGAGGAGGTAGAGCTTCGCCTCGTTCTGGGTCAGCCCCAATTCGACGAGGACTTCGGTTTCCGATGCCATCTACCTCAACTTTGTGGTGTTTAAACTCACCACATAATTATATATGTATCGTATGTGGTAAGTTAGAAAGAGGTGTGGTTTATGTGGGCAAAAACGGCAACAATCGCAATCGCATTCGCAGGAATCAGCATTGCAACAGCGCAAACTGACTCAACGCAAGGCGCGGGATGGGTTCCGCGCAATATGGCTTCCAATCTTGTCAATGGGTTCTTCTTGCGTTGCCCACTTCGCCCAACCGAGGTCACTCTTCTAGCTCTCATGGACGAAAAAATCCCAACAATCAACGCAATCGGAAACTATGCTGCGGAAATCGAAGGCATCAGGTTTGGTGCAGGCTCAGTTCTTTCTTCAACCTACACCAATGGCAAACTTTCAAGAACCGCCGACATCCGCCTTGCAGCCGGCAACAAGACCTTCCAGTTCGGGGTGGTTTTTCCCTTCCAGTTTGGCGATGGCATAGGCCCCCTCCCTCCTTCCTTCCACATGGGCGCAACAACCAGCAACCTGCGCATAGGGGTTGGCGGTTCTCCTTTCAAATCAGAGAAAACGCCCAAGAGCACCTATCTCTCCGCTGATGTGATTTTCGGCAATAACGCAGTTTCATCAACAGCCTCCTGGAACGGAAATGACAGTAAGCTCAAGCTGGTATGGGGGCTGGAGAAAAAAATAGACAACACCCAGATAGGAGTCAGCGTGCACCCGGAGCGGAAATTTTTAGGGGGCAAAACAAACCCTTTCATTAGCGTCAGGCACATTGTGGAAAAGTCCACGATACTTGACCTTGGCTATGCGCCGCAGCAAAAGCGGTTGCTGTTAGGGATCGGAAGGAGGCTGTAGTCATGGGTCCATCTGCAAGACTCAACGAGGACTTCAGGCAGACCTGCAGTATAATCTTCGGTAGGGAAATCGGAGGGCTTGAGGAATTCGCCCCGTATCTTTCGGAGATGATGATGTCTGACCTGAGCATCAAATCATCGCTGTCGCAAAAGAAAGTGATGCTTTCCAGCCCATTCTACAGGGAGGATGCCACAATCGTTTCGCAGGAGGAGCTTGGCAGGCTGTCCTTTGCGCCTCTGAATATCAATGACATAAAGGACATCGACTCGCTTTTCGAGGCCGCGCAGGAAAGGGCGGTGTACTGCGGCAACAAGCTTTTCGGCAAGAACATGAACGTAAGCGAAAGCGACAATGTTGTGGACTCTGTGCACGTCCACCACTCGCATGACATCTACAGCTCGAAATACGTGGCCTACTGCGCGATCGGGAGGTACGCCGAGAGCATATACGGCGTCAGCCCATTCTGGCGCGGCAACCGGGCAATCAGGTGCAGCGCATGCTATTTGAACGGGGCCAGCCGCTCTTTTGAATGCTACTACTCAAACGGAATTTCCGACTCGTATTACACCTTCAACTGCTCGGGCTGCACGGATTGCATTTTCTGCTTCAACCTCCGCTCAAAAAGCCACATGGTCGGCAACCTGGCGCTTTCCCGCGAGAGATACTCCAAGCTCAAGGAAAAGCTGGTTTCTGAAATGGCGGAAACCCTGCAAAAGGACAAGAGGATTTTCTCTATTGCCGAAATCTGCGGAACTGGGCAGGACTATGAAGGCGACTCAAAATCACCTTCTTCCGCGATCCCAGGAGAAGTGGAAGCCGCCTTTGGCACCACGACGAAAATCCTGTTCGGAAAGGAGCACAGGGATGCCGGAAGGTTTGCGCCCTGGCTCATGAGGAACACCCTGAAAAGGAAGCGATTTATGGACGCAGACGGGAGATTTGCCAATAAGGCGGATCTCCCTGTGATACGGGACATACCCGCAGGAAGATTTGCTAGGCTTGAAAAAGCCCTTGCATCCGCTTCAGACGGCATCAAACTATCCGAAAACGAACAGCCATCGCTTGGGGAAATTGCCAAAAGAGCTGGCAGGGTTGCGCTTTTTGCCCCGGAAATATACGAGGGGCAGTCAAGAAACTGTTGCGACACCTCAGTTGTGTCTGATTCCACGCATGTGAGCGGGCTTTGGTGGGCGCGCGGCTCATCCTATGCGGCATATTCCACCATTGTGACCGAGTCGAAATATGTTTTCGGGGGCTACGCGCGGGTGCTTAACTCGGAATTCTGCATCAATTCCCATAACGTGACCCGCGTGAGGAACTGCCTTGAGTGCGACTCCTGCTACCTTTGCCGCGACTGCTACTTCTGCCACAACTGCGAGAACGTGGAGGAGGGCATTTTCTGCTTCAACGCAAAGGGGCTGCGGTACGCGGTGCTTAACAAGGAGCTTCCGAAAGAGGAATACTTGCGCGTGAAAAAGATGCTTCTTGGGTGGATAAATTCCGAGCTTGAAAGGAAAGGAGGCTTGGACGTTGACATTTTTTCGCTTGGAAAACAGAAAGCAGACAATGCCCGAACGAAAAGAGAACCATTAATATAATAGCGAAAGCATCGCTTCTGCGTAAGGGGTGGTTGCAGTGGGCGGGAAGAAGAATAATGTCCTGGCTTATTTGGCTGTTGTTGCCCTTGTGGCGGCTTTCGCGATGCTCATCTTCACCCAGCAGGCATCAGCAGGAACCGAAAGCCCCTCGCCCCTGACTTCTGCTGTTTCGTCGGTGCTGGTCTACTCGAACGGCATGGCTTTCGTCTCCTCGGTCGCAAAGGGTGAGGTGGCATTGGCAGGAAAAGCCAGGCTGAGGATTGAGAACTTCACCGAAATGGCAGTTCTCGGCACGCTTCGCGCGCAGGATGCGGACGGCGAAATATATTGGGCAAAGAAATACTACGAGGAAAAGACGCTCACGGAAAAAAACGAGCGCTTCCTTTCATTTGACGAGCTCCTCAACCAGTCGTACGGAAAAGAAATTGGAGTGGAAACCAAGGATGGGAAATTGGCGGGCAAGCTGCTGTGGGTTTCAGACGGGAAGATAGCAATAGAGTCGCAGGGGAAACTGGTGGTCGTATCAGACCCAGAGGGATTCCTGCTGGACTCCGGACAGACCATGAAAACTGACGAGAAGAACACCACCTATTATGATCGCGGACTGGAGCTTTACATGAATGCCGCAAAAGCAGGGCAGCACAGCGTGCTCCTTTCATACATCGCCTCTGGCGCAGCCTGGAAGGCAAGCTACAACTTCGACACAGCAGGAGGCCTGAAAGGAACAGGCAGGCTGGCAGCATATGCAGAGGTGCAGAACAACGCGGGCGAGGACTGGGAGAACTCCTCGCTGAAATTGGCAGTGGGCTCGCCTTACTTCATAGAGGGGATCAGTTACTACCCTTCCCCGTCATATCAGGACGCAGCCAATGTTCCCATGATGGAATCCAAGGCCGCGGGAGCATCAGCGGCTCCGGAGTTTTCTGGTGAGGAATCCGGAACGCAGTACATCTATTCGCTCTCCGAGCCTGCAACCATCCTGGAAGGGGAGAAGGCGAACCTCAAGCTCTTTGAGACAAAGGCGGACTACGAGCACGACAATGTCTGGGAAAGCGGCGGAAGCGTGCAGCAGGTGATGCGGGTGAAGAACAATGCTGGCAAGCCCTTTGCTTCAGGCGTGTTCCGCGTCTATGAGAGTGGTATTTTCGCAGGAGAGGGCATGATAGAATATACGGGAGATGGCAGGGAGGCAGAAGCCAAGTATGCCTCGCTTCCGCAGCTGGTGGTCAAAAAGGAATCCAGCCAGCAAGGCTCGCAGACAATTGGCAGGAACGTGGAAACCACCTACAGTGTGGAGATGAAGGTGGAGTCGAGCGCCAAGGAAAAAACGCCGCTCACCCTGCGGGACTACATGGCATATGGCGACAAGGTCGAGCTTTTGTCCTCGTCTGTGCCTGCTAAGCAGCTGCCTGGCAACAAGCTGGAGTGGAAGGCTGACGCGCCAGCAAATGCGAACCTGACAATCACCTATGTGTATAAGGTGACCACCTTCGCAAGGTACTACTGATATCCCTTTTTAATTTTTTAGAGGCTGAATTTGCCATCTGGTGGTTCATTGGCAGGCAACAGACTCTACCTTCTCGGCGCGATAATNNTGCGACACCGCATCGAAAAAGTGCCTGAACAGGCCAGGCACCTGCAATCTTGATATCGAATGCAACGACACCCTCAAGACCTGCAACCCGGCAAACCACATGTGCCAGTTCCTGACGGACAGGTGCAGGAATGACGCTGACTGCGGCTCCTGGCAGCTTTGCGAGGAGGAAGCCAGCACCTGCAAGCCGCAAGCCGGTTTCTGCGACAGCGACGAGTTCTGCAACAAGGACATCCAGGTGTGCAGCCCAACAAAACACATCTGCGTGCCAAAGCCCGGCACCTGCCTGAACCAGTATGATTGCGACTACTGGCAGAACTGCGATCTGGACTTGCGCAAGTGCGTGCCCCTGGAGGGCAAATGCGCAAACGAGGTGGACTGCCTGCCCTGGCAAGCGTGCAACGCCACCTCGCACTCCTGCTCAATAAGAGTGGGATTCTGCAACAACGACCTGGACTGCTCCAACTGGTCCATGTGCGACACTGGCAGCCACCGCTGCATCACCGCCTCGGGATACTGCGGCGCCGACGAGGACTGCCAATCCTGGGAGCTTTGCAACTCCAAGACGCACAAGTGCCAGGCAAAGCGCAGCCTGTGCTCCTCTCAAAGCGACTGCGGAAGCTGGCAGATATGCGATTTGACTGCAAAGAGGTGTTCAAGCAAGCTTGGCTTCTGCTCGGATGACGCTGAGTGCGGATACTACCAGAAATGCAACGTGGCCAGCCATGCGTGCGAGACCAAGGCGGGCTTCTGCACTTCTTCGGCAGACTGCGCATACGAAGAGCGCTGCGTGACTGACCCGTACCTGCCCACGGCATACAGGTGCGTCAAGATAGTGTGCACCAAGAATGCGGACTGCCCTGGCTCAAGCTGCGACATAGAGGCGCAGCGGTGCAGGAACAGCTGAACAAGGCTTCCATTTTTTTAATCTTATGCTCTACCATCCAATTCGAAAAATCCTTTAAATAAGGGGGTAATGACATGACTTTCGAGGACGCGATCGGGCCTGAGCTTATCGTGAACGTTTACGACCCAATCACAAAAATGTCTGGCGTGGTGGTGGTGGACAACACCGCGCTTGGGCCAGGCAAGGGAGGGGTGCGCATGGTGCCCGACCTTACCACCGAGGAGGTTTTCGGGCTGGCGCGCGCGATGACCTGGAAGAACGCGCTTGCGGGAATACCCTTCGGGGGGGCGAAATCCGGAATCAACGCGCACGGGACGAACCACCACAAGGCCGAGCTGGTCAAGGCGTTTGCAAGCAAGATTGCCCACCTTGTGCCCGACATTTACATACCCGGGCCGGACATGAACATGGGCGAGCTGGACATGGCATCAATTGCCAATGTTATAGGCACCCCAAAAGCAGCGACCGGAAAGCCAGCAGACATGGGCGGCCTTCCGCACGAGCTTGGCTCCACTGGCTACGGGGTTTTCCTTTCCACCCAGGTCGCGCTCGAATATGCGAAAATGCCAATCGAAGGAGCGACTGTCGCCATTGAGGGCTTTGGGAACGTGGGCACCTTTGCCGCGAAATTCCTGACTGAAAGGGGCGCCAGGGTTATTGCCGTATCGGACTCCAAAGGAACCGCTTACCTTGAGAGCGGGCTGGACTATGAAACGCTCATGAATGTGAAAAAAGAGAAGGGGACCGTGACTGCCTACCCTGGCGCCTCGGTGCTTGAGGCTGCCCAGCTTTTCTCCCTGAAATGCGATGTTCTCATACCGGGCGCGCGACCCAACGTCATTCACGTGGGCAATGTACGGCAGGTGAAGGCAAGAATAATCGTGGAGGCTGCCAATATCCCGATGAAGCCTGAAATCGAGCACGACCTGTCCAAGAAGGGGGTGCTCATAATACCGGACTTCGTGGCAAACGCAGGCGGGGTGATCTCCTCTTATGTGGAGTTCATTGGCGGAACCGAAAAGGAGATGTTCTCCATGGTCAAGGAGAAAATAACCGCAAACACAAGGCTGGTCCTTGAGAGGTCCGGGGGGGGCAACCTGCGGGAGGCGGCGCTTGAAATCGCCGAGGAACGCGTGATTTCCGCAATGGAAAAAAGAGCCAACCGCAAGCTCAAGTAGCTGGTCTAAATGCTCTGCTTCATTGCCCTCGGAGTTTTCGCCTTTCTTTCGCTATTCTCCGCAAAGTACCGCCCCTTGGCTGCGAGGGCGTTTTCCTGCGTGGCGCGCAAGATGACGCTGCGCCCGTGCGATACAGGATTGGACGAAGAGATTAAAGCAGCCTCTATTGCCGGGATAATGAAATTCTCACCCCAAGCAGCGTCATTCGTGAACAGGCGTTTTGCGGCATTCTCATTCGCATTCACCCTCCTTTTTTTCGCAAGCTTCCTCCTCGCTGCCCAGGGAATCGCCAATTTCGCGATATACGGCAACTGCAACGGGCCCGAGGGCGGCTTTTGCATCTACTCGGGGATACAGAACCCTGCCTTTCTCAAGGCCCCATCCACACTCCAGGGAATTTCGGCAGGCAACGAAAGCGCAAGGCTGACTGTGTTCGAGTTCGGCTGCTACACCTGCCCGTACACGAGGGACGCCGAGGATACGGTGAAATTCATGCTTGAAAAATACGGTGACAAGGTGCATTTCGTTTTCAAGCCCTTCCCCCTGCCCACCCATCCCAACTCCAAATGGGCGGCAGTTGCTGCTGCATGCGCCTGGGAAGCAGGAAAATACTGGGAATACCGCGAAGCCATCTTTTCCAACCAAAGCTACTATCGGGAAGGCGGGGATGCTGCATTCAAGGCGACCGCAGCAAGGCTGAACATAACGGGCTTTGACGGATGCTTCGACGCCAAGAAATTCCTTGCGCAGATAGAAACCAGCATTTCGGAGGGCAAGGAATGCGGAATTTACGGGACGCCGACCTTTTTCGTGGACGGGAAGGCGTTTGTCGGGAAGGATGCCGCTGCCGAGGCAAAAGCCGAAGTGGAAAGGCTGCTCGGGGTTGCTTGAAATGGATGCTGACAGGTTAAGGGAGGACTTTCCGATCCTGAAGGCAGGCAAGGCAATCTACTTCGACTCTGCCTGCACCACGCTCAAGCCAAGGCAGGTGTTGGAAGCCGAAAGGGCATATTATGAACAGGCATCAGGCTGCGCAGGAAGGTCCGCGCACGCGCTTGCGAAAAAAACCTCCGAGATGTTCGAGTCCTCGCGGGAAAAGGCCGCTGCGTTCGTGAATGCTGCGCCCGAAGAGCTGGTGTGGGTGAAAAACACCACGGAGGCCCTCAACCTGGTCATCCGCTCATTTGATTATTCTCAGAGGAAAAAAATCCTCACCACGCGCCTGGAGCACCACTCGCTTCTCCTCCCGATTATGGAGCAGCAGAGGCGCGGAATTGTGAAAATGGAACTGCTCAAGACCAACCCAGACGGCTCATTTGACGAGCAATCCATTGCAGCCACAATCGACCGCTCCACTGCGCTTGTAGCAATTCACCACACCACCAACACCACGGGAATGCGCGCGCCACTTGAAAAAATAATCAAAATCGCGCATGACAACGGGGCAGCTGTTCTCATAGACGGCGCGCAGGGCGTGCCGCATTCGGGTGTGGATTTCAGGAGGCTGGGCGCGGATTTCCTCGCCTTTTCAGGGCACAAGATGCTGGGGCCCACTGGAATCGGCTGCCTGGTTGGGAAAAGCGAATCACTTGAAAAGCTGGACTCGTTCATTGTGGGCGGGGAAACAGTGGAGAGCGTGCACATTGGGAAAGTGCAGTTCATGAAAGCCCCGAAGAGATTCGAAGGCGGGATACAGAACTATGCTGGCGCGATCGGCCTTGCTGCAGCCTGCGACTATCTTTCGAAAATCGGGATGAAAAATGTCGAGGAGCATGAAAAAAAGCTTGCGAAAAGGATGATTGAGGCAGTCCAATCCGTTCCTGGAGCCGCAATCTACGGGAGTCCTTCATCCGAAAAGCGATCCGCACTGGTGTCCTTCAACCTGAAAGGAGTAAAACACCACCAGGTCGCGCTCATGTGCGACTCGCTTTCGAAAATTGCGCTGCGCTCAGGCGTCTTCTGCGCGCAGCCCGCCATGGAGTCTCTCGGCGCTCCGGAGGGCGCTGTCAGGGCTTCGCTGTACGTTTACAACACTGAAAAGGAAATTTCTCTTTTCAAGGAGACGCTTGAGAAGATTGCGAAGCTTGGAAACTGAAACCCTCTATTTGTCCATATTTCCTGAGTTGAACTCAATTACCTTATTCCAGAGTATTTGTCCGTTTCTGCTGCAAAATTCGGAGATGAACTCCCCAGTAAACTTGTTTATGAGCTGGGCTTTTTTCTGTTTGAAAGAGTCGTTGAGCTCCTTTGCCTTGTGACCGATTGGTTCGACTATCTGGATGTAGAAGTCCTTTTGCCAGCTGACCATGTGCCAGAAGCGCTGGCCGCAGACCTGCATTATGAAACCCTTCTTTATCCGCGTTTTGTCTTTTCCATAAGAAACTCAGAGGATGCAGCGAACGTCGCCTATCTGCCTGTTCTGCTTTACCCTTTTCATAGCCGTCTTGAAGTTGTCCTCAAGCTTGCCCCATTGGCTGCTGTTGCCCCAGTTGAGGCCGGACTTCACTGAGACAAGATATCTCGTCTTGCCTGTTTGGTATTCGAAGTCAATTCCGGCTGCGGATGACTTGGTGGCTCTGTGCACCTTTTCAGCGACAAAAATTGCAAGATGCTCTAGAAATTCTCCGAATATTTCTTCTTCCGAAGAGGAAAGCTTGGCTTCAAGAAGCGAGGAAACCAGCTCTCCCGCCGTTACAAGATTTTTTGCTCTATAAAGATAGGGATTTTTCCTCTTTAGCAAGTCTTTTAGGCTGGTCTTCTCCAAACTCTGCAAGCGAGCGTTGTGGAATTCCCGTATGTGCTTTTTTACGAACGCCTGAACCTCGCTTGGTTTGATGGATTTCATGTGACAACCTCTCTTCAGCCACTTTTTTATATCCAGTCCCTATGTCAATCATCAGGTAAGAACGGTTAAGCCTCTGGCATGCCACCGCAGTAGTGCCGGAACCTGCGAAGGGATCAAGAACCAGGTCGCCCTCATTTGTGAAAAGTCGGATAAACCAGGCTGGCAATTCAACTGGAAAAACTGCGCTGTGATTTTTGTTTCCGCATTCAGTAGCCAGATAAAGCACATTAGATGGATAAACCTTGTCTTTGCCAAGCCAGTTGGCTATTTTCTTTCCAAAGCCGCTCCCAACCCGGGAATGCGCACGAGTCAGATCGGTTTTGCTTAGGTTTTTGAGACGGTGCTTAGACCAGTCGCCTATTGGAACCATGACTGCTTCCTGGTACATTTTGAAGTTTCTTGTCTTGTTGAATTGCAGGCAGCGTTCCCACGCATCGCGGAAGCGGTTGGGCCATTTGCCTGGATGCGTGTTTTTCTTATGCCATATGAACTCTTCAGTCCAAAGCCAGCCCTGTTTTCTGAGTTCCATTATCAACTCAAGAACATATGGATGCCGCTCACCGTTTTCCGCTTTTTCCTTGATGTTTAGGATGAACGTACCTGTCGGCTTTAACACTCGCAGGAATTCCTTTGATTTTGGCAGGAACCAGGAAACGTATTTATCGGGGGCGATGCCCCCGTATGTTCCGTTTCTGCTGTCAGCATAGGGCGGTGAAGTCACTATGAGATCAACTGAACTGCCAGGCAGTTCCTTTAGAACGTTCTGACAATCACCAATCAGATATTGATTGTCGAACCTAAGTCTTTCTTTTACAGACATAAGGTTATCTAGTTGAAGCTGACCTATAAAAACATGATTGTCGACTTGAATTGTCGAGGCAAACTCGCCCATGATAGCAGAACAGATTGGTGCTTTTTAAATGTTTCAAGACCTCCATGCCGGTGGATGCCGCTAGGAAAAAGGAGTTGAAACCTCAGAAGAATTCCTCGATGAACTTGCTGACGTCCACGTCCGATATGTCGTGCTTGACAAGCGGCTTTTCCCTTATGAAGGGTATTTCGTCGCTATAGATGGGTTTTTCCTCCTTGAAAAAAACGCCCACTGGCCAGCGCTCGAATTCCTGCGCGCGCTTTATTGCCTGCTCAAAGCTAGCCGGGTCGTGGCCTTCTGTTTCCAGCTTGTAGATTTTCTTCTGGTAAAGATCGTAGGGAAGATCCTTTCTCCAGGTGACGCAGGGCTGGAATACGTCGATGTGTGCAATTCCCCTGTGCTTAACGCCTTCCGCAATGAGATTAGTAAGATAGGGTATGTCGCCGGAAAAGCCGCGCGCCACGAATGTTGCCCCTGCGGAAAGCGCGATGAGCAGGGGGTTCACCTCCTTTTCTATTGTGCCGTTCGGGGTGGACTTGGTCTTCACCCCCTTCCTGGTTGTCGGCGAGGCCTGGCCCACTGTGAGACCGTAGATTTCGTTGTTCTGAACTATATAGGTGAAGTCCAGGTTGCGCCGCATCGCGTGCACGAAATGGCCCATGCCTATGCCGTATCCGTCCCCGTCGCCGCCAATTGCAATCACTTTGAGGCTGCTGTTGGCAAGGTGGATGCCTGTTGCCGGAGGAAGCGAGCGGCCGTGCAGGCCTTCAAAGCCATAGGTCTTTACGAAATGCGGGATCTTGCTGCCGCAGCCGATGCCTGCGACCACAACAGTCTCGTGCGGAGGGATGTCCAGTTTGGCTAGCGCACCCTTGAGCGCAATCAGTATGCCGAAGTCGCCGCAGTTGTGAAGGACTGCGTTCTCACCAACGTAGCTGTGGATGCCTTCCACTTCGAAATTGTGTACAGATCCCTCATAATCGAAAGTCGAGATTTCCCTTATTGGGGTCAATACAAACTCCTCGAGGATTATACTGGAGGGAGGCTTGCCTTGATTCCGAAGCTGCACAGACACCCCCAGCGCCTTCGAAAGCATTGTCATGTCCCTTCTGCTCACCACCCGGACGGAGTAGGACTCCTTGTGCATGCCGCTTGCCTTGTTGACGCTTATGGTTGGGACTATCTGGTGGCGGATCAGAAGGACTTTGAGTTGCTCTGCAAGAAGGCGGGAGATGGTCCTGTAATTGGCCCTGCCCTTCCCTACCCATCCGTCGCCCATCCACAATCCCTTCAGGAGGCCACGCTGCTTTGCCTTTGGGAGAAGCATGATGAAATGCGGTATTTTCTTGTTTTGGGCGCCTGTGCCGAACCACTCGCTAAAAAGCCTTGCAAGCTGCGAGGAAGAGATTGACACATCGATCGTGTGCTTCTTTTCCCTTAGTTTGACCGAGGGAGAGATGCCGAATATGGACACTGAAAGCCGGATTACATCATCAGCTAATTCCTGTTCCTTGGAGTTGAAAGTGAAGATTATTTCCCTGTCATGAACGTAGCCTTCTGCTATGTAGTAGCCGCATAGGCGCAAAAAGCCATCATCGACCTTTGCCGTTTTCGGGATTGGCTTGCTCTTGCGGTCCATTGCCTTTTTGACTAAGGGAAGCGCGATCTCTTCTTTGTCTTCCACTTCCTTTAGAATTGGAAATGCGATGTAATCTCCCTTATTGAGTTGGTCAGCGCGGGTCCATTTCAGCTCGAATTCGGTATTATGCAGCTTGGCATGTGCCCTTTTGACGCTCAAAACTGGGTGTTCATCAGTCAGGGTGGTTAAGCCCAGGCATTTGGATTTTATTGCGTACATCTTGCCCTTGTGGTTGTGGACAAATACCTCGGTGACCTGATGGTATCTCCCATCGCTTCCAAGCACCCTGTCCCCGATTTTCACGTTCTCAATCTTGTCAACTGAGGGGTTCTTGTGTATAAGCGAACCTGGCAGTAGGCAGCCAGGGCACCAGTCAGGCATGTGCCCGGAATTCAGCTCTGCAACTGTCACCATATGAATCATCTTGCGTTCATTTTTTCATTGCATTTTTCGTTGCCTCTGCGATTTCCTCCGGGGTGAAAGGCCTTCCGTCGTACCTGAGGCAGGTCTTCTCAATGTAATAGCCTGTCTTCTGGAATATGAGGGAGCGCATCTGCGCCTCTGAATTCCCCTCGAAAACAAGTGTGTTTTTCGCTTTGGTAAGGGCTGAGAGGACAGAGCGGGCAGGAAACGGGCTTGCATACCTGATGTGCATCATTCGTGCCTTTGCGCCCCCCTTTTCAAGAAGATTGAGCGCCTCAAGCGCAGGCATTTTTGTGGAGCCCCAACAAACCAGAAGGATATGCGCTTCCTCCTCAGAAGCCCCGTGGAAAGAGGGCGCAATCATGGGCTGCGGGATAGACAGGAGCTTTTTGGCGCGCTTGTCTATCATGGAAATGCGCATGTGCGCGTCCTCTGACGTGAAGCCGGTTTCGTCGTGCTCATAGCTTGAGCAAACGTGCATGCCTTTTTTCATGCCAGGAAGGCACCTGGGGGAGATCCCGTCGGGTGTGAAGGCGTGCCTTTTGTAGCCTGCTTCTGACTCCATCTCCTCCTCGGTTTTCAACTTGCCCCTGTCCACTTTCACGGGAATGTTCCTGACGTCCTCCAGTGTCATGGAGGAGTCTGAGAGGAACTTGTCAAGGAGGACTATCACCGGCGTCTGCACCAGCTCGGCGATATTGAAGGCGTTTATCGCCTCCACGTAGCACTCCTGCGGGTCGCCAGGGGCGATCACCACGCGGGGGAATTCGCCGTGCGAGGCATGGAGCGCAAACTGCAAGTCCGCCTGCTCGGTATAGGTGGGAAGTCCTGTGGAAGGCCCAGCGCGCTGCGATTCGAAAATGACGCAGGGCGTTTCCGAAATGCCCATCATGCCAAGCGCCTCCACCATTAAGGAGAAGCCTCCGCCAGAGGTGGCGGTCATTGCCCTGGCTCCGGCAAAGCCCGCGCCTGCAATCATGTTCGCAGCAGCAATCTCGTCCTCAGTCTGCTTGACTATTATCCCGTAGTCTCGCTCGTGCCCTGCCATGAGGTGCAATATGGATGAGGAGGGGGACATCGGGTATTCTGCCACGAACTTGCAGCCAGCTTTCACAGCACCAAGGACTGCCGCCTCGTTTCCGTTGATGAACATTGTTTTTTCCCGCTTGACAAACTCGATTTTTATCTTAAAGGGCTCCTTGAGCGAAGATCTGCAAAATTCGTAGCCCGCCTTGGCGGCTGCCACATTGGCATCGGCAACCTGCTTGCCCTTTCTTGCCCAGATTTTCTGCATCATGTTCTCAAGTATGGCAAAGTCAAGCTGCATCAGGCCCATGGAGGCGCCCAGTGCCACTGTGTTGAACATTATTTCCCCGCCCGCATCGCCTGCCATTTTCGTGAGAGGCGCGCCTATGCAGATGACGTCGGGCCTGCCCACAGGGCACGCGTCCTTCACTCTGTCAGAATCGTAAATCAGCGCCCCTCCCTGCGTAAGTTCGTTTGCGTGCAGGTCGGCCGTCTTCTTGTCAAGAGCGATCACAATATCGAACCCGTCCACCATGGAGTACACTGGCTCGGGCGAGGCTGCCACCATGTAGGTGTTGTGCCCTCCCTTGATGAGCGAGGGATAGTCATTGGTGCCGTAAACATTCAGGCCGGCTCGCTGCAGGCACTTGGCAAAAAGAAGCCCCACTGTTGCCACTCCGCTTCCCGCAGGGCCGCCGATCTTGAAGTTCACACGGTTTATGACTGCCATTAGCACCACACACTACGGAATGCCCATCGTTCGCACCCTATTCGTTTCATGCTGAAATTAATAAAGGTTATATTCAGCGATTGACGTAGTTGGAAAAAAACAAAAACGTAAAAAAATCAGTTGCTTTTGGCCCGCTTCCTCGACTGCCGCCTGGTTGCCGCCATTTTTCCCCTTTTCATGTTTTCACCCCTTGCCTATCNNTTGAACGCGGATCTCAAGCTCCGCAAGCTCGCATGCTATCCAGGTTATACCACGAGGGCGGGAGAATTTGAAAAAGAGGGTTTAAGAAGGTTGGTTAGTCATCTAGTCACCTTGAGCTTTCGAGGCGGACCAGATGGCACGCCAATGGACAAGCCACGCTTCAAGTGCCTCAGCAGTATCCCGACTTTCTCTTCATCAACTGTTTCCCAGCGGTGCGAGCCGTTTGCCTCCACTCCGATGAACCCGTTTCTTGCAATGGATGCGAAATCCTTTGCCTTGAGGCCCAGGTTTTTTTTCATGCCGTCCGGGCTTAGGTCGAATGTCCTGCAGATGGCGGATGACAGCTGCTGCTCGGAGTATTTGCAGCCGCGGGCGGTTATAATGACGGATTCGGGCGCAGGCGCCCCGATTGCGTAGGTTATTTTGACCTGGGCGTCTTTCGCAAGCCCATTCACAAGGTGTATCGCAATGCAGCGGGCGGAAAGCAGGCAGGAAACGTCTGTCTTGGTCACGTCCCTTCCTACGAGCAGGCCGCCGCCGTAAGTCCGCGTGGCGCCTGAGACATAAAGGGAATCCATCCGTCCGCTCACGCCCGTATCTGCAACCGGGCCCCCTATGATGAAATCCCCGGCGCCGTCGATGATGATATCTGTGCTGTTCTTTATCAGGTTGAGGCGCTTTCCAGCAGGAGTCACGATGACCTCGTTTACTGAGCGGACCAGGTCCTTGATGCTCTTGATGAATGAGTTCCGGTCAGCACCCTGGCTGTGCTGCGCAGCGACAATTACGTCGGATGCCATTTTTGGCCCAACTGGAAAGTGATTCTCCCTTCCGCAAAAGCCCACCTCGACCTGCGCCTTGCCGTCTGGCTGCAAGCCGTTAATCGAGCCATACTCAAACGCAGCGTCCAGTCGCTGGTTGACGGCAAGTGCAAGTGCGTGCGAAGCATTGAGGTGATTGCTCGTCTGGCTGCTTGCATATGCTATTGAAATGGTGGCATCCCCAGCCCCATGCGCCGCGCCTTTTCTGTCGATGCCGGCAGCTATGTTTGGCGACTGGTTGTTGAAGCTCTTGATGACGTGTATGTCGTTTGGGTCAAACGTGTTGCCTGAATTGTATCCGACTGAGAGGAATGCTTCCCGCACAGAGGTTTCAACCTTCTGTTCGTATAAAGCCCTGTCCGCAGAGGTGCCAAGCTGGCCGCATATGAAAACGATAGGCGATTCCTTTAAGGAGATGGGAACATCCCCCCGGCCGTTTCGCATATGGACTGGCCCAAAGTGCACTGTCACTTGTATGTCAAACCTTGCATTTGGGTCAAGCTTCAGCAAGGTGCTGCCTGCTGCTGATGCCACAGAATCAGCCAGCCTGTCCGGATGCCCCCTGCGCTTGAATTCCGCAGGCACGTACAGCAATTTGTCATTTGTATTTTTCAGATTACCACCTTTCAATTTTTTCCGATCTTCCTATTCCCAGAGGACCGCAAAGTCCCTGGGAGACGGATACGAGATCCTCAGCTCCACAGGGGAACCTGGCCCAGGATTTGGCCCGCTTTTGCACCGAACTGCCACAAACCCATGCTTGGTGAACGAAACAATCCCGTCCGACGCAACCGGCTTGCCTTTCGCATTTGGAGGAAAGCCATTGCGCAAGTCAAGAGCCTGGGAAAGCGGCTGCGCGAAAGGAATCCCGGTGAAGTATACGCCAACCAGAAAGCGATTGCGTCCGCCTGCCTTTGCAAGAGATGCGGATGGGATGCTTGTCACCACCTTGCCGCAGGCAGCGGATTTCACAATGCCGGAAATGCACGGTCCGCTCGGATACGGCCAGCGCAATCTGACGAAGCTGTTGCCAGGATTTTTTGGCAATGTTCCAAGGCGCGCCGTATGGATGCCTGCCTTTATCGCTTCTATGGAAACCACCGCTTTTGTTGCTGCTGGCGCGGCTATTTAAGAAATCCTGAAAAGGTTATTCCCAAAAGAATAAAAAGAAAGAAAAAAATGACGATTCTTAAAGAATAAAGGAAGCACCATGTTTTATAAGCCATCCGTGAGCGCAATCTTCAGGAGGTATTTACATGGCAGGCAAGACTTACCTTTTCACGTCCGAGTCGGTGACCGAGGGGCACCCGGACAAGATTTGCGACCAGATCTCGGACGCCATACTAGACGACCTGATACGCCAGGACCCGCACTCGCACGTGGGCGTGGAGGCTCTTGCCACCACTGGCCTGATCGTGGTTGCAGGGGAGGTCACCACCAAGGGATACGCGGATGTTGAAGCTATAATCCGCAGGACTATTGACAAAATCGGCTACAACAAGCCGGAATACCAGTTCGACGCCAAGGGCAGCGGCGTGCTTGTTTCCATCCACTCGCAGTCGCCAGACATCGCGCAGGGAGTGAAGGAGGACGACCTGGAGAACATCGGAGCCGGCGACCAGGGGATAATGTTCGGCTACGCTGTGAACGAAACGCCCGAGCTCATGCCCCTTCCGATTTCCCTTGCGCACAGGCTCGCGATGAGGATGTCTGAAGCCAGGAAGAAGAAAACAATACCGTATCTTCGCCCTGACGGAAAGACGCAGGTGACCGTGGAATATGACGAGAGGCACAAGCCTCAGAGGGTCACCACTGTTGTGATAGCCGCGCAGCACGACGACAAATTCGAGGGCAAGGAGCTCCCCACTGAAAAAATCAAGGCAGACCTCATTGAATCGGTGGTAAAACCCGTTCTTGGGAAATATTTCAATGCGGACACGAAAATAGTCGTGAACGGCACAGGCCGCTTTGTCCTTGGCGGGCCTGCGGGAGACACCGGGGTGACCGGAAGAAAGGTCATCGTGGACACTTATGGTGGCATGTCCGCCCACGGGGGAGGCTGCATGTCAGGCAAGGACCCGACCAAGGTGGACCGGTCGGCTTCCTATATGGCAAGATACATCGCAAAGAACATCGTGGCAGCAGGGCTTGCTGAAAAGTGCGAGGTGCAGCTTGCCTACGTGATTGGTGTTGCGGAGCCGGTCTCCATATTCATAGACACTTTCGGGACAGGAAAAATCGAGAATGGGAAGCTGGTGGAGCTCGTGAGGAAGAACTTCAGGCTCAAGCCAGGCCAAATAATAGCAGACCTCAAGCTTCGAAGGCCGATTTACGAAAAAACGGCTGCGTACGGGCACTTCGGAAGGGAAGACCCGGACTTCACCTGGGAAAAAACCGACAAGGCAGCTGATCTCAAAAAGCAGGCGGGAATTTAAAGAAACGAGCAAACCATTATAAATAAGTTTAATCTTACTAATCTTACTTGGTGGTTTGATGGATGTCGAAATAGTCAGGGTTTCCTCACGAGGCCAGTTTGTGCTTCCGCTGTCCATGCGCAAGAGGAACCATATTGCTGAGGGTGAGAAACTCATGGTCATTGATGATGGTAGGACAATAGTTGTTAGGCCTGTGAAGAGCATGAAGGACGACATACAGGATGAGATTTGGCTGATGCATAAGGCTGCTGAAGGCTGGAAGGATATTGAAGATGGAAAGTTCAAACGGATGGGCAAGGCTGAATTCCTCAAAGAGTTGTCTGGATGGTAGCTGAGGCTGTTTACACCTCGAAATTTGAGAGGGCGGTGCGGAAAATCAAGGATGAGGCTATAAAGCACCGGGTGAAAAATCAGGTCGCCGAAATACTTGACCGGCCCGATATGGGGAAACCACTTAGATTCGACAGAAAAGGCGAGAGGAGCGTCTGGGTTCCGCCGTTCAGAATAATTTATTCCGCGGAAGGAAATACGGTCACTTTCCTCAATTTCGGCAAGAGGGACATTGCATACAAGAGATAAAGTCCTGCTTACTTTTTCTTTCCAAAATCAGCCAGATTGTAGATGTCCAGCGCAAGCGACCCCTTTGACTCAAGCTCCTTTCCAATCCGCGAAAGCAGCATTTTCTTCGCTTCCAGGAATTTCTCCCTCCCAACCTCGACATTTCCTATTGCGTAGCGGAGGTTCTTCACGTTGAAGCAGAAAATGCAGGACTGGCAGTTCTCTATGTTGTGCGAGTAATAAGAATCCGAGCAGTCGCGGCTGGAGTCCACCTCGAAGCAGCGCTGCAGCTTGACCGACTGGTAGCATTTGACGCAGAACTGGGAGTCGAACATCACCCCGCAGCCGAACAGATGCTCGCTTGACCTTGGCCAGAAATTGTATGCTGAATCCTTTATCTCCACGCACGGGAAGCAGTTGAAGGCGTTTTGCGAATAGGCGTATGCCATGCAGTCGATTATGTTCTTGTTGGTGAATGCGTGGTAGTCCAGGTGCAGGTAGGCGACATCCGAAATGAGCTCGTGCGCGTTTGCAAGCGTAATCCTGTCCATTTCCTCCGGCTTTTTTGTTGGCTTGGACACCGCAAGCGCCTCCTGCTCCGTGGCTGTGCGGGAGGGTGGGACTTCGGAATACTTGGCGTAAGTGCCCACGAATACCTGCTTGTCGGAAAGCGCGGATTTCCTTTTCTCCCCCTTTTCTATGTGCCTCGTCAGCCAGGGTTCGTATGCTTTCAACCCTTCCAACCGAGTTCCAAGAACAATGCCGCAGGTCGAGGAAAACGCCTCTTCCATGGGCTGCATGTCCTTTTTCTCCTCGTTTGATGTGGGCTCCGCTCCGGTTTTCTTTGGCTTGCTTTTGCATTTTCCAACAATGTCCATGAGCGAGGGCAGCCTGCGCTTTTGCTGCAGTTCCTGCCGCATCTGCTCAAGCAGGCTTTCCTTTACCTGCAGGTACTTTTCCTTGCCAAGAGGCAGGTTGCCTATCGTGTATTTTGCGCCAGTGAGGGAAAAGGAGAAAAGGCACTCGCTGCAGTCTGTGAGGGCGAACACGTACTGGCAGTCAAAGCACCCCGTGGACATCCAAAGCTCGAAAGCCCGCTTGGACTTGTAGGTGTCGTTGCAGCGGATCATGTACTGTGACTCGCCGGGAGCCGCGGTGCCGAAAACGCACTCGCAGAGGCGGGCCATGCTGCTTTGCCACAACATCTGCGTTCTGATAAAAGAAGCCTTCCAGAACGGCGTTTCGACGGAGTTTGGCGAACTTGCACATTTATTGCCAGAGTTGCACATAAAGGAGGCGATGCAAATGAAAAAGGACTAAATTATGTGCAAAGCCTGGCGTTCGCATACATTTTTAAGCCCAATCCCTCTAATCCTGCCTGCAACGAGGCAATATTTATGATGAAGAACTGCACCACTTGCGGCGCGCAGACTAGGGAATACTCGGAATTCCCCTCTCCGCACGACCCCAGTGTGAAAATCGTCCGCTGCTTTTCCTGCAGGAGAATCAGCCTGCCCTACGTCTGCCCTTCGACTGGCAAGGCAGGGCCCTAAATTTGACCACAAGGTGCGACATGTCATCAACAGGAAAGCATGCTGTACAGAAGATTTCGCGTCGCACCATGTGAGGTGTTTCTTATGGGACAAGTTGCCGTAGTAATCAAAATAATGCCAGAGGACATGTCCAAGTTCGAGCAGCTCAAAAAGGATGCTGTTTCCCTCAATCCATATAAGATGCAGGAGCAGCCCGTGGCATTCGGCATAGTCGCGCTCATGCTCACCTTCGTTGTCGAGGACGGGGCTGGCGGCGCCGACCTTCTCGAGGAAAAGGCAAGCAAGCTCCCCAATGCCTCGAATGTCGAAGTAGTGTCGATGGACAGGCTGTAATTTTCTTCCCATTCCGCTCGTTTTTTATTCTGTTCTTGTATCTATGGTTACATATGCTCATTTACTT
>DUFS01000028.1 GCA_013331805.1 Microcaldota archaeon | reverse complement strand
GCGAAGTGTTTAAAAATTGCTCAGTAAGGGGAAGAGAAAAACGAAAAATCGAAAAAAACTAGTTGCTCTTGCCCGGCGGCTGGTTGCCTATCTGGATCCGCGGCGGCATTATTGGCGGGGAAAGGTTGATTGCCCTCACCACAAGCACTCCGTTGGTGCCGCAGGCGTAGTTTATCGCGTTCAACACAAGTTCGGCAAACGCGTCGGGCAGCCTCTTTTCCTTTGCCCACCTGTCCGCGATCTCCTTGGACATCTTCGCGTCCTCGCGCGAGGTGACCACGCCCCACATCTTGAGCTCGCCCACGTCTTCTGCATAGGCAACGGAATAGTTGAAGTTGATTGCGATGTCGCTTCCCTTGACGGTTACCGAGTCCACAGAAATGTTCACGTTGAGGCCTGAAATCTCGTCCTCCTTGTTCCTTGTCGCCTCGACCTTGCTTATTCTTATGCTGGTTATCATGTTATCCCTCCGAAGAGAAGTTAGTTTGAAACAGAACGCATTTTAAAGGCGTATCTCCTGGCCGATTTTGAGGGCGACTCCCTTGGTGAGCCCGCCCAAATCATTCACAAACTCGTTCGGGTCCTGCTGTATCGTTTCGAAAGTGTTGTAGCACATGGGCACAGCCACCTTGGGCCGCATCTCCTTGACTGCGGAGTTTGCTGCAAAAGGGTCCATCACCGAGCCGCCGCCGATCGGGACCAGTGCCACGTCGCACTTTATCCTTGCCATGTCCGTAAAGCTGTACGTGTCCCCTGCATGGTAGATGGTGAGCCCGTCGCCTTTCACAATGTAGCCAACCGGATACTGTACCTGGGGGTGCACCGCCTTCACGACTTCAATGTCGATTCCCTTTACCGAGAACTTGTCGCCAGTCCTGACGTCTATTTTGAAGCGGTCCGAGACCCCGATCTTTGCAAGCGCGGGCTTGGGCGCGACCACTGAAGAAAACGCCCGCTCGGAAATCTCCTTCACTGTGTCCGGTTCGCAGTTTGCCGGATCCTCGTTGGAAAGGAATATGAGGTCGCACTCGCGGACCGTGCGCGGGTTGAGGCCTGACTTTTGCATTCTTTTCTTCCCCCCCAGAAGGTCGGCCGATGCCGGATTGAAAAGCATGACGATGTTTCCCAGCCGCACCTGGAAGCACGAATGCCCAAGATACACGATCGATCGCATGTTTACATTTTTTCCGCCTCAGATTTAAATACATGTTACTCCGAAAGCTTCCCATGAAGCGCCCGACGTTGAAATTGGCGGCTTTCCTGCTTGCAGCAGCCCTTTTTTCCACAGTCACCTATGCCGATTTTTCCATGAGGTCACTTGAGGTGCAGGTGAACATAAACAGGGACGGGGGAGCGAATGTGGAGGAGAAGATTGCCCTCTTAATTTCGGGCACTCCCTCGCGCGAGCTTTACGAGGCCACCCGCGCGGCATACTCGGACATTGCCACCTGGAAGAACCGGACCAAGCTTTCCGAGATGCGCCACCACATTTCCCGAGTGAATACGGACATCACGAACATCCGCGTCATCCCCCAGTCGCTTGAGAGCTGCAATTCCTTTGTGGGCACCTGCCGCGCAACCGTCTTGATAGATTATGCCGTGCCTGCAAGCGCAAACGGATCGGGCCTGGTCAAGGTCGACCGCTACAAGCCCCGCACAGCAAAGTACTCGTTGCAGCAGGATGCGCTCTCCTTTGAGCAGACCAAGACCGGCGACCTGGTGCTCCCGTCAGGGACAACGATTTCCATTTCAATACCCCAGGCAGCCGAGAAAATCTACTTTTCCAGCCTTCCGCAGAACCTGGAGGACGAAAGCGAGAGCTTCCGCTATGACCAGTCCGCCAACCTGCGCTTTTACACGGGCTCGACAAGAATATTCAACTGGCAGGGCGACACCCTTTCGAAATTCCAGTTCAGCTACGAAATAGAGTCACCGCTCGAAAGCGAAGTAATAGATTTCTTCCAAAGCTCGCAGAATTTCGTGGTCCAGTTCTTCCTGGGCCCGCAGGGGTTTCCCGCGATATTCCTCCTTGCAATTGCAGCATCCTCCATCTTGGGTTTCAACAGGATAAGCAGGTGAAGCATGGCCCTCCACCAAATCGAATCCAGAATGCTTTCGTATCTCGGCTCGAAAATGACCGCGCAGGAGCTTTCGGAAAAATCCGGAATCCCGCTTTCCTCAGTGCTGTCCTTTTCGGAAAACTTGAGGGAAAAGGGCTTGGCGAAAGTGACCCACCAGGAGGAAAGGGGCATCAGGCTCACGGAAGACGGCAAAAGGTGCCTCTCGGTTGGCTTGCCAGAGGAAAGGGTTCTCTCATGCGCCAAGCAGGGAAAAAGCGCGCTTTCACTCTCCCCAGAGGAAAAGTCCGCAGGCGTCAATTGGGCTATGAAGAACGGCTGGGTGGCGCTCAAGCAGGGCTCGTTTCAGCTTCTCAATGCCCCTCAAGGGGAATACCATCTGAGGCTTGCCCTTCGCAAGGTTTCGGATGGGGAAAAAATCTCATCAGATGAGGAGGCGGTTCTCCTCAAGAGAAAGCTTGCACAGGCCACTGTTGCCAAAACATTATGTCTCGAGCCTGTTTCGGCTGCTTTGAAAAGCGAAGGGGGCAGGGGGGAGGAAATCAACCTGCTCACCCGGGAGATGCTCCTTTCAGGCTCCTGGAAAAAGTCATCCTTCAGGAAATACGACGCTTCCGCGCCTGTCGAAATCCCGCCGATTGCAAAGCGGCACATGGTTTCCAGGCTGAAGAGGAAAATCGCAGGCATTTTCGTGGAAATGGGCTTTGAGGAGATGCAGGGCCCGGAGATACAGTCTTCATTTTGGAATTTCGACGCGCTTTTCCAGCCCCAGGACCACCCTGCCCGGGACCTGGCTGACACGTTCTACCTGAAAGCCGCATCGATTCTGCCTTCTGACAAGGCAATGGTTTCCCGAGTCAAGAAAGTCCATGAAAAAAGCTGGGGCGGCAGCTGGCTGGAGGAAAACGCGGAAAAAACCGTGCTTCGGACGCACACAACCGCCGTGTCGGCAGCTTACCTCTACAGACACTGCCAAGGCAAAACGCCAAAGAAATATTTCTCAATCGGGAAAGTCTACCGGAACGAGGCAACAGACTACAAGCACCTGGCCGAATTCTTCCAGGTGGAGGGCATTGTGGTCTTCGAAAAGGCGACCTTCCGCGACCTATTGGGCTGCCTGAAGGAATTCTACCGCAAGCTTGGATTCAAAAAAATCCGCTTCCAGCCCTCCTACTTCCCCTATACCGAGCCCTCGCTCGAAGTTTCGGTTTACTTTGAGAAGAAAAAGCAGTGGCTGGAGCTTGGCGGCGCCGGGATTTTCAGGCCGGAAGTATCCCTTCCGCTCTGCAGCCGCTACCCGGTTCTTGCCTGGGGCCTTTCGCTCGAGCGGCCCCTCATGCTCCTCAACGACATGGACGACATCCGCGACTTTTATAGGAGCAATGTCGGCTGGATAAGGAAGCAGAAGATAAAGTGAGCAGAGGGGGCTTTGGGGCAACCCCTATGACAATGCCTTTGCAGAGAGCTTCATGAAAACCCTGAAAGCAGAGGAGGTTTACATGAAGGAATACAGAACATTTGATGAGGCATGCGCAGACATCAAGCAGTTCATCGAGGAGGTGTACAACAAAAAGAGGCTGCATTCATCCATTGGATATGTGCCGCCAAACGAATTTGAAGTGGTGTTTTTAAACAAGAATGAAGCTTAACTTGGTGTCCACAAATGGGGGTTCAGTCCACCCTATAGCTTAAATATCTCCTGCTCGTTTCCATTTCATGGCCAGTTTCATTGGGGGCTTTTTCCTAGCATACCTGCTCTCGGTCTCATTCACCGACAGCATACAGGGCAACCTCTCCTCAATTTCAAAGCTGGTGGAATACAGCTATGACCTGGATTTTCAGGACATGATACCGGGCGTGCTTTACAACGGGTCGATTCGCGCGGCTTGGGCTGTTCCGGACTCATCTCTTGCAGGACTTGAGGGCCGCTCGATCGCTGTGAAAGTTACAGCCAGCATGGAAAACAATTCCTCAGCTTTTTTCCCGCTTGCTTTTGGCGGGAAATCCAATTGGTCCGAAAGCTTTCTTCGCTGCGAAGTGGTGAACGGCACCTGTGCCAACACTTCGGTGCTTTATGCGGAAATACCGGTAATGGTGCTGCCAACTGAGGGCATGCGGGAAACCCCTGCGATCACCCTGAAGTCCGAAATAGCCGAAGAGGGATTTTCTGGCGAGGCAGGGACAAGCGGACTTCTTGAATCCCTGAAGCAGATTTTCCAGCCCAACCAGAGCAACAGCTCAGCCGAAGAGGGTGGCTGGGAGGGAGCATTCCTGAACTTTTCAGAAAACTTTTCAGAGGGCAACTTCCTGGACACGCTCAAGCCGGAAGGCGACGGGCGCGACCCCATAGAGTTCCTGAGGAAGAACACGCTCATTTCCATTGTCGCGCTCGTGATCGTGGTAATAATAACCGGCGCCTACCTGCTCAATTCCAAGGATTAGCGGGGCGGCAGCGTTTTATATTGGCTCGTGCGTTAGTCTTCCCATGTTTGAGATAACCTTCCTGGGAACATCCGCGGCAGTGCCCACAATCCAGCGAAACCTATCCGCAATAGCCGTGCGAAGGGAAGGCGACATTTACCTGCTGGACTGCGCTGAGGGCACCCAGCGCCAGATGATGCGCTTCGGGTTGTCCTACATGAAAGTGAAGGCGATTTTCATCTCGCATTTGCACCTGGACCATTTTCTTGGCGTGTTCGGGCTGGTGGAAACAATGAAGCTTAACGAGCGCAAGGAGAAATTGGCGGTTTACGGGCCAAAGGGGAGCAAGGCGACCTTTGGCAAAAAGGAATTTGTGGAAATAATAGAAATCGACGAGGATTTCCAGCAGGATTTCGGAGAATTTACAGTTGCAGCATTCAAGACCGCGCACGAGCGGGGTTCCTTGGGCTTTTGTTTCCAGGAAAAGGAAAAGGTGCGTTTTTTCGAGGAAAAGGCAAAATCGCTCGGCATCAGGGGGCCGATGTTCACCAAAATAATGAAGGAGGGAAAGCTGAAGATAGGGGACAAGCCGGTCAAGCTTGCGGACGTCACCTATCGCCAGGCGGGCAAGAAAATCGCCTACACCTCTGACACAATGCCCTGCGCCGCCACTGCAAAATCTGCAAAGGGCGCCGACCTGCTCATACACGAGGCCACATTTTCCGAGGACAAAAAGGAGGAGGCGCTGGAATCCAAGCACTCCACTGCCGCGCAGGCTGCGGCAATTGCGAAGAAGGCAGGAGTGAAAAAACTGCTGCTGACTCACATCTCCGGGCGTTACAAGGACGCAAGCCAGCTGGTCGGGGAGGCAAAGGCGGTTTTCGAGAATGTTTCGGTCGCAGAAGACGGGATGAAACTCGAAGTTTGATCAGCCTTCCTTTTTATCCAAGTGGAAACCGCGGTTTCCACTTCTAAAAAATCCATGCAGGTGATTTTTTAACCTTTGGCGGGATTTCTAACAAGCGCAATAAGAGGTGATACCAGATGGTTGACATGCAGCTTTTTTCAAAGCTAACAGAGTCTTTCGGCGTGCCCGGGCACGAGAGCGAAATAGCCCAGATAATGGCCGCAGAGTTTAGGAAAAGCGGCTACAAGGTGGAAATGGACAGGTTCGGGAACGTCATAGCCCGCTCGCCTTCTGCAAAAAAGAAGCCGCTCATGCTTGGCGCGCACATGGACGAGATCGGCATGCTGGTGAAATTCATAAACGACAAGGGGTTCATAAGGTTCGTGAAGGTGGGGGGCATTGACAACCGGGTGCTGGTGAACCAGCGCGTGGTAATACAGACAGAAAAGGGCAGGCTGTATGGGGTTATCGGGAGCAAGCCGCCGCACATGATGAAGGCCGAGGAAATGAAGAACGCGATTGACAACAAGAGCATGTTCATCGACATAGGGGCAAGGGGGAGGAAGGACGCGGAGAAGATGGGCGTGAGGATAGGCGATCCGATATCGTTCGACCTTTCCACCAAGGTCCTGAACGGGAAGCTGGTCACGGGAAAGGCCCTGGACAATCGGGTCGGCTGCTACGTGATACTGGAAATCGCAAAAAGGGTGAAGAACAGGAATATCGTTCTTGTTGGGACCGCGCAGGAGGAAGTCTCCACGTTCGGCAAGGGCGCAATGATCGCAGCCTACAACCTAGAACCCTCATCTTTCATTGCAGTCGACACGTCAATAGCAGGCGACCACCCTGAGATGAGCGAGGACGAGGCGCTCATACACGTGGGCAGGGGGCCTGCCATCTGCCTGGTAGAAGCCGGCGGCAGGGGCAATGTGGCGGACTCGCAGCTTAAGTCATCATGCATTTCGGTTGCAAAAAAATACAAGATCCACCACCAGCTCGAGGTGATCGAGGGCGGGGCCACGGACGCCGCAAGCGTCTACGGCGAGAAGGGCGGCATCCCCTCGATAGCAATCTGCGTCCCCACCCGCTACATACATTCCAATGTGGCGGTCTGCTCATTGGATGACATCGAAAAGACAACTGCCTACCTGGTGAAACTGATCGAAGAGCTCTCATAAGCAGGTGTCTTCAGGCATGATGCCTTCATGATGGGAAAGGGCTTCCTGTCCTTTGTGTTAGGTTCTGTGTTCCTCCTTGCCCTGGTCTCCTCAGGCTCCCTCATATCAAGCCAGGCGCCAGACCGCTCCTATGAGAAATACAGGGGAACCCTTGTCCTTGATGTGGCCATAAAGCAGTCCTATTACCTTGCAATATCCGATGCGGCTTCAATAGCCCTGCGCGACTCCTTGGCATCCGGGGGTGAGCCTGGACAAAGGGTGAGGTCCGCCATGCTCATCCGCACGCTTGAATTCCAGTCCAGCCTGAAGGAAGAAGGATTCGACGCTGTTTTCTGGTGCGGGCCTGTTTCTGAAAAAATGCGTGCCGAGGCTTCTGAAGGAATGACGATCCAAAAAAGGGCGGTCATTCCGCAGGGTGCGCTCCCGATTTCCGCATGCGCAGGGTCATTCGAGGCTGCCCTGCTGGAGAAAAAGGCGCATTTTTACGACATGGGCTTCTCATTTTATTCTCCAGAATACGCGATAGGAAGGGCAGCTGCCCTACCACCTTCCTATGAGGTGCTGTTCCAATGAGAAAAGCCCAGCTCTCGCTTGAGGCCCTGCTTGCAATGGCTGCATTCCTCTCCATCCTTTCGCTCCTCACGCTATCCGCGGGAAAAATCGGCAGTCGCCTTCACGATTCCTGCCTGTCGTCAGCGGAGAGGCACTCCCTTGCTTACCAGGCGCTTTCCATTGACGAAGCGGCAGGCTCGCTTAGGTCCATGCGCATCGGCCAGGGGTTCAGCGCAACCCCTTCACAAGATGGGAAGTCTATCCGATCGCAAAAAAATCCGTCCGTTTCAGAATACGTTTTCCACAGGGTTTCGGCAAGCCAGTCAGGTGGCTTTTATGTGCAGGGAAACGCAGCAGAGCCGGTTTAGGGGTTATTTTTCGGTTGATGCCGCCCTCGCGCTAGTGATAGTCGTTTTTGCCTACGCTTCATTTGCCTATCTTGCCTCCCATGCCGGTGCCTCTGCGGACGAAGAGTCAAGGCAAATTTCAAATTCCCTTGTTTCGCTCCGTTTCTCATCCTTCCTTGTGGAGGAGGCGATCACAAAAGGCACCGAAGGCCATTCATCAGTAAACGAGCTTGACCTTTCGCGGCTTTTGGATTTGGACCTGAAGGGAATGCTCAAGGAAATGGCTAAGAGTTACGCTAAGGTTTCGGTGGGCGGAAGGGAGGGCGAGATTTTTTCAAAATGGGAAGGAGAGGCAGGGGAAGAGGTCTTCTGCTCCGCCCGGCTCGCCCTTCTCAATGGGGAAATTGTCAGGCTGGAGGCGTGCTTAGGATGAAATTCAAAAGCGGCCGTCTCATTTCGCTTGAGTCCCTTTCGGTACCATGTGCTCGCGATGCGAAGCTCAAAAGCGGCTATCTCCTGTCTCTTGAGGCAGTTACTGCGGTATTCCTGCTTCTCATCGCCGCCTCCTCTCTTCCGCTTTTCAGGTTCCAGGAAGACCGCCCGCAGGATTTTTTCCTGTGCAGCGACGCTGCAATAGTGTTTTCAAAATCGCACGCTTTTGCAGATGGAAGCCTGCAGGAAAAAGTGCAAACGGCATCAGAGCTTTCGGGGCTCTGCATCGAGGCGTACTCACCTCTCACTTCAGCCTCCTCTTGCGAAGGCGAAGGGGCGGATGCTGAAAGGTACGCATTTACCGTCCCAATCTGGCAATCAGGGGCGCTCCAGGAAGCGCGGGTTTCATGCTGGGGCGATAGATAGTCAGCTGTACCATGGGCACTCGTGCCTCCTTCTTGAGTTGGAATGGAAGTGGAACATGGGAATCTCCGAGGCGGTGGCTATGGGCTTCTGCACTTCTGGGTCGCTAAATGAGAAAAAAATCGGCAAATGGTGGAAAATGCGGTCTACTTCGTGAAGAAAATAAACTTCAATTGCCACGTAAATCTCCACCACCTTTCCTGGCGCAGTTCCAGAACCTATCTGCTGCGAGTGTCTCTTCGCAGACTTGATTGTTTTTTCAAGAACACGCTGATCTGAGAGTATTTTCTGTGCCGCAAGAAGAGAATGATCGTCAATATAGTTTCTTAGCACAGGGGCTTTGCCAACCACGCTTTGCAAGCCTATCAGTTCAAACCCCCTCTCTTCAACTAAGGGCTTCAGGCTTTCAAAGTAAGCTCGAATTTCCTTGTCTTGCCTGCCATTTGCCAGTTTATGGTGGATATCGCAGAACAGGAGGCTAGCGCTCGCCTTCATTCCACTATATTCTGCCAAACGCCCTCTGACGCTATAGACAAAATCAAGACTTTCTGCATCAGATTTATTTGCCCTGTTTCGGTTCCCTTCCTTTGAGCCGCCCCAAAGACCAAGGAGGTGGGCGGGCACATCTGAATCTAGTCTACGAAGAAGCTCGTTTTCATTGGTCGGTAATTCTCTGGAGAACTTGTTGGAAGATAGCCCCTGGCATATTTTTGAGGCGATTTTTGTTCTGGTTTCCATCTCCATGGTTGATGCCATGGCTAAAATAGGTCTCGTACTAGGAATATGATGATTTGTTGTGTAAAAATACACAACAATTAAATAGACTAGCAGCAAGAACTTTTTGTGGATGTGGCAAAACTGACTGAGATTGGTCTTTCAAAGCGCGAGGCGCAGGCTTACCTAGCGCTTCTGCAGATGGAAGAGGCAAAAGCTGGCGAAATCGCCAAGCTCTCCCACGAGGACAGAACCAACATATATGACTCGCTGGGCAGCCTTGTCAAAAAAGGTCTGGTCAGCTATGTTCTGAGGGGTAGCAAAACGTACTACAGGGCAGCGCCGCCAAGCAAGTTGCAAGACTATTTGACGGAAAAGGAAAAAATCCTGCATGAAATCATGCCAGGACTGGACAAGGTCTACAAATCATACGAACCAAAGCCAACCATAGAAACTTACGAGGGGAGGGAGGGCATAAAGACAGTAATGAGCGACATTCTGAAAGAGGGCAAGGATTTTGTCGGGTTCGGAGCTACTGATAGGATGTATTACCTCTTCCCAGAATTCACAGAAAGGTATCTTCATGAGAGGGAAAAGCGAAAAATCAGGGCTAGGCAGTTTTATGCAGAGGGCGAGAAGGTGTTGCCGTCAAAATACTCTGAATTCAAAACAATACCGCGGGAATTTTCCGGACCGGCAACCACGCTGATCTACGGCAACAAGGTTGCAATCTTCATGTGGTTTATCGAGCCGCCAGTGGTGGTGCTCATAAAGAACAAGGAGGCTGCCAAAGCCTACCGGCGGCAGTTCGAATTCATGTGGCGGATCGTAAAGTAGGTTTTTATTCATTGCATTGGAAGACTGCTTGGTGATATCCGTGAGAGCGGCAAGCATGTTCATCCTGTTCGCAATCCTCGTTTCAATCGCGTCTGCATCTACCCTTGCCGTCAAGGTGACTGTCACGCAGGACACTCTTGCAGTGGGCACGAACGTGTCTGTCATGACGGGCGGAGTTGTCCTGGAGGAAAAGAAGGCCGGTTCAGACGGCTACGCTCGCTTCAACCTGAGCGACGGGAGCTATTTCATGCAGCTTCGCAGGTACCCATATCCCCTGCACGTCTCCCTTGTGGAAGTGAAAGGGAACACCGAAATCACGCTCACCATGCGCCAGCTCATCTCCTATGCAAGCGCTTACGGGCAGATATTCGGGCCATCTGACTTTTCCAATGCATCGGTTAGTGCCTACCAAAACGGGCTGATTGTGAAAAGGGCAGCCCCCAATGCCCACGGATTTTACCTGATGTCCTTCCTTCCTGAAGGCGAATACGAGCTGGAATTCATCGCTCCTGGATTCGTAACAATGAAGGAAAAAACGTATCTCCTCGCTGCGGATTTCATCGAGCTAAGCCCCACTCTTGAGAAATTCAAGGAAGAAGAAGAGCATTTGCCTGTGCTTTCCGCTCCCGGCAGTGTCAAGCAGTTTTCCATAATCGAGGTTTCCATAACCAAGGGATTAGCGCCGCTTTCGGGCGAAAAAATATCCGTGGAAACGCCCTCGGGCAAGGCGGAAATCAATACCGGAAGCGACGGCAAGGCAAGAATAAACGCGGCTGAGGCAGGAACGTACAAGTTCACTTATCAGAGCCAGACAGTGGTCACTGCAGCGGTTGGCAAGGAGCAAGAAGAGGAGCCTGAGCCAGTTGCGCCTGAGCTGCAGCCGGCCCAGCCTCCGGTTCAAGGGCCTGGGCAGCAGGACAGCGGCGGTGGCGCACTTTTGTTCGTCGTCCTGGCATTCCTGTCAGTGGTCGGCGTTGCTGCAATAGCAATAGCTGCCATCAGTTACCTCAGGGGCAAGAAAAAGCACAGGAAGTAGGGTGTCTTGAAATGTCATTTGACGCGCACAGTTTCATAGAGAAGTCCATACTGAAGATAAGGCAGGAAATCGGAAGCAGGAAGGCGATCATGGCGGTGTCGGGAGGGGTGGATTCCTCGGTTGCTGCTGTTTTGGCTTCGCGGGCGCTTGGCGGCAGCATCCGCTGTGTTTTCGTGGACACAGGGCTCATGCGCAAGGACGAGGCGGCAAAGGTAAAAGCAGCCATGAAAAAGGCAAAAGTCAGCCTCGCTGTTGTCGATGCAGCCAGGATTTTCTTTTCAGCGCTCAAGGGAGAAGAGGAGCCTGAGAGCAAGCGCAAGATAATCGGCGAAAAATTCATCCGTGTTTTCGAGTCAGAGGCGAAAAAGTGGGGCGCCTCTTATTTGGTGCAGGGGACGATCGCGCCGGACTGGATAGAAAGCGGCGGGGGAAGCCGCGACAGGATAAAGTCGCACCACAATGTCGGGGGCTTGCCTGAAAAGATGCGCATGAAGCTGTGCGAGCCGCTGCGTGACCTGTACAAGCACGAGGTGAGGATAGTCGCCCGCGCACTCAAGCTTCCTTTTGATATTGCTGAGCGCCAGCCCTTCCCAGGCCCTGGCCTTGCAGTGAGGATAGTCGGGGAAATAACCCCTGAAAAAGCGGCGATAGTCCGCGAGGCTTGCGCAATAGTCGAAGAGGAGCTGGAATCGGCCGCTCATGATGGGAAAATCGACATGCCCTGGCAGTATTTCGCAGCGCTCCTCCCCACCAAGACCGTTGGCGTGAGGGGAGACGAGCGGTCCTACCAGTACACGGTCGTGGTCCGCTCGGTCCGCTCGCTTGACGGCATGACCGCCAACTTCTCGCACATATCTCCAGAAGTGCTGCAGAAAATCTCAACCAGGATCACGAACGAAATCCGAAGCGTGGGCAGGGTGCTTTACGACATAACGAACAAGCCTCCCGCCACGGTCGAGCTTGAGTAAACGGGGAAAGAGGCACTCAGTATTTGGGCGTTCCATCTGCAACTAGTTTTCCATTTGCCTTTCTATATGCATCAAATTCATAAAGAAACCATCCACCTTCTTTCAGCAGCCTTACAGCTTCAGCAAATATTTCATTCTTCATCTCAGACCGCTTCGCTTCATTGGTCATCATCTGAAGTATAGGGGACAATTCGCCAATGAGCATGCTGACCACTATTGCATCGAAAGATGAGTCATGCGTCTTGCCGAAAAGCCTGCCCAGGGTCCCTTTTTCCGTTAAATCCGCCCAATGATGCTCAAACGGCTCGCCATCATTATTTCCAATATCCATTCCTATTGCCCTGGCTCCGCATTTGTGCAATGCCCTGCAAAGCCATGGCTCTAGGTTTCCCTTCTTTGAAAATATGCCGAAATCAGTATAGCTTGTCCTTGAGCCGCATGCGATGTCCAGAACTTTCTTCCCTTCGAGACATCCGGTACAATTCCCGAACAGATCCTTAAGTCTCGAAAGGTGAGTCATGGCCAATGACATTACGTGCGCTTCAACATCATATACTGCAACCAAGTACTCTTCAACAGTTAGTTTTTCCCCATTCTCAAGCCTCAACCTGAGCGCTGCTGGCGTTTTCCTTTCTTTTTCGGCAGCCTCGGCGGCTTCCTTTCTCTTTTTTTCAAGGACGATTTTTTCTTCTTCAGCCTTCATTCTGGCAATGTGCTTTTTTTGGTTGACAAATCCTCCCATAATCGGTGGCTCAGGGAAGCAACCATGACCGAAGTCAAAGAGCCTTTGTTTGAGCGTTCGCTTCTCTTTAGCGCTGAGATTAACCTTCTTGCCTATCTCTGGAACATATATGCGCATGTGAATAGTGTGGTAATATGTATATATAAAGGTAATGTGAGCGGCTTTGAAATCAGGTTATTATTACTTGTCGCGTACAACCTGGTAAGAGGGAATGCAATGCCAATCCTCATCGTTGACATGGGAAGCCAGTATTCGCACGTTATATGGCGCAGCGTGCGGGATCTTTCGCGCGAGGGAAAAATCGTGCCCAAGGACGTTTCTCAAAAAGAGCTTTCATCAGCAGAAGCCATCATCCTCTCGGGCGGCCCCTCATCTGTGACAAAGGACAATTTCCATTCCATTCCGAACCAGATAAAAAAATCAGGCATGCCCATTTTGGGGATCTGCCTCGGCCACCAGCTCATTGCGCACAGCCTCGGCGGAAAAGTGGTCAAGGGAAAGAGCGCAGAATACGGAATTTCAAAAATCGTCGTGGATGAGGGCGGCGTGCTCCTTTCAGGTTTGCCGAAATCCTTCAATGCCTGGGTATCCCATTTCGACGAAGTGGCTGCGATGCCCCCGGGATTTGTTAGGCTGGCGCACTCCGAAACCTGCGGGGTGGAGGCAATGGAGAATGCAAAAAGAAAAATATTCTCGGTCCAGTTCCACCCAGAAGTCTGGCACACGGAAAACGGGGAGAAAATCCTGCAGAATTTCCTCAGCCAGGTATGAGCAGTGAAATTCTTCCGGACTTCCTTTTTTCAAGGTAGAGCGAAAGCGCCAAAAGGCAAAGCAGGACTAGCCAGTAAGAAGCGATTGAAAGGTAGCTGTCATAATAATTGAAAGTGCCGATTATCGAAAAGTCCGACAAAGGCGCAAAAAGAACGGTTGCCCGCTTGTGCATGAACGAATCGGCGACTATGTGGAGGGAGACTGCGGCTGCAGCGCCCAATGCAGCAAGACGGGTTTTCCTGAAAAAAGCAAAGGGAAGGCATGCCGCAAAATAATAGGTCAGCGTGTGCGCTGCCGCGTAGCTTACGATCCCCAGGCTCCAGAGCGGATCAGGCAGTAAAGAACCAGCAAGGATGAGCGCGAGCTCCAACCTGCCAATTTTTGCCCCGAACAGTCTCATGAAACGATAGAGCAAATAGCCGAGCAGAAGGTGGGCGAAATCATCCATGCCAGCCAATTCAGCAGGGAGAATAAAAAATGCAGGCCCTATTGCGCTTTCGCGCAGTGGTCCTGGGCGTTTTCTCGCTACGCTCGAAAATGCAGGGGGAGAGATTTGAACTCTCGATGACCTAAGTCACCAGATTACTTAACCGCTTTCGCGGGATCTTGAGTCTGGCGCGTTAACCAGGCTCCGCCACCCCTGCGAGAGGATTAGGAGGAGAAAAAGTCTTTAATGTGGTGGCGGGCATTTCGCAGAAGCGAAATCTGACCGCCACCATTTCTTATTTTGGCAATTCTAATAATGGCAATAGCAATTTTTAAGACAAATCCATGCCAGGCGCTTCAGGAAGGCGGGGCTACTCTCCTCATCTTCACCATGTAATAGACAGCTGCAAAAATTATGATTGCCGCAACGATCACGCCCAATATTATTGCCTCGGTCGGGAGGTTTCCCGGCTGCCATGGCGGCAGCTTGGGAAGGCCGTTGGTCGTATTGGTCGGGGATACGGGTACGTCTGGCGACACAATATATGTTCCTGCTTCGGAAACGGTATTGCTTTCCCTGTCCGTGACCCTGACCAGGTATTTCACCAGCGTGTTCGGGAGCTGGGAGGCTATTTTCGCCTCAAAGCTGTTGTATCCTATCGAGTATGCAGGCACGCTGCTTTCCACCCCGTTCGCCTCATAGGTGACCGAGACGCTTTCCACTCCTGTTGCAAGGGTGCCGGGATCCTCGACAAAAAGGCTGATCGTGCCCACTCCGCTATCCGAAACCGTGGCGTGCAGCTCCTTGATGATGGGCTTGTGCAGGTCAAAGACTGCTTCTAGCTTTGGGCTGGCGCGGAGGTTGGGGGTGAACCGCCTGAAGTTGTCGCCGTGCTTGACTATGACAGAAGGGGCCTCCATCGAAAGATTAGCAAATGATGCAATCCCCTGCCCGTCCGTTTCCTCTGAAAAGCCCTCGACCTCGACCGTGGCCTGCAGCGGATTTCGGTTGTCGTCTGCCACAAATACAACGAGGCTGTAAATCCCGACTTCAATGGAAAGCGTCTGGTCGGATTCCAGGTTCCTCACGACTGCCGATCCTATCGAGTTCGCGCTCTCAGCCCTGACTGTGAAGTTCCCGCGCGGAACCTGGAAAAGGGCAAGGCCCACCTGGTTGGTCTGCCTTTTTTTCTGGTCTATGGAGACTAGCGCATTCAGGGGCGAGCCCTTCTGGTTCTTCACATACACAAACAGGAAGTAGGCAGGCACCCTAAGCGTGACCACCCGGGAATTGGAGGTGCGGTTGGCTTCCGCTGTAAGCGCTGTGGAATTGACCGTGTTCCCATACTTGACGAAAAGGGTATAGGAATACTTGGTCGAGCTTTCGATTTCCTCATAATTGGTGATTACGATTTCGACCTGCCCGCTAACATTCGTGCTCTTGGGCGCGGTCCGGGTGTAGCCGCTGACGGAATTAAGCTGGTAGTCGGCGTATATTTCAGCCCCCTCTACGGGCCGGAAGAGCTGGTCATACACTTGCACGGTCAGTTTCTCAGTGAATGCAGCCTGGGCAAGCGGAAGAGCGGCGCACAGGAGGAAAAGCGCCAGTACAAATGTCTCCTTTTTCATGGCAGCATTTTGGGAGGTTTGTATTTTAACCATTCCTCTCTTGCGAAAGCCGGCTGCTGTGGTGAACAAATCCGAGCGTGAGCTACAGCTCACGCTGCAAAACAATTCTTTACGCCCAAAATTGGGGTAGTTCCCCCTCAAGAAGCATGAGCCTAGTGCAGATTTCATCATGGATTGCCTTCTGAGTCCTGCAAAGCACTTCTTCGCCATGCATTCTCTTGAGGGCAGAAAACCTGCCTTCTGAGAAAACCCACCTCATAGAATAGCCGGTTTCCTTCCTCCACTTCTGGTAATCTGCCTGGGCCTTTGCGTAGTCCTCCCAGATAATTTCGTCCTCTTTCTTCCTTCTAACGCAAAGCTCAGGCGGAGGGGCGTTCCTCTTGCTTTTAACCACTGCCGCGGAAGCCCTGATTATGGGCGTTATCCCGGCTTTTGTCAGACCAACAACAATGTCCTTGGCAGACCCTATTCCGTCGGAGTTGAATGCAGCTGCGCCAGACGCCTGAATCTGAGGCAGCTTCTCCCTTATCATCTCAACTTCAGGGTCATGTTCATCACCTATGGTAAAGTCAATTACCCTGCATTTATCGTTAGTAAAGACGCCTATCCTGAGATATTTCACTTCTGTGCCATACTTCTTGCTTCGGTAATTCCCTCCCCTGCCAAGCCGCATGCAGGTCCCGTCAAAGTAGATTGTTTTTCCTTCGAGCTTCTCATTGCTGATGTCAAAAGGAACCTCAAACTTCAGATACTGCCGTCTTTTGACTATTGAGGGGTGGTCCAGCTCCTTGACTGGGATGTCCTTGCCAAAAATCCCTTTGAGAAATTTTGCCATGTCGCGGTCAGTCATGTCAAAAGAAGTCTTGATGAACATTGAGAAGCCAATGACGGATTCCGGTATCTCGAAGACTCTCCCTTTCTTGCCCCTGTTCATTTTCGCAAGTTCCTTGCCAAGCTGCACCTTTGTTGGCCTCCTGAGCAGGAAGTTTGCTCTCTTGGCGGCTCTCCTGTCAAGCTCAGCCTCGTATTTCTTCCAATCTCTCTTGGGCTTGGGTTTTTCTTTCATAGGAAGCCTCCTTGCCTCCCGGCAAGGAGTTGGGAGGCAAGTCAGAAATAGCTATGGTCTCCGAGAAGGGTCATTCACCACAGCAAAAGCCGGCTGCCCAGTTTATGGGCGCAGAATTCCATCCGCCGAAGCACACAGGAAAGTTTTTATATTGTAACCTCGAAAGTTTGGCATTGCAAAAGCAGTCCAGTTCGAATAAGATTTTCAATGGGGGTTGTCTATGGGATACATGAAAGGTCAGGGCGCAACTGAATACCTGGTTCTTCTCGCCGTGGTGCTGATAATAGCGCTTGTTTCAATAGCGCTCCTGGGCTTCTTCCCTGGACTGGCATCAGACGCAAGGATAACCCAGTCCAACTCCTACTGGAGGGGCGAGGCAAGGCCATTTGCAATCCTCGAGCACTCGGTCACAACCGATGGCGCTGCCACGCTGATCGTGCAGAATAATGAGGCGCAAGGCCCGCTGATCCTGACAAATATCACCGTTGGGTCGGATTACAACGACAGCACTGCGGGCGGCCTCGGTACCATGGGAATGACATTTGCGCCAGGCGAGCAGCACACCATTTCGCTTAACAGCGTTATAGGCGGGGCGACGGTCAGCCCGGGCGGAGTCTACGATCTCCAGGTGAACCTGACATATAGGACAGCCAACGGCGTGGTTTCCACCCAGTATGGCGTAAAGACGATCATTGGCAAGTATATTTAGAGAATTCGATCCATGGGGGGGTTGTCTATGGGATACATGAAAGGTCAGGGCGCAACTGAATACCTGGTTCTTCTCGCCGTGGTGCTGATAATAGCGCTTGTTTCAATAGCGCTCCTGGGCTTCTTCCCTGGACTGGCATCAGACGCAAGGATAACCCAGTCCAACTCCTACTGGAGGGGCGAGGCAAGGCCATTTGCAATCCTCGAGCACTCGGTCACAAGCGGTGGCGTAATGACGCTCATCATGCAGAACAACGACGCAACAGGGTCAATTGGCATGACCAATATTTCAATCGGGGCAGGCAGCAATGGCACTAGCACCATCACCTTTGCTCCTGGGGAGAGCCGCACAGTGACAGTCTCTGGCGTTGCATCAAGCCCTGCGTCTGGGTCGGTGTATGACCTGCAAGTCAACATCACCTACACCACACCGAATGGCATTGCAGGCAAGCAGTACGGCGCCAAGAACGTGGTCGGCAAGGTAATCTAGTTCTTCTTCCTTTTTTTAT
>DUFS01000078.1 GCA_013331805.1 Microcaldota archaeon | reverse complement strand
CGAAATAAAATCTTAAGGGCTTACGGCCAATAGCAACCCTTTTAAACAATTTCCCCTTACAACACATCCGCTTCGGCTGGACGGGATCTGCAATGTCCAAGGGACTTGCAGAGACAGTGGCGCCTGCGCCACTGGAAACCGGAAAACCAAGGAAGCCTTTGGGCAAATTTTTCCAAAGATTCCAGCCTCTTGGAAGGGAATTTGGCAAATCCTAATATGGTTTTGCGTTTACGGGCTTCAGAATAATCTGGGGGTTAGAAAATGGCTCGAATGCATTCTAAGAAAAGGGGCAAGTCCGGCTCCAAGCGGCCTGCCGTGAAAGTCTCTCCGGAATGGACAGAATACGCCCCGCACGAAGTGGAGGAGCTCATTTCCAAGATGGGCAAGGAGACAAAGGGCCCGACCGAAATAGGCATGATCCTCCGCGACACCTACGGAATCGCATCAGTGCAGAACCTGTGCGGAAAGTCGATATCCGACATACTCCGGGAGAGCGGAATCAAGCTCGAGTACCCTGAGGACCTGCTCAACCTCATCAAGCGCGCGGTGAACATGCGCGACCATCTTCGCACCAACCGGTCTGACAAGCACAACCGGACCAAGCTCATTCACGTGGAGTCGAAGATAGGAAGGCTCGTGAAGTATTACACAAAAAGCGGAAGGCTGCCGGCTGACTGGAAGTACGACCCGGAGAAAGCCGCGCTCCTGGTGAAGTGATCCCATGGCAGAACAACCCTCAAAGAAAACCAAAATCGTGGACAAGTGGAAGCTGAAGAGCTGGTACTCGATAATTGCGCCGGAGTCCTTCGAGTCCCGCGAAATCGGGCAGCTGGTTTCCGCGGACGAGGCCAACCTCAAGGACAGGAAGGTGAAAATCGGGCTGGGCGAAATCACCGGCAGCTTCTCGCAGTCCACTGCCTACACAGTCCTTTACTTCAGGATCAAGGAGATAAGGGGCAAGTCAGCGCACTCCATATTCATAGGCCACGAGCTGGTGCCTGGATACGTGCGGACGCTTGCGCGCAGGCGCCGCTCGGTCATGAACCAGATTGACGACGTGGTGACCAAGGACGGCGTGCACCTGCGGATAAAGACAATCTGCATATCCGGCCTCAAGGTGAGCGAGGCCGTGCGCGCGGACGTCCGAAGGGTGCTATCCGAAAACGTCAAGGCGATCTCCAAGCAGACCGATTACCAGACGCTGGTGCAGGAAATGGTGTTCGGCAAGCTCTCTGCAAAGCTTTACAACGGCGTGAAGAAGATCGGGCCCATAAAGAGGGTGGAAATAAGGAAGAGCCAGCTTGCTGAAAGCTTTGCCTGAGTTCTGCCCTGCTATTTTTTTATTCTTCCGCGCTTTACGCTATCCGGGTGGTTTTATGGACTGGAAGAGCCTGGCAGTGGCCGCGGCGGCTTTCACGGTAATATCGCAGGTGGTTTACACCTTGGGGGCATTCATTGACATGCCCTATTACACCGACCCTGCGAACGCCGGGCTGTGGAGCAGCCTGATGATGCCAGGCAACGGCGCCCCTGGCATGGAATACTTTGTTACAGCCATTCTGGCGAGCTTTTTTACAGGCTTCATATATGCATCAGCCTATGTTGCGGTCAAGAAAGTCTTCAGGGAAAAGTCCTATGTGAGCACGGGCGCGAAATTCGGCCTGTTCCTCTTCTCGGTTTCCTTTGTAACAGGCTTCATCATGATGCAGCTCATGTTCTCAATTCCACTGGGGCTGCAGCTCTCCTGGCTGGTGCAGGGGCTTATCGTGTCAGTCACAGGAGGCATTGCAATAGCAAAATTCGCATGAGTGATTTTTATGGCAAGGGAAATCCTGTTCGGCACTCTGACTTCATCTGAGGCAGCGGCAATAAGCAAGCTGAAAAAAAAGCCAATAGTGATACTGCCAATGGGCGCGCTGGAAGCCCATGGGGAGCATCTCCCGCTATGGACCGACGCAATCACTCCATATGAATTGGCAAAAAGGGTGGCTTCCCGCACCAATTCGCTTGTCCTCCCGCCTTTAAACTACGGCTTTTGCTACACTCTGCGCCCCTGGGCCGGAACTGTCAGCGTAAAGTCGCAGACCTTTGCATCAACAATTCGTGACATAACGCGAGAGCTCGTTCGGAACGGCTTTGACAGGATTCTCTTCCTGAACGGGCACGGCGCGAATGCCACAATAGCAGGGCATGTTCTCAAGGAGCTTGCGGACGGGCACAAATTCAGCGCCTGCATAGTCTCCTGGTGGACCATTAAGGAGCTCGGAGCGGATGCGGGCCACGCCGATGAAAACGAAGCATCCATGGTAATGGCGCTTACAGGCTGGAAAAAGAGGCTGTCCAAGCAGGCTGCCTCGCACAATTATTTCGGAAGGGTAATCCCAATGCCCAAGGACCAGTTCACCAAGTACGGCTATTTTGGAAAAGTGGGCGGCGAAACAAAGCAAAAAGGGGAGAAGATGGCAAAAATAGTGGTTGACAAGCTTGTGAAACTGGTGAAAGCGGATTTGCTTCTCAAGGAAGATTAATCATGGAAACCAAAGGATTTAGGTTTGAAGTAATAACTTCCGGACAGCGGTTCCTGCAGATTGATTCCAGGATGCTCCGGGACTTCATCAACAGTTTCATCGCCGAGAATGCGTTCATCATGGCTGACAAGAAATTTTCGCTTGATCAGGAAAAGAAATTTCAAATGGCAAAAGCAAAGGAAATCGACAGCAAAAGCCGCCTGTTTGTCTTATGCTGGAAAGGCAAGGTGCTGGCCGGCAACGCCGAAGCAAGGAAGGGAAGTTTCAAGGAAAGCCACAATGCCTCCTTTGGTTTGGTTGTGGGGAAAGGATACCGTGGTATGGGCATAGGCGAGAAGCTCCTGTCCATGGCAATGGCGCAAGCCAGGAAAAGGCTGAAGGCAAAATGCCTATGGATAGACTATATTGAAGGCAATGGGCCTGCGCGCAAGCTTTATGGGAAAATGGGCTTTAGGGAAGTAGCCAGGATGAAAGGCTACGTCAGGCATGGCGGCAGATACATAGACAGGATTATAATGAAATACGCGGAATAATCGCGAGGATTAGGTGATTTCAATGTTACCAGGAATGGACCCTAAAAACATGCAGAAGATGATGAAGCAGATGGGCATCAAAAGCGAGGAGCTTGAAGCCTCCAAGGTGACCATAGAGCTGAAAGAAGGCGGGCGCCTGGTGGTGTTCGAGCCCTCTGTCGTCCAGATCGAAATGCAGGGGCAGAAAACCTTCCAGGTCTCGGGCAATGTCCATGTGGAGGAGGACGCTGGCGAGGATGACATTAGGATGGTTATGGATGCCGCAGGAGTCTCGCGCGAGGAGGCGCAGAACGCCCTTCGGGAAACCGGAGGAGATATCGCTGAGGCGATAATTCGCCTAAAAGGAGAATAGCGGACATAAGGGCTTTTAGGCGACGACATTGCCGAGGCGATAATCAAGCTTAAAAACGAGTGAATGACATGAAAAAAATTCTCTTCATCTGCGTGGAAAACGCATGCAGGAGCCAGGTGGCAGAAGCCTTCTTCAACAAATATTCAAAAGATGCGCGCGCTTATTCCGCAGGAAGCAAACCAGCAAAGGAAATCGACCCCAAGACAGTGGAAGTGATGAAGGAAAAAGGCATTGACCTGCACGGCAAAAAGCCATCAGGCTTCCAGCCGCTCCAGAGCAAAGCATTTGACATAATAATCACAATGGGTTGCAAGGACAGTTGCCCGATTACACCCAAGGAAAAAACCATTGACTGGAGAATTGAAAATCCAAAAGGCAGGCCTATTGAAAAATACCGCGAAATAAGGGATGAGATTGAGCGGAAAGTAAGTCAACTGATTGAGAATCTTGGCTAATTCTGTGGCTTCGGCATGCCGCCAGGTCCGCCCCCGGGAAAGCCGCCTGCGAGCCTATTTCGACAGTGGCAATTGGTTCAAGGGTGAGCCTGTATTGCGATCCCGCCTCAAGCACGCTCACCGGGCCCACGTAAAGAGTGTCTACAGAAGGCCTTTGCAGCGCGTCCTGATAGGTGAATGTGATCGGAATGTTGCATGTGCCAACCGCGGTTTCGGAAGAGGCGATCAGAACAAGCGGAACCTTCACGCTGGAATTTGCGGCTATGTTGCCCACAGATTTCTGCGTGGTGTGCTGGGCGTTCTTGCCAAGCTTGAACAGCGCATAGTCTGCAAGCTTCCTGACCTTTCCTGGCAAAGCTGCCGCTACCTTTTTGAGTTTTTCCTGGTTCACACTATCACCTGTGACCTGGGACGATGATGCCTGCAAGCTGAGTCTTTTGGTCGCTACCTGCTTTTACGAGGAGAAAAAGCAAATTCCTTTCTGTGTCGAAAGATGTTCGGGTCTACTGACATCTGGCGGCTCAGTTGTCTATTTAAACTTTCTCCGAAAACTAATCGAGCTCCGAAAGGGGCGTGGGAGGTGGGATGGAGCCTTCGGGTCTACCATTCCCCTCTATTTATATCCCCTAATTGATACACTGTCTCTCGTTGGTATTATGCTGCAGGACATTGCAAGATCAGCCCCGCGTTCCCCTGGCGTCTACATTTTCAAGGACAAGGCAGGGTCAATCCTCTACATAGGCAAGGCAAAAGATATCAGGAACAGGATAGCGAATTACTTTGGCAAGGGCTTGCTGGACAGGACAGGGCAAATGGTCTCGAATGCCTCTTCGCTTGAGTTCATCGTAACTGACAACGAGGCTGAAGCGCTGCTTTTGGAAAGCCGGCTCATCAAGCAGCATTTCCCGAAATACAACATTGACCTTAAGGACAACGAAAAATTCACCTACATACTCATTACGGAAGAAGAATTCCCGCGCATGCTCCTGGTTCGAAGAAGCAGGGGGGGCAAGGTTAAGGCAAGAGGCAAGCTTTTCGGCCCCTTCACCTCGGGCTCAGCTTATGTGCTGGTCGCATCCACACTCAGGAAAATATTCAAGCTTCGGACCTGCCGAGTTGGCCAGGGAAGGCCCTGCCTTCAGTTTCATCTTGGCTTTTGCTTAGGGCCCTGTGCAGGATTGGTGACTCCCGAGGAATATGAAAAGCAGGTGCAAAAGCTGAAACACGTGCTTTCGGGGGGCAAAAAGCTCGAAGAAGTAATCGGCGACATGATGAGCGATATGAAAAAAGCCTCCAAAGCAAGGCAGTTCGAGCGCGCTTTGGTGCTCCGCAACTCCATCCATTCTCTTTCATCGCTTTTGGAACGGCAGAAAATAGAGTCCGGAAGCGAGGCGAATGAGGACTATATTTCGGTCGCAATGCACCAAGGCAAAGCGCACGTGCAGCTTTTCAGGCAGATTGGAGGGGTTATAAGGGACAGAAAAAAGTTCGAGTTTGAGCCACTTGACCCGGATCCCCTTTCCGAGTTCCTGCCCCGCTTTTACGAGGCCGGAGGCATTCCAAGGAGAATTTATGTGGAAAAGGAGCCTGAGTCACAAACGGCAATAGAGGGCTACTTGGCAAAGAAAAGAGGAGGTCCTGTAAGCATTTTGGTTCCTGAAAAGGGGGACAAGAAAAAGCTCCTGGAGCTCCTTCGCAAGAACATACTTCTTGAAATCAGCGGCAACGCCGACCCGGCAATTGTGGAGCTGCAGCAGGAGCTCAAGCTCCCAGCCCTTCCGCGCACAATCGAGTGCTTTGACATCTCCAACCTCTATGGCACATCAGTGGTGGGTTCCATGGTCCAGTTCGTGAACGGAAAGCCGAACAAATCAGGCTACAGGCGCTTCAGGATCCGCACAGTGGAGGGGCAGGACGACTTTGCGTCCATGAAGGAAGTGGTTTTCCGGAGATACTGCCGCATCAAGAAAGAGGGCTCGCAGTTGCCTGACCTGGTTCTTATAGACGGGGGTGCAGGGCAGCTGAATGCCGCACTCTCAGCACTTTCCGAACTCAATCTCGCCCTCCCCTGCGTATCATTGGCAAAGGAATTCGAGGAGATTTACCACCCGGAGTTTTCCGAGCCGCTCCGCCTTGCCCGCTCCTCGCCTGCCCTTAAGGCGCTACAGTTCGCCCGTGATGAGGCGCACAGGTTCGGCATTGCTTATCACAGGCTGCTGAGGAAAAAGGCCATGAAAGATTAAAGCACCCTTTTGAGGTACTGCCCGGTATAGCTGTTCTTGTCCTTTGCCAATTCTTCGGGCGTGCCGGTTGCGACAATTTCCCCGCCATCATCACCCCCTTCCGGTCCCAGGTCAATAAGGTGGTCAGCGGTCTTCACAACATCCAGGTTATGCTCGATCACCAGCACTGTGTTCCCCTTGTCCACCAGGCGCTGCAGCACTGCAAGCAGCTTTGAAACATCGGCAAAGTGCAAGCCCGTAGTGGGCTCGTCCAGAATGTAGAAAGTGGAGCCCGTGTCCCGCTTGGAAAGTTCTGCCGCAAGCTTTATCCTCTGCGCCTCGCCTCCCGAAAGCGTTGTGGCGGGCTGGCCGACCGATATGTAGCCCAAGCCAACATCGTTCATGGTCTCCAGCTTGTTCTTTACAGCGGGAATGTTCTGGAAGAAATTCAATGCCTCCTCCACGCTCATTGAAAGCACATCATGTATGCTCTTGCCCTTGTAGCGGATTTGCAGGGTTTCGGTGTCATATCGCTTGCCTTCGCACTCCTCGCAGGTGACGTAAACGTCGGGAAGGAAGTTCATCTCGATTTTCTTCACCCCGTCCCCTTCGCACGCCTGGCACCTGCCTTTTTGCACGTTGAAGGAGAACTGCCCAGGCTCATACCCCCTCGCCCTTGCCTCCTGCGTTCCTGCGAAAAGCTCGCGGATCGGAGTAAATGCCCCAATATAGGTTGCCGGATTGGAGCGGGGCGTCCTTCCAATGGGCGACTGGTCAATCGCAATCACATTCGTTACGTTTTCAGCGCCCTCCAATCTTTCGAACGTTCCCGGCTCGTCCCTTGAATTGTTTATTCGCTTCATGAGCGCCTTGTAAAGAATTTCATTTATGAGCGTTGATTTGCCCGAGCCCGACACTCCGGTTATGCCAACGAAAACTCCAAGCGGGATTTTCACATCGATTTTTTTGAGGTTGTTTTCGCTGGCGCCTTTTATGGTCATCCAATTTGGTGCCTTTCTGCGAATCTTGGGGGTTGGGATGAACTGCTCTCCCCGCAAGTAGGCGCCTGTGAGCGACTCCTTGTTCTTTTCGATTTCCTTGGGTGTCCCTGCAGCCATCACCCTGCCGCCGTGCACGCCTGCCCCCGGCCCCAGGTCCACCATGAAGTCGGAATTCCTCATTGTTTCCTCGTCGTGCTCCACCACAATGAGCGTGTTGCCAAGGTCGCGAAGGGATTTGAGGGTGGATATGAGCTTTGCATTGTCACGCTGGTGCAGGCCAATCGAAGGCTCGTCAAGAACGTAAAGCACGCCGGTCAAATTCGATCCTATCTGCGTGGCCAGCCTGATCCTTTGCGCCTCGCCTCCTGAAAGGGTGCCCGATACCCTGGAAAGGGACAAATAGCCCACGCCTACGTTCAGCAGGAAGTCCAGCCTGGCAAGAATTTCGCGCAAGATAGGCTTGGCAATGGTTTCCTCGCTCTTGCCGAGCGAAAGCGAAGTGAAAAATCCATAAGCCGAATCAATCGAAAGGTCGGTCACCTCGATTATGTCCTTGCCGCCCACCTTTACCGCAAGCACTTCGGGAATCAGCCTCTTGCCGCTGCAGGACGGGCATGGAAGCTCGCGCATAAACTTTTCCATTTCCTGCCGCCTGTATTCGGAGTGCGTCTGCCTGTAAAGCCTTTCCAGGTTATGAATGACTCCCTCAAACGTTGAACTTCCCTCCCAGGAGGAATCGCCGCTTTTGGACTCCAGCCTGTAGGAAATTTTCTCGTCCGAGCCAAAAAGGATGGCTTTCCTTGCGTTTTCCGGAAGCACGTTCCACTGCGTGTTCATGGAAAAGCCGAATTTTTCCCCCAAGCCAGCCAGCAGCTGATGGTAGTAGCCGCCCATCATGGTGTTCTTCCAGGGGGCAACCGCCCCTTCGGCAAGCGTCTTTTTCCTGTCAGGGATAACCAGGTCAATGTCAAACTCAATCTTGACGCCAAGCCCGTGGCATTCCGGGCAGGCTCCATAGGGGGAATTGAACGAGAACATCCGTGGCTGAAGTTCGCCTACCGAAACGCCGCACTCGGGGCAGGAGTTTTTTTGCGAAAAGAGAAGCTCCTTTTTTTCGAGTTGCACAATCACCAGGCCTTCGCCGCTTTCCTTGATGCCTGTTTTCAAAGCCTCGAGCAGCCTCTGCCTGTTTTGGTTTGTGGCTGTGAACCTGTCCACGATCACTTCGATTGTGTGCTTCTTGTTCTTGTCCAATTTTGGAATGCGGCTTCCAAGCTCCATTATATTGCCGTTCAGGCGGATTTTGGAGTATCCCTTTTGCCGAAATTCGTCAAACAGCTTCTCATAAGTTCCCTTCTTGCCCCTGATCACGGGTGAAATGACCTGCACGGTTTTTCCCTCACCTTGCTGAAGCAGTGCGTTTGCCATCTGGTCAGTGGTCTGTGTCGTTATCCTCTTTCCGCATTTCGGGCAGTGGGGTATGCCTATTCTTGCGTAAAGGAGGCGCAGGTAGTCGAATATTTCTGTAGTTGTGCCCACAGTGGAGCGGGGATTTTTGCTTGTTGTCTTCTGCTCAATTGAAATTGCGGGGGAAAGGCCGTCAATGGAATCCACGTCTGGCTTGCCCATGACCCCCAGGAACTGCCGCGCGTATGATGAAAGCGACTCCACGTACCTCCGCTGCCCTTCGGCATAGATCGTGTTGAATGCCAGGGTGGACTTTCCAGAGCCAGAAATGCCGGTGAATACGGTAAGCGTATTGCGGGGAATCTCAAGCGAAATGTTCTTGAGGTTGTGCTGCCTGGCTCCCCTTATCACTATTTTTTCCTGCATTTTTCCAACTCGTGCCCGTTCGGGTGCCAAGTTATGCAAAACAAGACTTAAATAGGTGGCTACGGCGTTTTGCCGGTCGGTCTATTCACTTTCCTTCTTTCCCCTTTTCTCTGCCTTCCTGCCAGCTGCTTTTTTTGCGCCTGTTTTCCTTGCGCCAATGCTGCGCTGAACGTCCAGGAGCTGGTCGCGAAGCTCGATCGCCTTCTCGAAGTCCAAATCCTCGGCGGCTTTCTGCATTTCCATCTCCAGGTTGATGGCAAGCGCGCGCAGGTCGACTTTCCCAAGCTTCTTTTCCTCCTCCTTAAGCTCAAGCTGCGAGGCCGCCACGTTCTTTTGGATGGTTTTTGGGGTAATGCCGTGCCTGCGGTTGAACTCATCCTGCACCCTCCTGCGCCTGTCAGTTTCCAGCACCGCGCTCTCAATCGCCTCTGTCCTCCTGTCGCAGTACAGTATCACGGTTCCGTTAATGTTTCGGGCAGCCCTTCCGATTGTCTGCACCAGCGAGGTCTCGTTCCGCAAAAAGCCCTCCTTGTCCGCGTCCAGTATCGCAACCAGCGAAACTTCGGGTATGTCCAGCCCCTCGCGAAGAAGGTTGATCCCCACCAGGCAGTCAAACTCGCCTAAGCGTAGCCTGCGGATGATTTCCGTCCGCTGAATCGTCTCAATCTCGGAGTGGAGGTAGCGCACCTTTACTCCCTTTTGCGTCATGTAGTCTGTGAGGTCTTCGGCCATTCTCTTGGTGAGCGTTGTCACAAGCGTCCTTTCGTTCTTCGAGGCGCGAAGCTGTACTTCCTTCATCAAGTCATCAATTTGTCCCTTGGTGGGTCTGATGGACACCTGCGGGTCAAGGAGGCCAGTGGGGCGGACCAGCTGCTCCACAACCTGAAAGGAGTGCTCTTGCTCGTATTGTGACGGAGTCGCTGAAACAAAGACGGTGTTATTCATGTATTTTTCGAACTCCTCGAATTTCAGCGGCCGGTTGTCGTACGCGCAGGGCAGCCTGAAGCCGTAGTCCACCAGGTTTTTTTTGCGTGTATGGTCGCCATGGTACATTCCGTGCAGCTGGGGAATGGTTACATGCGATTCGTCTATCACGATTATCGCGTCCTTGGGGAGGAAGTCCATGAGCGTGTAAGGCGGCTGGCCGGGCGACCTTCCGTCAAAGTGCCGCGAATAATTCTCAATCCCCTTGCAGTAGCCCAATTCCTCAATCAGCTCCAGATCGTATCTTGTCCGCATCTTGAGCCTGTGCGCTTCCAGGTCGGAAAGCTCGGGCAGCCGCTGCTCCAGTTCCAGCCTGATGTCCCTGAGCGCGCGCTCGCGCGAGCTTTGCGGGACAATATAGTGCTTGGCAGGGAAGATCCTGACCTGCTGCAATTCCTCAATCACGCGGGCGGATACCGGCTCAAGAACCTGAAGCCTCTCGATTTTGTCATCATTCAGTATTATCCGGATGATTTCCTGCTGGTAGCCAGGAACAATGTCAATGGTGTTGCCCTTGACTCGGAAAATCCCGGGCAAAAGCTCGAACTCGCTCCTCTCATACTGGATTGAGATAAGCGAGGCAAGGAGTGAGGAGCGGGCCACGGTTGCGCCTGCCTGGAGCTGTACGGATGCATCCAGCCATTCCTTGGGCGAGCCAAGGCCGTATATGCAGGAAACCGTGGAAACAATGACGGCCGGGCCTGGCGAAAGGAGATGGGCAGTGGACTGCAGGCGGAGCCTCTCGATTTTCTCGTTTATCTGCGCGTCCTTTTCGATATAGGTGTCTGTCTGGGGGATGTAGCTTTCGGGCTGGTAATAGTCGTAATAGGAAACAAAGTAGCCCACCTTGTTTTTCGGGAAAAACTGCTTGAATTCCGAGTAAAGCTGCGCGGCAAGCGTCTTGTTGTGCGAGATCACCAGGCAGGTCTTTCCAGTGGCAGCGATGAGATTGGCGATTGTGAAGGTCTTGCCCGAGCCCGTCACTCCGAGCAGGGTCTGGACTCCCTCCTTGTTTGCGCCCTGCACAAGCTTTTCGATTGCCTCGGGCTGGTCCCCTGAAGGCGAGAATGGCGATTCGAGTTTGTATCCCGGCATGGCATGGAAATGGCATGATTCGGTTAAAACGGTTCCTGTTTGTCTGATGAAAGATGGAAACTTAACTTATCTATATATACTTTGCTGCTGAACAAAAAATAGAATTAGGAAGGCGACACAGAATCTCGGTGCGGCGTAATGGATTATACTGGCAGTTTGCCGAAGATCTTTTCTTGTTTTGCTATTCTGGTCCTTGCAAACGCCACATTCTCGGCAGCGCCTGTGGCAGGCAACGTCAATTTGAGCAGTTCCACATCTGGCAACTACACCATTGACGATCTCTCTCTTGTCTACAACATAACGGACGCAGATGGCGACAGCGCCATTGGAATAGTGGACTGGAGAAGAAACGGCAGCAGCATTGCAATACTGAACATGCCCTTTGACACCAATGTTTCAGACGCGGGCAGCGGCTCGGTTAAGGACTACAGCATTTCGGGCAACAACGCCACGCTCGGCGGCGGGACGGCAAGCTACGCCCCAACCTGGACCCCCAACGGCATGATAGGCGGGGCTTACAACTTTGACGGCATTGACGACGTAATCACCCTTGCCAACAACACTACCCTTAATGTGGGCACAGGCAACTTTAGCATTGAAGTATGGGTGCGGAAGAACGGTACCCATGTGAACAGTTGGGACGAGGAAATATTCTGCAAGTGGGTGTATCCGGATTCCACTGGCTACTGCCTGGCATTTGCAGGAGAGGCATACAACGACTGGCACACTGGCACCATACGGTGGATACTTGGCAGGGGCACCAGCTATACTGAGGGCTATACCGCCCAGACCTACAACGATGACAGCTGGCACCACGTGGTCTGGACAGTGGACAGGCAAGGCTATTCAAAAATATATGTGGACGGCGTGGAGGATGAAAAGGCAGGCATCTCCAGTTTCGCATCAGTCAACATAAATAGCACCAGGGATGTGTACATTGGTGCAAGGTCTAACGGCGGCTATTTCTTCAACGGCACCATGGACGAGTTCCGCTTTTACCCCTATGTTCTACAGCAAGCCAAGATATCGTATGACTACCAGCAGGGGCTGGCCAACCACACCTTAACCACCATACCGGCATCAGAGACAGAGGAAGGCGACACCTGGCAGGCATCAGTCACCCCAACTGACGGAAACAGCCAGGGGGAAGCAGTGCTTTCCAACAGCCTCACCATAGCCCCTCCGGTTTACTTGGATGCATGCACAGGCAGCCTACAGAACAACACCTATTACGTTCTCAACCAGAGCATAAGCGATTATCTTTCCACCTGCTTCACCCTTGACAACCTTGCGGGAACCACGCTGGACTGCAGGAACTACGCAGTGGACGGGACAGGAACAGATGGCACCGCAGGCTTCAACCTCACCTCTTCCTCCTCAGCAATCAGGGTCTGGAATTGCTCTGTTTCCGGGTTTGAGACCGGGATGCTCCTTGATTCTGCCAACAGCTCGCTTGCCAATCTCACCTCCTGGCAAAACTCCCAGAACGGCATAAGCGTTTCTTCAAATGGCAGCAATATCTCTTCCATAACTTCCTTAAGCAACGGCGGGAACGGCATTTACATCACAGGGGCGCTCAACAACCTCGCCAGTGCGGTGCTTGAAAGCAACAGCCTTTCAGGGCTCACCCTCAACGGCACCTCAAACAACACCCTTCAGGACATCACCACGCGCTCCAATGCGCTTTTCGGAATAAACCTTGCAGACTCCCCAATCAACTCCTTTTACAGGGTGGCAAACGAGCTTGACTACAACGGCACAGACCAGAAGTTCTACTCCGACCAGAGCCAGGCTGCGTTCAGCTACAACAAGGGCCACTGGCCCCTGTATCTCTCCAACGGCTCTGATGCCACCTCACAGGCTGCCACAGCCTGGTACTCTGGCAACAGGGGCAGCGGCAGGAATGCAGATGGCACTTCCAACTCCACCTTAAGGTTCTTCCGCTCGCTTCTCAACTACACAACCACCCCCAACAATGCCTATTCAGATGTCCTGCTGGTGTCTGTGCAGGGCTCCTCCGACTCGCTTGCCATCTCCCAGTATTTCATAGACAGGAGAGGAGTGGAAAACGTGGTGGAGGTATATCTGCCTGACGGGGAGAATACTCCGATGAGGGTAAGCGTGCTGAATGCCAGCGTGGTTGCGCCCATAAAGGAGTACGTTGGAAACTGCACGGGCTGCGTACTCAACTACATAGTGCTTACCAAGGGAATGCCCACCTATACCGACGAGGCTGACTATGCTTCGACAGGCGGCTCAAACTACAATGCATCATCCGTGGACTCCGAGCTTGCCCTTGTGGGCGGTTCCTACGAGATTTACATAGGCAAAAACGGAAAGCTTGCCAATCCCTACTACAACGCCTCCTCCTTTTTCACTACCAACTACCCCGCAAGCGCATACAATGGCTTCGTGCCATTCTCTCATGCAGCATTCGGCATTTACCTTGTTACCAGGCTGGACGGCTTCAATGTTTCAGATGTAATTGGCATGATAGACCGCTCGGCAAACATAAGCAAGCACGAAAGGAATCACGGAAGCGCGTTATTGGTGAATACTGCGGGCGCCTTCCAGACAGAAATCAGGAGGGCGAACACCACGCTGAATGCTGCAGGCTTCAACATAACAATCAACGACACAGGCACCTATTCCCAGACAGCAACCATCCCAAACATTTTCTACACCAATGTTTCCTACGCAGACTTCTACCAGTACAACAGCTTCGTGCCAGCAGCCTTCCCAAACATGAGCTGGCTTCCAGGGGGGCTTGCCAGCCCAAGATACTCCTTCACCGCCAGGCAAACCTCCCCTTCATATCACGGCAACATCGACGGGCTCTCAGCTGACATGATATCTCAGGGCGCCACTGCTGCATACGGATGCAGCGAGGAGCCATTTGTTTCAGGCTCCAACAAGCCAGACATACTTGCCTACAACTTCGTGCAGGACCAGTACTATGCAGACATGCTCTGGAACGCGGTGCCGCACCTGTCATGGAGCACTCTCTTCTTTGCCGATCCCAAGGCATCATATCCCAAGGCAAACGTGAGCATATCCCCAGTTAATCCAGCCGATGGCCAGGAAATAAGCTGCAATCTCACCCTTCACCATGCCCCAAGCCTCTATCTTAACGTGTCCTTTGAGTGGTTCCTGAATGGCACCAACCAAACCTCATTGGCAGGCAGCCTGGAAAACGTGCCAGTTGACACCCCTGTGCTGGTTTCCAACCTCTCCTCTGAAATTATCAATCAAAGCGACAGCTGGGAGTGCAATGTCAATGTCTACATAAATGGCAAGTACTCCTCCAGCCAGAACGACACCAAGACAATGAGGCAGGCATGCAACACCACGGTTTCAGCCGCAACCACGCTTGCAGGCAACATGAGCTGCCCTGGTGAGAACGGGCTGGTGCTGGAGGGAAGCGATTATGTGTTTGAAGGGCTGAACTATTCCATCATAGGCAACTCCTCAAGCGGTCACTCTGGCCTGGTGGTAGGTGGCACCAACATAACTGTGCAGAATGTGAAGCTTGTTGACTTTGAGAATGGAGTAAAGGTAATTGGAGGCTCATCCAATTCCTTCTTCAACCTGCAAGCCAGCCTTTCAGCCGCTTCAACAAACTGCGTGCTTCTTGACACTGCCACAGGCAACTATTTCACCAACTCCACCTTCACAGCCTGCGCAACCGCCCTTTCCATCAGCTCCAATTCCACCGGCAACTTCTTCTACTACAACCATTTCAACAACGCTGGCTTATGGGTGAACAATTCTGGGGGGAGCAGCAACAGCTTCAACACCAGCGTTTCAGGAGCTGCGCAGGGCAACTTCTATGTTGGTGCTGAGGACATGGATTTGGCAAGCTCAGCAGGCACGATTTGGGCGGACGGAGGAAGCGACTACCCAATCGGCCAGACAACTGCCTCTGACAGGTGGGTGGGCGGAGGGGCAGACTATGGGCCAGCACTTGCAGCAATGCCTCTTCAAAGCTGCGGCAGCCTGGGAGTGGCAAACACGGCATACACGCTTCTTTCGAACGTGAGCATTACCGGCTCCACCTGCTTCAATGTCACCGCGGAAAACGTGACGCTTGAGTGCAGGGGCTTCTCCATGACAGGCAACAACGCCTCAGGCACCTACGGCATCAGCACCAACCAGTTCAACACCACGATAAGGAACTGCCGAGTATCCAACTTCTCCACCGCGATTTACTTCAACACTGCGGACAACGGGACAGTCAGCAACACGACCGCAAGCACGACGCGGTCAGGCGGATACGGAATCTACCTTTACAACGGGGCGAACTACAACACCATCGCCAACTCCACCGGCACCTCCACCTCAGGCTACGGCATCTACCTTCTCACAAGCTCCAACAACACAATCGCCAACTCCACCGGCACCTCCACCTCAAATCGCGGCATCTACCTCCAGTCAAGCTCCGGCAACAACATCACCAACTCCACCGGCACCTCCACCTCAGGCTACGGCTACGGCATCGACCTCTACTCAAGCTCCAACAACACCATTTCCAACTCCACATTCACCTCCACCTCAGGCTACGGCATCGAACTCGCCTTCAGCTCCAACAACAACATCACCAACTCCACCGGCACCTCCACCTCAGGCTACGGCATCTACGTCTACTCAAGCTCCAACAACACAATCACCGGCTCATCATTCACTGGCGCGACTGACATCTACCTCTCAATCAGTTCGATTTCCCAGTGCAGCAACACAATCGCAGACANNATAACCAATTCAAACGCGACCAGCGGCGGCATCAAGATATTCTATTCCAACTATTCAAATATCACCAACGCCAACGCCACCTCCAACACCAGCATCGGCATCCGCCTCCAGTCAAGCTCCAGCAACAATATCGCCAACTCCACCGGCACCTCCAACTCAGACTTCGGCATCGTCCTTGACTCATCCTCCAACAACACCATCTCCAACTCCACCGGCGCCTCCAACTCATACATCGGCATCTGGCTCTTCCTCAGCTCCAACAACACCATCACCAATTCCACATTCACCTCCAACTCATACATCGGCATCGACCTCCAGTCAAGCTCCAACAACAACATCGCCAACTCCACATTCACCTCCGCCTCAGGCACAGGCATCTACATAAGCTACAGCTCCAGCAACACAATCACCAACTCCACAGGCACCTCCAACACGAGCATCGGCATCTACCTCGACTCAAGCTCCAACAACACCATCACCAACTCCACCGCCACTTCCACCTCGGGCTACGGCATCTACCTCGACGAAATCTCCAACTACAACACCATCGCCAACTCCACAGGCACCTCCACCTCANNGGCACCTCCACCTCAGGCACAGGCATCTACACGGGCAGTTCAAGTTACAACAACTTCACCAATATCAGCGCCATCTCCAACACGGGCAGAGGATTTGAGATTTATTATGGCACTGGAAACAATGTCGCCAATTCCACCATTTCCTCCGGCTCTGATTATGCCCTCTATAACTACTATTACAACACCAACAGCTTCCTGCAAAACACGATAACTGGCGCCAGCTGGGTCTATTGCCTGACTAATGGCGCAGGCAACACCCTCAACGACTCCTTCAGGGGCAACACTTACTATTTTGTAAATGGGACAGGAAGCTGGGTAACATACGACATAGTGGACCTTGACAACAACAGTTATGCCGATGCCGGCTCGTCCCTGCCGTTCAATTCCTCAACTGTTGGCGGCAACTTCTCCGGTTCCTGCTCGGACTGGCACCCCTACATCCAGATAGCTGCCTACGGCAACGCATCCAATATTTCGGCAACCGGGCTTTCCGACCTTGTTGCAACAATAGCCAATACTTCCAACTTCACTGGCAGGGGTTATGGCGACAATATTCCGGTAAATGTCACATCAGGGGGCTTCCTCTTCCTCAACTTCAGCTTCAACTTCTCCAGTACCTCCCTGAATTTCAGCGAGGTGCAGCTTGTAAACAGCACCACCTCGCAGGGACCGGCAGGCTACCGCTCCTATGCCTCCTCAAGCGGCATACCTCAGGCAGGGTTGATCGCAGGCACCAAAACAATCAGCATCAGCGGGGCAAATCCAGCCTATGATGCAGTCTGCGTCAGGGATCAGGAGAACGCCACCGCCTCCTTCTCCTTGCTTTGCGGGGAAGCAGGTGAAATTATAGTGCCCTGCAATGGCACTGCCGGGGGAATCACCTGCACTCTCTCAGGCAACACGCTCTCTGTGTCCGGCTTGTCCCATTCCTCATTCATAATACAGTACCAATACATGGCCGGCTCTCCGCAGGGGAGCTCGTCAGGCAGCGCCGGGGGCAATGTAGGAGCTGGCGAAGGACGCAAGCCACCTGTCCAGCAGCAAAATCCCATTGAGGAACAGCCCCAACCGGAAGTTAAGCCTGAACCAAGCAGTTCCATCTATCCGCCTGAGCAGCCCTCGCAGCCTCAGCAACTCCCTCCAAAGCAGCAATTGGGGGAAGAGCAGGAGGCCGGAGGGCAAGTTGCGCAGGAGCAGGGGATTGAGGAGAAAGCTATGCCAATTGCCTCGGTTCTGCTGATTGGCGCTGCTGCATTGACCCTTGCCCTAGGGGCTGGAATTTACATTTACTTCAAGCGAAAGGGAGGAGGCGGTTCTTATGGCGGTAGCCTGGAAGGAGGCGATGCCAGGCATTTTGAGGGAGGCCTGCCACAAGTGAAGAGTGGCTTGGAGAACTTGGAAGGAGGCGAAGCCAGGCATTTTGAGAAGGGCCTGCCACAAGTTAAGATTTACTCGGAGGACTTGGAATGAAAGCTTCCATATTATTTGCATTGGCAGTCCTGGTTTCGGTTTCCTGGGCAGAGGAGGCTTTGCCCTGCTCACCCGACCTGCCGCTCGGCTCGCAACCCATCAGCCTGAGCACATTCTGCCAGCAGAACCCGGAAACGCCTGGGAATGAGCAGCCGGACCAAGGATTAGGCTTACAAGATGCAGCGGGCAACCCAGGGGTTGCATGGCAGGATTGTGGGCCCTATGCCGCACCTTGTGACAGTCTTCTCTCTGCTCCCCCTGCGCCTCAGGTGATGCCATCTCACCTTGAATCTTCACCTCAAGATTTCTTGCCGCCAGCCGAACATCCAATCGCATCCCAGGCGCAGGGGGAAGAGCCTGCAGGCGCTGCCAACAGTGGCCGCTCGCCTGCCCAGCCATCAGGAGAATTGCCGGAAGAATTTTCAGCGGTTGTTCCGGATTCCCAAGAACAGCTGTCCGAACCTGAGACAAAGGGGCCAACCATGCAGGGGCAGGAAAAAAATGAGACAGTACAGATTCATTCTGGCAGACAGGTGCGCACTGGGGAGGAAAATGCCGAAAGCGGCACTGAAAGCAGGCAAAAAGGCAGCACGGCCAGGCAGCTTGCAGCAATCGCGACGCTGGGAATCTTCCTGGCAGCCATCCTGGCCATCGTCGTGGGAGTGGGCGGCTACCTGCTTTACAGGAAACGGAGTTAGGTTCCTCGCGGGATGCTGTCCTTCATCCCGCACCAGCCGCGCCTTGTGACATTATTTTAATCTTGTCATCGGAATTTTGATGCAAAAGGAGTTTTTCCATGCGACTGCTAACACCAGGACCGGTTGCGCTTGCCGACCCCATTAGGCTTTCCCTGAGCCAGGAGATGATCTACCACCGCGGGCCGGAAATAAAGGCGCTCATCGGCAACATAGTGCCCCGCCTGAAAAAGGATTTCAACGCAGACCACGTTTTTTTGGTCACAGGCTCGGGCACCGCAGGAATTGAGATGGCTTTTGCCTGCCTAACCAAGCCCAACGACAAGTCCCTGGTGATAGCCAACGGGACTTTCGGCGACAAGCTTGCCTCCTGTTCCAAGGTCTATTGCAGCACGCAGGTGGAAAAGCAGCCCCTGGGAAAGGGCTGGTCATTGGAACGCGCAAAGGATGCAATCGACCGTTCAGGGGCGCAGATATTCGCCATGGTCTACAATGAGACATCCACAGGCGTTCTGAACGACGCCAGGGCAATATGCAGCTATGCCAAGTCCAAAGGAATGGTGACCATCCTGGACGCTGTTTCAGGATGGGGCGCTGCGCCGCTGGACATAAAGGAATTCAGAGTGGACTTCGCAGCAACCGGCTCGCAAAAGGCAATGGGCGCTGCGCCTGGCATGGGAATCGTCGCTTTCACGGAAGAAGCAATGAAGCGTGCAGAGTCAATAACCGCGCGCAGCTTTTACCTGGACATGAAGAAATACAAGAAGGACATGGAAAACAGCCAGACCCCCTACACACCAGCAGTCTCGGCCATTTTCTCGATAAAGGCTGCGCTGGACTACATTGACTCCAGGGGCGGCTGGGAGGCGCACCGCGCAAGACATGGCGCTGCAGCGGAAAAGTCAAGGAAATTCGTGGAAAGCATGGGCTACAAGGTTTTCGCAGAGCCGGGCTTCTACTCGCCCACAATAACCGGCTTCATACTGGAAAATGCTGACGAAATAAGGAAGCAGCTGCGCGAAAAATACCAACTGGTAACTGCGCGCGACTTCGGCGAGCTGCAGGGGAAATTCTTCAGGATCTGCCACATAGGCAATTTCGAAGACAAAGACCTGGAATACGCCTTTGATGCAATACGAAAAGTCCTGGGCAAGTGAAAGGGGAGAACATGAAAATACTGATTGCCGACAGCATGGAAAAGGAGGCGGTTTCCGAAATCCAAAAGCTTGGGGAGGTAATCCTTGTCCCGAATGATCTCAAGGCTGCCATCAAGGATGCGGACATACTAATTGTAAGGAGCGCCACCCAGGTGAATGCTGAGCTGCTCTCGCATGCGCACAGGCTCAAAATAGTGGCAAGGGCGGGCGTGGGCCTGGACAATGTCGACAAGGAGGCCTGCGAAAAGAGGGGGATAAAGGTGATCAGCACCCCAGGCGCCTCCTCGAATGCGGTTGCAGAGCTGGCGCTTGGAATGATGTTCGCAGTCAGCCGCAAGATAGCCAAGGCTGACTTTTCAATGAAGAAAAAGACCTGGATAAAAAAAGAGCTTTCTGGCACCGAACTCGAAGGCAAGACACTGGGAATAGTGGGGCTGGGAAGAATAGGCGCCATGCTTGCGTTAAAAGCTACAGCGCTTGGCATGGAAATCGTTTACTACGACCCGAGGACGCCCAATTCCACCCTGGGCAGGCAGGTGAATCTCAATGACCTGATGGCGCTATCGGACTATGTCAGCCTGCATGTGCCCCTGACGCCAGAAACCCGCGAGCTCATCAATCCTGCCGCAATTGCAAAAATGAGAAAGGGCGCGGTCCTGATAAACACCGCGCGCGGCGGCTTGGTGGATGAGGAAGCGCTCTATCTTGCGCTCAAGGAAGGGAAAATCGCAGGAGCTGCGCTCGACGTCTATCCGCAGGAGCCCTATACTGGAAAGCTTTGCGAGCTTGACAACATAGTCCTTACGCCCCACATAGGGGGCAGCACCAAGGAGGCGCAGATTCGGATTGGAAAGGAGCTAATCGAACAGCTCAAAAAGGAGTTGAAGTAGATGCTTTCTCTTAAACTGATAAGGGAAGACCCGGGGATACTCGAGCAATCGCTAAAGGACAGGGGGCAGGGCATCGAACCTGTGAAAAAGCTGATTGAGCTGGACAAGAAGTGGCGCCATTTCAAGCAGCAGGCTGACAAGCTCAAGGGCGAAAAGAACGCGGTTTCGCTGAAAATATCCGAAGCAAAGAAAAAAGGCGAAAAAATAGAGCCCATAATAAAAAAAACCAAGGAGCTTTCTGAAGAAATCGCCTCGCTCGATGCGAAAGCAGAAAAGCAAGAGGCTGAAATGGCGGGCATACTCATGAATGTGCCGAACCTTCCGGACAAATCCGTCCCAGTTGGCAAAAGCGAGGAGGACAACCAAGAGGTCCGCAAATGGGGCAATCCGAAAAAGGACAGCAAATCCGCAAAGCCGCATTACGAGGTTGCTGAAAAAAGCCTGATTGATTTTGAGCGGGGCGCGAAACTCGCAGGGCACCGCTTTGTAGTTCTCAAAGGCCTTGCGGCAAGGCTGGAGCGCTCGCTTGTGAATTTCATGCTCGACCTGCAGGTGATGAACGGGTATACCGAGCTTCTCCCCCCTTTCCTTGTGAACAGCAAAACAATGACCGGGACAGGCCAGCTTCCAAAATTCGCAGAGGAGCTCTACAAGTGCTGCGATGACGACCTCTGGCTCATCCCCACTGCCGAAGTACCTGTCACCAACCTGTTTGCAGGCGAAATACTCGAGGAGGCTTCACTTCCAATGAAATTCTGCGCGTACACCCCGTGCTTCCGCAGGGAGGCAGGAAGCTACCAAAAGGACATCAAGGGAATACTCCGGCAACACCAATTCAGCAAGGTGGAGCTGGTCAAGTTTTCAGCGCCCGAGAAATCCTACCATGAGCTCGAAACGCTTACCAAGGATGCAGAGTCAGTGCTGCAGAAGCTGGAGCTTCCGTACAGGGTTGTCGAGCTTTGCACAGCAGACCTTGGCTTTGCCTCTTCGAAAACCTATGACATAGAGGTTTGGCTTCCTTCGCAGGACAAATACAGGGAAATTTCCTCATGCTCCAACTGCACTGACTTCCAGGCAAGGAGGGCCGCCATCCGCTTCAGGAGGGCTGGGAAAATGGAGTTCGTGCACACGCTAAACGGGAGCGGGATTGCGGTCGGCAGGACGATGATCGCCATAATGGAGAATTGCCAGGATGAAAGCGGCTTCACCGTTCCCAAGGTTCTTCGCGACTATATGCGCTGTGACAGGGTGGAATTCTAGGATTCCATATTGGATGGGGAAAGATGGGATGGGCGACTACGATTCTGATCCTGGCGGGCTTCCCCTTCCGGCAATACTCGCCATAGGCGCACTGATCTTCATTTACATGTTCATCCTGCAGCCCATTCTGAACTGGGCCAATGAAAATCCGCTGCTTTTCGCAGCCATGGCCGGATTGGCATTCGTAGCCGTGCTTCTCCTTGCCATGCTTTTGCTGATGGCAAAATCAAGCGAGCCAGGAGGTTCAGGGACGGCAAAAATCCTGGGAGGGCAGGTTGCTCCAGGTTCGTCAGGAACTGCAGGTTACTCCGCAGGGTCCGGAAGAAAAGGCCCGACCCAGTCCATTTTCGGAAAATGGCACCCTGGAATAATCCGCTCCTCTGTTGATTTTGCGCCCGAAACGCCAACCAGGCCCGGATCCCTGAAAATTGCAAATGAAGAAACGGGCGTGAATCTCTTGGGGGCGGTCGCAGAATCTGTCAGCAATTTCCGGGCGCCTTCAGAAAGCTCGGATGACCCATCATACAGGGCTGAGCTTGCGGACCATCTGAGGAAAGCTTTTCCAGGGCTGAGCGTGGGACTTTACGTTGCGCAGAACCGCCCGTCCGTTTCAGTGGAAAAGGTCGCAGTGGAGCTGCAGCGCCACGGGGATAAGGGCCCTGAGAAGGCCTTCCTTGACAAATGCCCTGCATACGCCAAGGATTTCCCTGAACTCGTGGCGGTGGTTCTGGAGCCGCGTTTCAGCCGGGAAAAGTACGAAAACGGGCTTTCCTTGCTGAAAAAGCATTTCCGGGCCATGGCAGTCGTACTCAAGTACTAAAGCTGCTGCGCGCCCTTCTCAATCCTCTCCCTTGCCCCCTTGAGGAAGCTTCCGTCCAGCAGGCTTTCGAAAACTTTTTCCGGATCGCCAAGCGAATATGCAGTGCCTTCGAGCTTTTTCCGCAGAATCTGCATGGCAAGCTCCTTGGTCCCCCTTTTCTGCTCCCGCGTGAGCTTGATCTTGGCAATCCTCTCCCTCAGGCTTTCAGAGCCAATGGAGTTGTCTAGAAATACGTTTTCCCCGAATTCAGGGAGGCGGAAGTCTGAAGGATGGAATCCTGGCGCAAGCGAGCCCTTTGCGACAATTTTCACAAGGGAGGAAGCGGAAGATGCGCGCGCCGAATTCACCTCTGCAATAATCCTCTGCCTGAATTCATCCGGTGTCGCTCCCTCAAATTCGATCACCTTGTGATAAAGCTCCCTGGATTTAATAGGACGGAATTCCTGGATTTTTGCCTTGGTGTCAATTAAAAGCCAGCCCCGCTGCCCGATTTCGTCCTCACGCAGCTGGGTCACCACCGTGCTTCCCGGATTCTTCACCTTGCCGGACAGGTTCTGCTTGTGGACGTGCCCGCAAAGATAAAGGTCGTACCCCTCGGGCAGGTCGTCGAATGATATGTACTGCTCGTTTCTCGAGACGTCAAATTCCTGGAAAGACTGGTGCAGGACGAAAATGTTGAAGGCGCCCTGCACAGGCTTGCACGCGATCGACTTCAGCCCCTCGCGCGCCAGGTCCTCTGGCACGCTTCCCATGCCCGAAACCGCGACTTTTTCACCATTCAGCTCATAGACAATGGTCTGGTTGTGGAAATTCCTGACAAAGCCCCCCTGCGCCAATAGCTCCGTGGGGTGCACATATCCCTTTGCGCGCCTGTCGTGGTTTCCGTGTATTGCGAAAATCGGCACGCCGATTATTCCCCGCGTGTGAAAAATTTCCAGGGCCTGCCTCAGGATTTTCGTAACCTCTGCAAGCGTTTCCATTCTCGGAAGCGGGGTGTCGAAGTTGTCCCCGCCAAGAATGAGCAGGTCGGACTCCCTTGCAGCCGCCAGAATAGCCTCGCCACCCTGCGAAAGGGCGTCGGATTCGAATCTGCGGTAGCCGAAATGGGTGTCAGTTATGAATGCGGCCTTCATGGCAAGAAAATGGGCTGAAAAGCTTAAATACAGGCAAATCCAATATGCATGCATGATCGACAAGCTGCTGTTCACCGGCCTATTGATCCTGGTCATTGTTGCCGTAGTCTATTTCCTTTCGCGCTGAGGCTGAAACGCCTGCTGAAGAAAAGTTTATAAATCCTTGTATACATATACGGGGTTAACGGTTTGGAAACTTTTTAAAATCTAACTATCAGACGAAGCCCTAGTATAGAGGTGGAATCATGGCTGACAAATGCCCAGAATGCGGGAGCAAGCGGCTTACCCGCGACTACGAGAAAGGCGAGCTGGTGTGCTCCAACTGCGGGCTCATCATTGCGGAGAATATCGAGGACCCGCGGCCTGAGTGGAGGGCATTTGACGCCGAGCAGCGCGAAAAGAGGGCGCGTGGCGGAGCCCCAATAAAGTACATGAGGCCCAACAAGGGGCTTGTGACCGAAATAGACCAGTACAACCGCGACATACGCGGCGCGAAGATCTCGCCCAAGAAGCAGGCGCAGCTCTACCGCATGAGGAAGTGGCACAAGAGGGCCTCCATAGCATCCTCAATGGAAAGGAACCTCGCCATTGCGCTTTCCGAACTGGACAGGATAGCATCTTATCTCGGTTTGCCGGACTCCATCCGCGAATCCGCAGCCCTGCTTTACAGAAAATGCATCAAGGCAGAGCTTATCAGGGGAAGGCTGATCGAATCGGTTGTTTCGGCTGTCATCTACGCAACCTGCCGCATGCAGGGCATACCGCGCACTCTTGACGAGATTTCCAGGGTTTCTGGAATTGAAAAGAAGGAAATCGGGAGGGCCTACCGCTTTGTCAGGCGCGAGCTTGGCATAGAGGTTCCGCTCACCGACCCTGCGCACTACGTGCCCAAATTCACCGCGGCTCTCAAGCTGTCAGGCCACGTTCAGGAAAAGGCGATTTCCCTTCTCAAGAAGGCAATCACCAAGGGCCTGATCTCAGGAAGGGGCCCGACAGGCGTTGCCGCAGCCGCTGTCTACATCGCATCAGCAATGTACGGCGAAAGGCGCACGCAGAAGGAAGTGGCAGACGTGGCTGGCGTGACCGAGGTGACGATTCGGAACCGCTACCGCGAGCTCAAGAAGGAGCTCGGCCTCAAGGTAACGCTCTGAATATAATATTTTCACCCTGAATCCTATTGGTGCTCAGGTGCCTTCAAAGCTAAAGGAAACCCCACAGACAAGTATGCAGCAGCCAGTGGTTTTCAACGACCAGCAATCCAAAAACCGAGAAGGTTTTCTTATTAAGAAGGGGGAGAGCGGTGCTTCTTCAAAGCTGCAGATGGACGGGGACATTGCCACCCAGCTTGCAATACTCAAAACTTCAAACAATCTCATGGAAAAGGTTAATGCCATAAGGCAGCTGATAGGCATATTCAAAGATGCCGTGCCGCCAGGCACAAGGATAATCACCCGTGAAGACGCGGAAGAAACTGTTAGTGTAATACTGGACTATTTCATCAATCACGACTCAATACCTGTGCCTGGAAAGTTCGAAGGCTTTGAAGCTTTAAGGCAGGTTTTTTCCGTTAACAGGCAGTATTCGCCAGAAATAATTGACAGGACAGTAAACTCGGTCATTTCAATAAGCGAAAACACTTCTTCTGATGCTTGGATGTCGGTAAGCTATGCCCTAGAAACTGCATCCAAGTTGGTTGCGAACAACCCCATATCTGAAGAAAACCTGCACGGGCTGGTAAGCGCCTCCCAGGATATTCTGGAAGGGCATCCTTCTCTGCTGGTAAGGGAGACGGCGCTGAAATTTCTCCAGGCCATCACGGATTCGGTTGATCTGAGCCAGGCGGACTACAGTCAGATTCTGAACATAGCGCTGTCGTCACTCAGTTATTTTGCCCACCATGGTGGAGATTTCGATGTATTCAATATTGTGGGATGCATGTTCGTCTCTAAAAATCGTGAAAAAGTGACCACTCCTGACCTGATCCGTGCGTCTGAAATCATCTTTGAGATTGCCAGTGACCAAACAATGTTTTATGAGGATAGGCACAGCGCGCTGAGTCTGCTTGGAAACTTATGCTACCAGCATCGCAATAAGCTATCTAGTGCGGATTTTGAACAGATTGCATCCGGCCTGAATTCCATGCTGGAAATTCAAGAATACTATATGAGAATAACACAGCCTTATGTGGCAGGGGTTCTTGCCCAGATACTCTGCATGACCGAATTTCCAGACCCAATACTGGAAAGGTCGCTTGGCAACATGACATCCTTAATGTCTGTAACTGATGGCAACCAATACAGAGGTTCAATCTTTTCCGTAATTTCAGCGTATGGCACTCGGGCTATATCGATAGTTCTACCCAAGCTGGAGAATCTTCTTGGACAGGGCACAATAGACATGGACAAAGCCGCAGTTCTCCTGCTCAAGTGCGGCTTCCTCTCGCCTGAGTTATTTGACTCACCATCCTATTCGCTTTTCAAACTGGATCGTGAGACTGCTATTGCAATGAGGGACCAATCCCCTGAATGGAGCAACTACCCTGGTTCTGCACCAGAATCACCAGACAGCCTTGTTGAAATTGAGGATTACAAGCGCATTTATGAGCTTGCCAAGAATTATCCGCAGGAGAACGTGGCAAAGATTCTGTTCAATTCATCCAATATCACACATTTCTCTGGAATGCCCGTAATAGAGCAGCAATACCGCCAGTATCAGGTTCTCACAGGGCAAAAAACGCCTAAGGATCAGCTCATAGTGGTAGTCCAGACCAAGCGAATGCGCGGTGTGACTGCGTGGAGATCATTAAACCATCAGCTTTGGCAAGAAAACGAAGGCAGATTGGATATGATGTGCGTGGAGCCTGGCAATGACCAGAAGCTTGTTGAAAACATAGGGAAAATTTATGAAAAAACTGGCAAGAAGATCTCGCTTGTGGTCTGGAACTTGCATGGCGGCTCCACCACAATGGCACTCAAGCAAACCGATGATTCCGACTTATTTTTTGTTGACCTGTCGGATGCTGACCTGCTTCGCAGGCTGAAGGATTATTTTGAGCCAGGCAAAACAGTCAACGTATTAAACTCTTGTTCCACTGCAGGTGGTTTACCACTCGATTCAAATCTCGCTGAATTCATTGGCAAGAACACGAGTTCACTCTCGCTTGGCTTTACTGAACCATCCACTAGCATTGAATCGCTTCCTCTCAAGATAGGGGCTGGCGGTCTGTATGAGCCGGATCTGGAAAAATTGAAAGCTGGTGGCTATCCAAACATGTCACTGAATTCCTATGACTATCGCAATATTGGTTCCATTGGCTCAGCAGGGCTCACTGCTCAGGAACTCAGGGATGGGACGGTCGAGCTGAGGTGGAATGTTTCGCCTGAACCAAATGTCCTGAAATATGATATTGAGCGGATTGAACGCGGTGGAATGGGGGGAGAGTTCGTCCAGAAGCTAGGCGAAGTGGATCCATCGACGAATTCTTTCACATACAGGGATTTGGGCAGCGGCACGTTTTACTACCGGATAAGGGAAGTGAAGAAAGATGATTTTATCAACGATTATGGCCTTCCTGTCGCAATGTTCAGCTTTGCCTACTCTGATGAAGTTGCACTGGAGCAGAAGGGCTTGGCAGCATTTCAGTCGATGAACCTGAGCAATTTCCCAAACCCCTTCAACCAGTCCACCACCATAAGTTTCATGCTGCCTGTGACTGAGCGCGCCACTGTCAAAATCTACGATATTTTGGGGCAGGAAGTCGCCACGCTTGTCCAAAACCAGGAAATGCCAGTTGGGGAGAACAAGATCGCATTTGACGCTTCAGGGCTTGCCAGCGGAACTTATATATGCAAAATTGACGCGGGTGGGAAGTCTGAGACAATAAAGATGCTGCTTGTCAAATGAGCGGTAAGCTTAGCCTCCCCTGCCAGCTGCGTTTTTATTCTCCTGCCCCAATTCTGCAGCATCCTTCTTGGTGCGGTAGCCGCGGTACATCAAGAAATA
>DUFS01000071.1 GCA_013331805.1 Microcaldota archaeon | reverse complement strand
GGTGTTGACGGCTGATATTGTTGGTGAGATGGTGTCAATCACTATTGCCTTGTTAAAGCTAAGCGAGCCTTCAGCTCCTGGTTCTACTAGAGTCAGGTTTGCCGAACCGGTGTCAAAATTGCCTATACTACCTACGGGCTGCAAGGCAGTGGTGTTCAGGTAATCTAGATCGCTTGAGTTGTCGCCTGCCACTACAGTATAGGTGAAGGTAAGCGTGTTAGAAACGCTACCGGAAGAGTAAGTGGCATTCCTCTTTATCGTCCCAGTATTTAGGGTAAGAGTCGGAGTTCCAGACAACACTCCAACTGATTCATTGAACGTTACCGTGATGTTTATCACTGCGCCGGCCTTGTATGTTGCGTCTGCATCCGGAGAGGTGACGTTTAACACTGCAGCCTTTGCATACGCTGATCCTGCGAATATCGCGATGAACAGGAAGGACAGTGCAAGCAGCCTGCCGAAAGGGCGGTTTGCGACGCTGCGCTCTGATATTGTACCACAAGAGTTCATAGGCTCACCTCGGATAAGAGAAGATTCTGGCGCTTGTCTGCACCCATGGGCGCTGACTTTATATTTCCCACTTTTTGATGATTGGTAAGTAATGTTTATAAACTTTCTAGAATGTTTTCTTGACGATATTTTAGGCTGGCTGCTTATTTCCACATCCAACAACTTCTTTGCGCAGGCGCATTGATTGCAGAGTGGCGTGATTGCGGTTTTTCTTTCTCAGGGCGCGCCGATTGCAAAGCGGCTTTTTTCCGGAAAAATTGGGAAAAGGAAAAAANNATAATATGGAAAAAAAGAAAAAAACTGCTCCTTCTTCCTTCTCTTCCTGCCGAAGAGCAGGAACAACAGAAGGGCGACCAGTCCTGCGCCAGCAAGGAAGAGCAGCAGCAGGGGCGAGATCATTTCCTCCGAGCTTTTCTTCTGGTACTCTGTGACTGCGATAGCCCTCACGGTCTTCCTCTCCTCCCTTGCCTCGGGCATGATAACCAAGGGCAAGGAGAGCGAGGGATTGACCGACCTTTCCTGGATGCCCGTCATCGCGTTTTCCATCTTCTTCGGGGTGAACTACGTGTTCGGCTTTTTGATGGGCCAGCTTGCATTCTGAGCAGCTAAGCGGTGAATCAGGGGGAAGGAAATGGGCTGAAAAAGAAGGACAAAGTCTGCGGACAGACTTGGTCCGCACTGCAAATTCGATAGAATTTACAGTAGAAAAACAAAAATAAAATGAAAAAAACGGCAAGGTCACTTCTTCTTGCCGTTGAACCTGTAGCCGCACTTTGTGCAGGTCTTTGCCCCTTGGCTGTTCATTGCCTTGCAAAACATTCCGGCGCATCGGGCAATTGGAAATGAGTAGGCTGCATGGCAGGAATGGATGGCTGGGAAAAATGATGGCGAGGGAGACCGTAGTTGACTGCGCGGGTCAAGATGACAGCAGGAACAGCCACAGCGGCACAAGCTGGATGGTTCTTCCATCCGTTGTTTTATGCGTTTCAAACCGGTCTTTCGTGACCATTATCCCGTATTTCACTTTTTTAAAGTGCTTGAAGAACGAATAGAGCCCCTTAAAATCTTCTGACTTTATGTCATTTTGGTATTTTACTTCAATGGGCGTGGCCATGGGACTTTCCACTACGAAATCCACTTCGTAATTGTTTTTCCAATAAAAAATTTTCGTATTTGCTTTTGCCAAATGAACATAGGCGCAATTCTCTGCAAGTGGGCCATTATTTATCAAACCAAAACGGCTCGTATGGAATATCGGATCGACAAGCATTATTTTCTTCTCTTTCCTGAATTGCTGTGCTGTGCTTTTTGCATAATATTCTATCATTTTTATTAGATACGACTCTTCGATGTAATGCAGATAGTTCTGCGTAGTATTCTTATTCTCCCCAACTGCTTCGGCAATTTTTCGGTAGCTGAAGCGTTGGCCAACATTTTGTGCTAAAAACAGTGCAACCTTTTCAAGATTTTTTATGTCCTTTATCTCCCATAATTTCACTATGTCCTTATAGATGACTTCGTCAAAATATTCCCTTGCCATCTGGCTTTTTTTGTCTGCGCTGGCCAATACAATTGCCGGAAACCCGCCAAACTCAAGATATTCCTGCAAAATTGCATTCAAATTCAGCAGGATCAGCCCCTTATAATCCGCTTCGAAATCCCCCTTTATCGGAGGCAATGTGATTTTTTTTGCCCGTAAAAACTCTTCGAAAGAAAATGGGGTTATTGTAATGGGCATCATTCTGCCAGTGAGAAAATTGAGATTTTTGCTTGTTTTTAGAGTAGCTGAAGAGCCGGATATGATGAATTTGATTTTTCCCCTATAGGTGTCATAGAGATTTTTACATTGCAGTTCCCATTCATCGTAATATTGCACTTCGTCAAGCACAATCAGTTTTTTGCCGGTTCCAACAGAATCAAAAACTCCTGCAATATCCGTCAAATATTTGAAATTCTCACGAACCTTGACATCATCACAATTTACGAATAGGACATTTTGCGGATTGAACTTTTTTTCTTTCATCAGTTTGTCGAGAACTTGGTAAATAATCGTGGTTTTGCCGCATCGCCTTATGCCGCTTATCACCTGTATGAAATCGTCTTCAACCCATTTCAATACTTCATTCAAATATTTTTTTCTCGTCAGCCCTGGCCAAGATGATGGGACTTCCCCTGTCCTCCACCACGGGTTTAATTCAACGAATAAAGAAAGTCTTTCAGTTGTCATGCTATCCGTTTGGGAGAATAAGCATAAAAATCTATCTTTTGGTCATTATAATGACCAAGATATATGATATTGTGGTCATCAGAGTGACCATAATTTGCTCATGCACAATGTGTGACACGTTGCCAGATGGGGAAACAAATTAGTTGCCGCTTGAGCCAAGAAACCTATGGGCTTTAGCCCGTAGATGAATTGGCTTCTAATTCTTCAAAAGCAAGATAACCTCACTGGTGAGTGCCAGCCCGAAGGGCTGGCGGATGTTTCACCAGTGGAGACGAGCTTATGTCTAGTGGAAACTTTGCAGCGGAATTTAAAAAAGCCAGCCACACCGTCGGAATAAATGAGTTCCACCTGGAATTCTGCCCAAAATACAGGTACAAGTGCATGAAGAACCCATACATAAACTCAGAGATAAAACGACTGATTCTTCAGGCTGCGGCAGAGCACAAGATTTTTGTCAAAGCAAATGCTATTGTAGATGATCATGTGCATCTACAGGTCTTTGCCCCCTGGCTGTTCATTGACTTGCACCTCGGGCACTTCTTGCGCTTGCCAAGCAGGAAGAAGAGCAGCAGGAGCAGTATCAGAAAGCCAAGCGGGCAGAGCAGCAGCCAGATGTTATCCAGTCCGAACAGGGCTGCGGCAGTCAGCTGGGGCGCATCAGTAAAGCAGGCCGAAGAGGAAGAGTGGCAGGCGGTTGCCCGAGGTATCCAGCCCGTCCAGCACAAGATAGTCTGCGCCCTGCCTGCTGCCCTTGCCAGGGCCGCCCACCTCGAAGGATATGCCCCCCGCCTTAAAGTCGGCAGACGGTGAGTTGGATGGTCTGATGTAGCAGCAGTCAAGGTGGTTTATGAAGAACTCCTCGCGCAGCGAGCCGATGTCCGGCTTCCTGCCGGAGGACTCGCAAAGGGCGGCGCGGTAGGGGAATGGGAGATAGTATTTCGCCTCCTTCCTGAATGGCTTGAGCCCTTCCCCGCATGGGTAGACGCGCTTTATCGCCTCGGTCCGCTCCACATTGGCAAGGAAGCGCATCACCCACACCTTGTTCTTGCCAAGCGCTTCCCCTATGGAGGAATAGCTCAGCTCCATCGGTTTGGAATGAGCCACCAGCTGGAGAAGCCTGAAGAAGTTTTCCACTGTGTCCTCTTCCACCCCTTTTATCGCGGCAAAGTCCTTGTACGCAATCGTTTCTATAGTGGAAACCACTGTTTTGTGGAATTGGGATTTCGCGGAGTAAAGCACGCCCCCAGAGGAATAATACTCGGCAAGGAATTTGGCGGCATGCCCAAAGTCGCGTGCCAGGCTGGCCCTCTCGCGCACAAGCTTTTTGATGCTCAGGATGGGGAGGTCTGCCCCTTTGCGTATGGAAAGCCACTCCCTGAAACTGGCAGGGCGCAACCGCTCCAGCACCGCCCTGCGGGAGAGGTCTGCCTTCAGGGTCTTCATTTCTATGGCAGAGGAGCCGGTGAACGCGACGTATGCAAGCCCCTCGTCATAGGCGCTCTTCAGGTCCGAGTCCCAGCCCGGCTTGGCATGTATTTCGTCTATGAATACCGACTTGTGGCCTGCGCCCGAAAGCGCTTTTATGATGTCGTAAATGTCATCTCCGCGGAGGTTGCGGTTGTCTGCCGAGAAATAAACCGCGCCGCTCTCTTCCGCAAGCTGCAAAAGGAGGATGGTCTTGCCGACCCCTCTAAGGCCCGTTATGCCCAGAAAATATTCCTTTTCCTTCACCAGCGAAGAGAGATGGGCAAATGCCGAGCGCTTTTTGCTGATTGCCTCCAGCCTTTTCATTGCTTCGGACTGACCCTCAAGCACGCGCGTGACTATGTTTCCGCTGTCCATGCAGGTATTCGGGGGGCAAAATATTTAAGCGTTACAGTTTTGTTACGAAACTGCCATTATTCGTTACATTTTTGTAACATTGATGGCAATCATTGAATGGCTGGAAAGAAAAATTGGAAAAATGGCAGGAAAGACGCTGCAGGAAAAATGGGATAATGTAATGAATTGAAGGAAAAAAGAAAAAAAC
>DUFS01000010.1 GCA_013331805.1 Microcaldota archaeon | reverse complement strand
TTTGTATAACAACATTTAATAATCTCTGGCGAAAAACTATACCATGAAATTCAACAAATTAATCCCGGAATTGTGTGTTTCTGATCTGAAAAAGAGCCTTCATTTTTACGTCGGAGTGCTTGAATTCAAACTAGAGTATCAAAGGGAAGAAAAAAAGTTTGCCTTTGTTTCGTATGAAGGCTCCCAGATCATGCTTGAAGAGAATCTAGATTCTAAATGGAAAACCGCTAAACTGGAGTATCCGTTTGGCAGAGGAATTAATTTTCAGATTGAAGTTTCTGATGTCGGTTCACTTTTGGAGAGATTGGAAAAAAGCAATTATCCGATTAAGATTAGGCCCAAAGAGAATTGGTACAGGAAGGATAAGAATTTGTTGGGCGTCAAGGAATTCCTGGTGCTTGATCCTGATGGCTATCTTTTGAGATTTTCCCAGAGCTTGGGGCGAAAAAGCTTATGAGAAAATATGCCACATTAAGAGCCTATCCCGTTAGGATAATATAGTAGTTTGCTTCTTTTCATAGTGGGAGGCGTTTGGAGGTCNNCTGCTTCCTCCCCCAAAGAAGCATCCGCTTGGCTGTCATAGGCCGCGCATTCCTGACAGGAAGGCTATGGAAGCCATAATCTATGTTTCACGCACAGGCTGCCAGTGGGAGGCACTCGACAGGACAGACATGTGCAAGCATTCCTCAGCGCACAGGCGTTTTACTGAGTGGGCTGAGGCTGGAGTGTTTGAAAAACTCTGGAAAAAAGGCCTGGTAAAGTATGATGCCCTCAAGGGCATAGACTGGCGCTGGCTTTCAATGGATGGCGCCATGACAAAATCCCCCTTTGGCGGGGAAAAAAAGCGGCAAGAATCCCACAGACAGGGCAAAGCAACGAACCAAGAGAAGCCTTCTCACAGACGCAGGAGGTATTCCTCTATCCATCCAGGTGGCTGGCGCCAACAGGCATGACGTGAAACTCTCGCGCCCAACAGTGGAGGGCATCCAGATAAAGAAACCGCGAGCAACAAAAAAGCGCAAGCAAAATCTTTGCTTGGATGCAGGATATGTTGGTGATGAGGTAAAAGAGCTCGCAAAAGAATTTGGGTTCACGCTTCACGTGCGCCCAAGAGGTGAAGAGGCCAAACTCATCAAAAAGACACGTTTCAAGGCAAGGCGCTGGGTGGTCGAGCGCACCCACAGTTGGCTCAACCGTTTTCGAGGAATACTCATCCGATGGACAAAGAAGGCGCGTCACTATATGGCGATGCTGCACTTGGTCTGCGGAATCATCACATGGAGGAGGGTTGTTGCATAACTATTACGTCGGGAGAGAAAAACTCCAAAAAAACGCTTACGACGGAAGGCGTTTGGCAACCGTTCGGCATGGACGATATTTTACGCCGAGGGACTTGTGCAACAACCCACATGGAGGGCGACTGACCTATTGGGATAGGCTCTAAGTATCCGAAAAACGCGATACTCGTAGCTTCTGAGCAATTAATATATGATATATCATATAAGATTTGACTGTTCTTATATGCCATGTCATTCAAAACGATAGTTTTAAATAGTTTGCCAAAGCAAGAGAGCATATGGACATCTCAAAAAAACAGGTCCTTGCAAAGTACAATGCGTGGTGGGAAACCGGCGCTGTTCCAAAAGACAAGGTAGGGGTGGAAAGAAGCGAACTGCTTGGCCGCGCATTGCAGGAGCTGGATACCGACCTCATCAAGATAATCTTTGGCATACGCCGCTCTGGAAAGACGTTTTTGGTTCACCAGGTGATTAACCGTCTCTTGGAAAATGGAACCAAGCCGAAGAACATCCTTTATGTGACTCTGGATTCGTTTGAAATCCAGCAGGGCTTCAAGTCGCTTCTTGAAATAGTGCAGGATTACTGCAGCGAGGACGGAGAGAAGAAATTCGTGTTCATAGATGAAGTCCAGTATTTCGACAAGTGGGAGATTCAACTTAAGAACATCTACGACAGCATGAAGGGGAAGATCAATCTTTATGTAACTGGCTCAAGCTCATTCATAATAAAAACGAAAAAAGCCGATCCCCTTCTTGGCAGAAACGTCGAACTGCACGTCTTTCCCTTATCATTCAAGGAGTTTATCCAGTTGAAAAAACCCGACCTAAAACTAAAATCAGTCGGCGAGTTTAAGCGGGATTACACTGAACTTTCATATTCCATCAACGCGATAACGAATGTTCTGGATTCCTATCTCTCGTCTTCCGGTTATCCCGAAGTAGCGATAACTGGCGTCAGGAATGAACAGCAGTATTTCGAACTTTACCTGTCCGATATTTTCATAAAGGACATTGCACGCTTTTGGGAAATAAAGGACATGCCAGCACTTGAAACAACCGCAAAATTTGCCCTGCAAAACGTCGGACAGCGCTTCAGCTATACGAAAATTGCAAATGCACTGAACCAGAACACGCAGGCGATCATGAATTACGTGGGGCATCTCTCGAGCTGCCAGATGATCAGGTTCGTTGAATATTACTCAAAATCCTATGCGAACAGGGCGAAGAAAGAAAAAAAGGTGTATGCGATTGACCACGGCTTTTGCAATTTCCTTTTCAAGCAGCAAAATCAGGGTTGCATTGTGGAAAATGTGGTTTATGTCCATCTTCTTCGCAATGCAAAGCCGCTCGCGCCTGGGATATTCTACTGGAAAAACAAATACGAGGTGGATTTTGTAATAGAAGATCCGGAAGGAGAAATAACCCCAATAGAGGTGAAATACCAGAACGCGATAAACCCTGAAGACTACAAGGGGCTCTACTCATTCTTCAAGCACTTCAAGAAAGTGAAATACGGGATAATGGTCACGAAAGACCGGTTTGAGCTGCATCAGACAAAGGATGGAGGAACAATTCAGCTTGTGCCGCTGTGGCTGTTTTTGCTGTCATTTTGGCCTGAGAAGTGAATTGGCACTCAAAAACAGGGANNATTAATTACCACAAAATAGACAGGGGGCTGGTGGTGTTATCTTCGGCTCTGCTGCGATGGTTCAACCGTCAGCCAGACCCGAACCTGTTTGCCTGAGCGGCAGCGGAAAAACGAGTCAGGCACACAGTGCGTTTCCTGGGAAATGAAGGGCTAAAAACAATTGATATCTGTCTCTGGAAGGGCAGTTCTATCCTTCCGCAGCTATCATCATCCTGCGCAATAAAACGGTCTTAAGCGCGTCATTGACCAGCAGGGAAAACACGAAAGAATAGCCTATGACAAAGAGCGTTTGGCTTAACGGCAATGCCGCAAGGCCCAGGAGCCCGAATGTCGACAGCACCACGGCAACTGCCATGTCCAGTATTATTGCCGCAAGCAAAATCCTGCTTGGCATGGACTCCCAAAAATGCCCCCTCTCGCGCACCACGAATATGGAGAACATTGCGAAAAAGAAGAGGATCTCGAAGCTGAATGTGCTAAGCACCCGGTCGTCTGCCAGGCTGAAATACTGGAATCCAAGCCACAGCAGCCCCAGGGCCTCCACAACCATTACCACTCCCAGCACTGCCGCCACCTTTGATACGGCATCCATATTCCAGACGTCGGGCTTTTTCGATATCCGCACGTTGTCCGTAGACAGGGATATCTTCACAAAATCAGTCATAAATATCAACAGGAGGATGGCAGAGGCAGTAATGACAAATTTTCCGGTAATGACAAATGCCAGTACAATGAAGCAGGTTTTCAGCACGGTCCTGCTGATCTTGTTCAGTATCCAGGTGTTTATCCGTTTGAACATCTGCCTTCCGACTTTTATTGGCCCTATGATGCTTGGCAGCCCGTCGGTTGTCAGCACCACGCTGGCAGAGCCTTTGGCCACGTCAGTGGCATTGCTGACGGCTATGCCGACCTCTGCCTGTCTTAGGGCAGGTGCATCGTTCACGCCATCGCCTGTCATGCCGACTATGTGCCCCCTGTCCTGAAGAGCCTTGACTATGGTGTATTTGTCGCCAGGGTATATCTCTGCAAACCCGTCTGATTTTTCAGCAATTTCCGCAGCCTTTGCTTCATCAGCCTCAAAGAATTTTTTTACATCAGCCACTTTTATGACATTTCCGCCTATCCCGGCAGCCTTCCCTATCTCCTTGCCTATCACAAGGGCGTCCCCTGTCAGGATTTTTACCATAACACCGAGCTTCTCAAGCTCGTCCACCAATTCCTTTGAATCCGGCCTCAACGGGTCGTACAAGGCCACCAAGCCGACAAGCTCCGGCTTTTTCACTGTCCCTGACCTTAAGACAGCCAAAGTCCGGTATCCCTTCTTCGCAAAGCCCGCAACAGCCGCATCCACCCTGTCCCTTGTTTTCTTGTCGAGCTTGCATTCCTGGGATATGGCGTTGACGCCCCCTTTCATCACGCGAAATGCCCTGCCGCCTGCCTTAACCACTGCCTCCGTGCGCCGCGTCTTAGGGTCGAACGGAACGAATTCTGCCACACTGAACTTGCCGGTTTTCAATTCCCTTCGTTTTGCCTCTGCCAGGAATGCCACGTCCAGCGGATCGTGATTTGCCTCCTCGGACGCCAAGGCCCCGTAAAGTATTACGTCCTCCTCGCCGTAGCTGCCAAATGCCAATACGTGAGCCACGGAAAGCTTGTTCATTGTTATCGTGCCGGTTTTGTCAACGCACAATATGTCCATGCTGGCGGCATCGTCCGGGGCGCTCAGCCTGGTCACCAGCACGCCTTTTTTGATAAGCTCCAAAGAGCCCAGTGCCATGCTGACCGTGAACATGGCAGGCAGGGCAACCGGTATGGCTCCAAGCAGCAGAGCCAGCATCAAGGGCAGCAGGTCCAGCAGGTCTGCCCCCTTCCAGACAGACAATGCAAGTGCCACTGCCAACATTATGGCGACTATTGCAAGCAATCGCTTTGAAACGCTCGAGATGACCTCTTCTATGTGCAATTTCGGCGTTGCTATCTGCACCAGCTGCGCGGTCTTGCCAAAATACGTCTTTGCGCCGGTCAGGACAACGACCCCGGTAGCCTCTCCGCGATTGGCAACCGAGCCGGAATAAATCATATCATCCTGCTTTTTTTCCACGCTTATGGACTCCCCAGTCAGCGATGACTGGTCGACGGAAATTTCGGATTTTATGATTTTGAGGTCTGCCGGGACAAAATCCCCTGTCCTTACCCTCACTATGTCGCCAGGAACAAGTTCCCTGGCAGGCACTATCTGCCAGTTTCCCGCCCTGAGCACCTTGGAGTTGACATGAAGCTTTCTCTTCAGCGTTTCCACCGCGTTAATCGCCCTCTGCTCCTGGACAAAGCCCAATGCCGAGTTAAGAAGAAGCAACGCACCAACGATATACATGTCATTGTATTTTTGCAATATCCATGAGAGGATGATTATTGCCTCGAGCATCCAGGCAGTGAGCCCCCAGAACTTGCCGATAAAACGCAGCAGGGGATTGGGCTTCTTCTCGCTAATCTCGTTATATCCGTGCTGTTTCAGTTTTTCCTGGACCCCTGCAGCACTGAGCCCTGATTCGGCGTCGGATTCGAGCGCCTTTAGCGCCTCCTCTGCGCTCGCCTCTGCAATATCGGCGCTTTGTTTCTCCCAAGTTTTCACATTCATTTTCTCAACTTACGGAAAGGCGGGCGCAGCAGCCCAGCGGTTACTTCAGCACACTGTTCTCATTATTCAAAATCAATATATTTAAAGTTAAAGCAAGCTTTCAAGAGTATAGATACCAAAGCGCCGATATCAGCTGCCCTTGTTTTAATAGCTGAAGTGAAGTAAGTATCCGAAAAGCGCGATACTCGTAGCTTCTGACGCCCCCGCAAGGGGTAT
>DUFS01000055.1 GCA_013331805.1 Microcaldota archaeon | reverse complement strand
GGGCAACCCTTGCTGCGAAAAATGCGAGGAAAACCGGGATGCTGCTTGTCGGCGGCTCCACGCCAAGCTCCTTTGCAGCAAGCAAAAGGAGCTCTTGCTGGGTCATGGCATCGGGCCCCACTATGTTGTATTCGCGGCAGGGCTCGACCCTGGAGTCAAGCGACAGCAGGATTGCCATTACTGCGTCGTCTATGTGCAGGAGCGGAAGGCGGTTCTTTCCGTCCCCGATTATTTTCATTTTCCCCTTCTGCAGCCTAGAAAGCACGTCAAAATAGCCCTCCTCAAATCCAGGCCCATAGACCATGCCAAAGCGCAAGAAAACGATCCTGTGGCTTTCGCAATAGGCGCGGGCGAATGTTTCTGAAAGGAGCTTGCTTTTTCCATAGTCAGACTCGCCTTTCAGCTCGAATGATTCGTCCACTGTCTTGCCCTTGTACTCTCCGTACACGGAAATCGAGCTTGCCATGACCACCCTGTGCACATACGTGGGGCAGGAGGCAAGAAGGTTTTTTGTGGCAAATGCGTTTTGGAGAACTAGCGTATTGTACGGATAATGCCCAACGAGCCCTGCGAGGTGAATGACCTTGTGAGCGCCGTCAAATGCCTCCTTCGGAAGCGCGCCCTTGGAAAGGTCGAACTCGTATTTTTCAACGCCATGGGGAAGTTCTGACCCGCTGCTAGGCCGGACGACCGCGCGGACCGTGTCCTTTCTTGCAAGAAGCGCCTTGAGTAGCGCAGAACCTATCCTGCCGGTCGCCCCTGTTACCAAGACCAATGCCATGACAATTTTTCCTCCGAATGCGCATTTTGCTCCAGCAAAATATCAGACATTTCCCGCAGGAAATGTTGATGGTGATGACTTGCAGGGCAATCGTGTGACATACTCCCACCTCTAAAGGGTGCGGGTTTCTTCCTTCACTGACGGAACCATTGTTCCATCTTCGGAAGCGTTACTTCCTGCGTGTCCCGCAGTAGCTCTTATGAGTATATTATGAGCGGCATTCAGGTCTCTGTCCATGACAAGACCGCAGGGACAATCATGCACCCTTATGGACAGGTCTTTCTTTACAATTTCATGGCAGCTGCTGCATTCCTGTGTTGTATTCTTAGGGTCCACAAACATAACTTGGCAACCGGCACTTTCAGCCTTGTAAACCAGCATGTTTGCAAACATTCCCCAACCAGCATCATTGATTGATTTGCCGAAATTCTCTTCAGAGATATCCTGGCTGGAAAGTTTCTCCAATGCTATGAGAGAATATGCATTGACCAGATTTGTTGTCGTCTTGTGCAGGAAGTCAGCCCTTGTGTTTGCAACCTTTTCATGGACAAGTGCAACCTTCTTTTTTGCCTTCCACCAATTTCGGCTGCCTTTTTCCTTTCTTGAGAGAAGTTGCTGCAGCCTGGCAAGATGATCGGCATGCTTTTTTAGATGCCTTGGATTCTTGATTATGGTTCCATCTGAGATGGTCGCCAGCGTCTTCAGACCAAGGTCTATGCCAATCTTGGACTTGCCATTCTGAACCTTGATGAATGGAGTTTCCTCAACAGTGAAGCAGGCAAACCATTTTCCCGAGGCTTCCTTTTTCAGCGAGAGGGTTTTTATCCTTCCATTTATCTGCCTGTGCTGGACTAATGATATTTCACCAAAGGGAGCCACCTTGAGCTTCCTGTTGAGAGAGAAACCAAATTGTGGGTAATTCAGACTCTTCATCCTGTCCATGCTTTTGAAGCGGGGGAAACCTGCTTTTTTGTCTCCGGCTTTCCTAAGCTTGACATAGCGCCAGATTCCCTTCTCAACCCTATGAGCTATCTCCTGGGCAGTCTGGGAGAACATACCGGAATCCTTTGTCATCCCCTGAAGGGCATCCCTTGATGGAAACTTGTCAAAGCTTCTGTAGATGTTCTTGCTGTGCTCAAGAAGGTCATTCCACAGGTTCTTGGCAAGCCAGAGATGAGTGTTCATTTGCTTTTCCTGCCGCTTGGAAGGATAGAGTCTGAAACGGTACATTTTCATAACATCCCTTTTTCCATTCTTGGCTTATATAGTTTGCCTCAGTGGGATGCCGGGCCATCTGTTGCTCGCTTTCATCTCACTACTAAAGCATCTTCAACTCCGTAGGGTTGGAGAAGTCGAAGATCGCAGTCTCCAGGATATGGGATTTCCCGCTCGCCTACATTAAATTCACAGCGCAGCTGGTGCGAACCTGTTGCTGTAGCTAACAACTCACACCGAACAATCGAATATGGATTCGAGACATGAACACCTTGGCAGCAAACCTGCGCCACTTTCCGCAACCGTTTAAAGCAGCATTCACGAAAGAGGCACCATGCTCATTGTCTTTGAGGGAATTGACGGCTCTGGCAAGAACACGCAGATAGCAGCGCTATTGGCATTCCTTCAGCAAAGCGGCGTGAAACACAGGCTATACAAATACCCGAGTGCCAGGGCAAAGGATGTTTTCAGGCACCTTCAGGGAAAGAAAACGCTCCGGCCTGAAAAGCTTGCCGAAATATTCGCAGCAGACATCCTGGCGGACCGGGAAAAAGTTGGGCGCGAAACTGATTCGGGCACAGTAGTCATTTGCGACAGGTACCTGCATTCCACGCTTGCCTACCAGGGCGTCAAGGTGGGATACGGCAGGCTGAAAAAGAAGCTTTCTGTCCTGGGCGCCATAACTCCGGACATTGTGTTCCTGCTCGACCTGGATCCCAAAGTCTCGGCAAAAAGGAAAAGGGCGCAGAAAAAGCCGGACAGGTTCGAGAAGGACGTTCCCTTCCTTTCCCGCGTCAGGGAGAATTACAGGAAGATGGCAGGGCAGGGCTTCCTTTCCTACAAGTACGCGGTGATTGACGCTGAGCAGGAGCAGGAAAAAATATTCACGGAAATAATCACGCAGGTCGAACCGCTTGTCACAAAAAAGATGGGAAGGAAGAATTAGTCTTGTCCGCCCCGCTCGCAGCGAAGCTCGCTTTTGAGGTCGTACCTTTCCGCTATGGTGCCGTCCTTGCCATAGCCGTAAATTGTTATCCTAATTGCATAGGTGTCTGGATACGAGCTTGCGCCGCCGTAAATCTTGATTTTCTTGGAGATTTTCTCGCGGGGCAGCGCGATTCCGATCCGCATCCGACCTTTGGAAAGCGAGCGGTCTGGCGCAAGGGAGACCGCCTCGGGAATGCTCACGTCGCACTCCACCCAGCGCTCCTCGCTGCCCTCGTTCCTCACGATCACTTCCATTTCCACCTCATTCCTCACATATGCAGCCATGCGGATCGGGGTGAAGTGGGTGGAGGGATTGAGCATGCCATCAGCAGACGGAATTTGCCAAAACAGGCTTTTTAACCTTTGGCGCACCAACAGATTTTTGGTAATATGGAAATGCCTGAAAGTTCGCTCATCCGCGGCGAGTGCCTGGTGAGGGAACTTCAGCTGTCCGAGGACGTAAAGCTCACGAGAAAGGGCCTGGTCAGGTGGCTGGCGCTCTCGCTAGGGCTGATTTCCCCCAAGGAGTCGCGCACCGGGCTTCTTGAGGTGCTCGAATCGCTCTTGTTTTTCCATTTCAAGAAAAGGAATTCCGGGAAGGAGCCGAACATACACGAAATACTTGCGAAAATAAAGGAGATAAAAAAGGCCGAGCCAAACCCCAAGGCAGTCCGCTACCATTTGCTCCAGCTGAAAAAGCTCGGAATAGTTGAGACGAAAAAGCGCAAGTACCGCTTTGTCCTGGCGCCCATGCAGGAAAACGAGGAGCTTTCCGAAGCCCTTGCCCACGTTTACAGGCAGCGGGTGGATTCTTCTTTTGCAAAGATGAAAAAGGCGCTCTCTATGTTGGAGAAAACCTACTGAGCGCGTTTCGCCTTTTTCAGAATTGGAGACCGCAGGCTCCAATCAGATGAAAAAAGCCCTTTCGATGCTGGAGAAGACATACTGATTTTTGGCTTTTTTCAGAATTATTCCATTCCCCTAAATCTTTTCAGAGTAGGGCAGGAAAATGGGCGAGGAAAGGATTGCGTAAAATTCGAGCGCGGCAACTGCGGAAATCACAAGCGAAATTAGTGGATGGATAACCAAATCCGCGATTGCAAGCGAGTTTGCCCGATAGGAAAGCGGGAACAGGGGCTGCACCCTGCCGCCGAAGTCTGACTGGGACATGTCGGAAATCGTGTCCCGCACCGCTCCGGTTTCGTCCAAATCCATAAGAGGTATGGACGCGAACTCGGAATTGAAGCCGGACGATGCCTGAGCCGCCTCGGATACCGTTGCCAATGTGTCGCTGACCGTGAATGTGTAAAGGAAAAGCAGGGGGTAGATTGCGTATGCCGCTATTGCGATTGCCATAGCCGCAGCGCCAAGCTTCCTTGTGGCAAAAAAGGTGCGAAGCAAGAGGCCTGCGGGAAGCAGGATTAACATGGCGCTTGAGCGGATGGCGTCCGAAAGCTGAAGCTCAAGATGGGCAAGCGCCGCATTCTGCGCGGCAATTTGCGAGGCATCGGACAGGGATTTGGAAGCGGACTCAAGCGCGAAAAACGGCCTTGCGGAAATTACGCCGACCGAAAGCTCAAGCGAACTCGAAAAGCCCGCAATGTCCGCCGATCTCGAAAGCTGGGAGGAGAGGTTGGAAAATGAAAGCGAAAGGGATCTCAAATTGCAGCTGTAGAAGCCATGAGGCGACTCTCCTGGACTTTGCACGCCTGGGCAGTGGGGAAGAGAATCCTGCGGGACCGTTGACGAAACCGTGGAATCGAGAAGAATAGTGAATGCGAAAAGGGCGCCCACCATTGCAGATGAAATTATTCCCTGCCCGATTTCCTCAGCGCCAAGCAGCCGCAAATTGCGCAGGGAAAAGCCCAGGCCAACCCCGTACAGTATGCCCCCGATTAGAATGGAGATGGTTGCTGCGATAATGGCTAAGTCGAAGCTCCCCCCTTGAGAAGCGAAGTCCTGAAGTGCCATGATCGCTAGGCTTCCTTTATGACTTTTACCACTGCCGCGCCGCCCAGTGCGCCAAGCACGGTCTCAACCGCAATGATAGGCAGGAGCGCAACGTAGAAGAAAACCCCTGTGAGCGCCGACCCGAAAGCATACTTGTCGGCAAAAAGAGCAACTGCGGAGAGCAGGATGACCGAAACGAATGCGCCGACAAAGCCAGCCGCCGCGCCCACCATGGCGCCCCGCTTCACGGAAAGCTGCTTGTTGCGGACCTTTTCAAGCACAAGGGTGGACACCACGCCTGAAAGTATGGGCATGATGCAGATGACTGGAAGGAAGGAGAGCGCAAGCAAATTGCCGTTTCCCTCGCCGAGGAAAATAACCGCGACTTCGGCTGCCACGAAAAACGCGAATAGCAGTATGGAACCTGGCAGGAGCGCTGCCAGATACTCGGCAATGCTCCTTGGCATGCCTTTTGGGACGAATGAAAGCATGGATTCCTCCTCTTCTTTCGGAGAAGAAGGCTGAACCTGTGTAGTTCGTGCTGGCAAATTCACCACCTGGAATTGACTCTCGCGCTTGGTATATAAAGGCTTTCTCTTTTTCTCATTTCCTTTCAGCTTCTGAGGGTTTTTCTGATTTTGGCTGTGAGGAGGCGGCATGCTCCAGGGATTGCCTTTCTGACTCCGCCTTTGCGGCTTCAGCCTTGTGCTCGGACTGGAAAGCGTCGCACTTTTTGGCAAAATCATCGAGCGAAAGGGCAAGGTATGCCCCTTTCTCGGTCAGCTTGTAGAAATTCTGCCTGCCCTTTTTCTCTATGCTCACCACCCCGAGCTTGCGCAAGGCGACCAGCAGGTTGACGGTGTGCACATAGGAGGAGTTGGAGGCGCGCGCAAGCTTGGAAGGGTACCACTGCTGCTGGCTGTCCTTGAGCAGGATGAGCACAGTGGAAGGCTTTAGCTTGAGGAACAGGCTTTTCATGAGGGTCACATCCCGCGATCATGCGAGCTCTTCGGGCGAAAAAAGCCTTTCGCAATGGCGGCATCTGAGGTGCCTGTCATTGACGCGCAAGAACGAGGTCTCGGCCCGCTCCAGGTTGGTGATGCACATGGGGTTGGGGCACTTGAGTATCCCGGTAAGCGTGTCAGGCATCTTCACCTGCCTTTTGCCCGAAACCTTGGAGTTCCGGATCATGTTTATCGTTGCCGAAGGGGCGACCAGGGAAATCCGGTTGGCGATTTTCTCATCCAGGAACACGCCTTCGATTTTCACTATGTCCTTCCTGCCGAATTTCCTGGAGTGCGCGTTCATGATGAGCGCAGCCATCTTGGAAAGCGGGTATGCATCCGAGAGTATGGCAAGCACCTTCATGCCTGCGCCTGCCTTGATGTGGTCTATCACAGTCCCTTCGGAGATTTTCTCAACCATTAGAGGCATGGCATCAACCTTTTGAGGCAAGGTAAAGCACGGCCATGCGCACAGGCACACCGTTCTTCGCCTGCTCGAAATATTTTGCCCGCGGGTCAGAGTCCACTTCGGGCGGTATTTCCTCCACCTTGGGCAGGGGATGGAGTATTGCCAGGTCCTCTGGCGCGCCCCTGAGTGCTTCCAGGTCCACTCGGAATTCCTTCTGCATTTTCTCCCCTTCGTACTTGTCCTGGAACCTTTCCTTTTGTATCCTGCAGACGTATAGCACGTCCACACCCTTGAGGTTTATGTCGGAGGTCTGGGAGACGTTTATCCCGAACATGCCCTTTGTCTCGCGGATGACCTCCTCGTCCATTCGAAGCGCTGATGGGGAGACCAGGTTGACATCGGCGCCGAACATACCCAGCCCGTAAAGGAGCGAGCGCATTGTCCTTGCGTGCTTGAGGTCCCCCATTAGCGAAACCCTAAGGCCGCTTATCTTTCCTTTCAGCTTCTTGATAGTGTAAAGGTCGAGCAGGGTCTGTGTGGGGTGCTGATTGCCCCCGTCACCCGCGTTTATCACAGGGTGCTCGGCCAGGTCCGCAGCATAGCGTGCAGCGCCTTCGTAGGGGTGGCGCAGCACAATCGCATCCACGTAGCCGTCAATCATCCTTATTGTGTCGCCCAGCGTCTCCCCTTTTGCAGTGGAGGACACGCTTGGATAAAAGGTCATGAGCTTTGCCCCAAGCCGCTTTGCCGCTGCCTGGAAGGACATGTTGGTGCGCGTGGAGGGCTCGAAGAACATGGTTGATACGAGCTTGCCCCGAAGCAGTTCGCCTGATTTTTTGGGGGGCATCTTTTCCATCCTGGCAGCTTCCGAAAGCACGGCTTCTACGTCTTTCTTGCCAAGGTCGCGGATAGAAACAAGGTCGTGCATCCCCACACCAAATGCTTTTGCCGAGGAAGTTTTATAAAACAAGGGAGGTGCAGGGCGTAGCAAGCGTTTTATTCCCATTGGTGCCATCTGAGGGCATGAAAAAATCCATTGCCCTTGCTGCGATATTTCTCTCCCTTATGCTTTTCGGCTGTGCTTCGGCGCCGATTAACGAGGGGATGACTGCAGACGGCAGGGCATACCGCGGGGCTGCAAACCCGAAACTGATAATTTACGAGTACTCTGATTTCCAATGCCCTTTCTGCAGCCGGGCGCAGGGCACTGTGGAAGAGGTCCTGAGAGCTTATCCGAACGAAGTTCAACTCCAGTTTCGGCATTATCCCTTGATGGATGTACATCCCCAATCATACGGGGCTGCGCTTGCCGCGGTGTGCGCCGAGGAGCAGGGGAAGTTCTGGCAGATGCATGACAGGATGTTCGCAAGCCAGGAAGCGCTCTTTGACGCTGACCTGAAGAAATACGCGTCTGAAATCGGCTTGGACGGCGACAAGTTCGATATATGCCTCTCTTCTGCTGCAACAGCATTGAAGGTGAGAGGCGACATGGACGGGGCTGCTTCCGCAGGGGTGCAGTCAACCCCGAATTTCAAAATCGGCGAAAGCCTGGTCAAGGGCGCGCAGCCATTTTCAAAGTTCAAGCAGGTAATAGACAGCGAGCTTGCTTCGCTCGGATGAATTGATGCTCATTAGAGGTGAGAAAATGAAAATGTTAGGATTGGTATTGATTGTGGCACTGGCGCTTGTCTTCGGATGCGCGTCCCAGGCAGCGCCTGAACAGCCGCCTGCGCCCCAGGCTCCGCCTGCCAGCCAAGGAGGAAATGTGGGGGAAACACCTCCTGCGCCGCCTGCTGAAGTTCCACCGGCTCCAAGAAACGGGAGCACTGAGGCTCCCCCTGCGCCTCCCGGCGAAACCCCTGGAAACGACACTGGAACTCCTCCGCCCCCGCCCGCAGTGCAGGCAATAACCGCGGCGCAGCTTGCTTCGCACAACACAGAAGGTGACTGCTGGGTTGCTTACAAGGGAAAGGTCTAGCTTGGGTGCCCAAGCACCCTGGAGGAGCTAACAAGATATCGCCGCTGTGCG
>DUFS01000046.1 GCA_013331805.1 Microcaldota archaeon | reverse complement strand
ACCCTTTTTAAACAATCACGCCGAAGAATGCGCAGGAAGGAAAATATTCTCCAGAGTCGGTTTCCCATGGCAGAGCAAAGAAAGCGTCCGCAGGAGCGCGAGGGCGTGATCGATTCCTATGTCTTTGACAACGAGGGCATACAGGTCCTTGCGAAAATATACGCCAAGGAGGGGGAGTTCACGCCCATCTACGAGGTCAACGTGCGCGAGCTGTCCGAAGGCACCCGCCTTGTGCTCAACACGCTCAAGGGGGAGCTCATCACCACGGTGAAGCTGGACATCACGGAAATCATGGACCCCAAGAAGCGCGACGACGTGAAAAAGAAGTTCGAGCAGCGCGCCTTATACCTTCTTGCCAAGCATTTCCCGGCGCTATCCGAAGGCGACAAGGCCGTGCTTACCGCTTACCTTCTGCAAAACTCGCTTGGACTGGGCGAGCTTGAGCCCCTCATGCACGACGAGCACCTGGAGGAGGTGGCGATCAACTCCTCGACCGAGCCCGTCTGGGTCTACCACAAGAAATACGGGTGGTGCAAGACCAACGTCATGCTCAAAAGCGAGGAGGCAGTGTACGACATATCGGCCATGATAGGCAGGCGCATTGGCAAGCAGATAAACGTGCTCACCCCGGTGATGGACGCGCACCTTTCCTCAGGCGACCGCGTGAACGCCACGCTGTATCCGGTCTCATCGTTCGGAAACACCCTCACAATAAGGAAATTTTCCAAGAACCCCTGGACCATCCCTTACCTGATCGAGCTCAACTGCATCTCGCCCCAGGTGGCAGGGCTCATCTGGCTCTGCATACAAAACGAGCTTTCCTTGCTGGTCTCAGGAGGCACTGGCTCGGGAAAAACCTCGTTTTTAAACGCGATTTCCTGCCTGATTCCTGCGAACCAGAGGATAATCTCAATCGAGGACACCCGCGAGCTCACATTGCCGCACTTCCTTCAATGGGTGCCCATGGTCACCCGCGAGCCCAACGCAGAGAGCAAGGGGGAGGTCACCATGCTGGACCTCTTGGTAAACTCGCTCCGCATGAGGCCTGACCGCATCATAATGGGGGAGGTAAGGAAGCAGCGCGAGGCAGAGATCCTTTTCGAGGCAATGCACACCGGGCACTCGGTCTACGCAACGCTCCACGCGGACAACGCAAACGAAACAATCACCCGCCTGACCACCCCCCCGATTTCCATGCCCAAGGAAACGCTCTCAGCACTTGCCGGCGTGGTGGTGCAGTTCAGGCACAGGAGGCTTAACGTCCGGCGCACGCTGGAATTCGCCGAAGTCCAAAAGGCAGGGGACATAAACGTGCTTTATCGCTGGGATGTCAAGACCGACAGGGTGAACGAGGTCGGCAAAATGGTCACGCTAGCCTCCACGCTTTCCCTTTACGCCGGCATAACTGGCAAGGAAATCGACCAGGACGTTGCGGACAAGGCGAAAATTTTCTCCTGGATGGTCAAGCGGGGGTACAAGGGGATAAACACCGTGGGCGCGATTGTCTCGCAGTACTACATGAACCCGGACGAAATACTGGGGCTGGCATCCAGGAACCAGGAGTGGCACGGCGCTTACTGAAGCTGAAAAATCTGCGGGGGATTCAAGCATGCCTTCAAATAGAGAAGACGAGCCTCTGATGGAGTTCTCAGAGATCTGCCTCCAGGCGCGCGACATTGAAAGGCGGCCTCTTGCGATAAAGCAAAAAGCCCAGAGCGAAACACTGGACCTTTCAGACGACTCAGCGATATTCCCAAAGGAGTTCGAGTCCTACACTTTTGCGTACGCACTTTCGGAAGCGCAAAAGGTTGAGCGCAAGCTTTTCAGCTCCAGCTACAAGTCCGCCCTGAACGCCCCCCCTGCGGCCCAGCAGCAGGAAAAAGAGGCGGCGCAGCCGATTGACGAAAAGAAGATGGAGTCCGAGCTCCACAAGTTCGCCTCTTCGCAGGAGCCATCCCTTCCACCAGAAAAGATATACGAGCCCAAGCGGCCGGGAGGGCTTAAGATCGGGCCTTTCGCCATACCTAAGCTTCAATTCGGGAAGAAAAAAGCAGGCGAGCCCATTGTACAGCCTGAACCGGACGAAGTTCCGCTTCGAAGGCAGGGCAGCCTGCCTGCGGATATACAGCTGGCAGCCGAGACCGAGGCGTCATTCCAGGACAGGCAGCAAGAGGAGGGCCAGTCCGCGCTATCAAAGCAAGCCCCCCTGCCGCAGGCGAAACTTTCAGAAGCCCCGGCGTTCAGTTTGTCGCTCTCCCCGAAAAAAATCCCTGTGCCGCATGAGCTTCCAGTCATGGCACCCCTGCCCCCTCCCAAGCCTGAAGAGGATGAAGAGCCAGCTGGCATGGCTGAAAAAGGGCGCGATCTTGAATTCGGCGGAGAGGAAATCAAGCCCCCCAAGCCCCGCGAAGCCGCGAAAGCAATTGGTGAAGGCGAGCTTGAATTCGGCAAAGAGCAGGCTGAGGGCAAAGCAAGCGAATTAGGAATCCAGCCCTCAGTTGATGCTGATGCAGAGGGGCCTCCTTCCAAGGAAAAACCCCGGGCAGCATCCGAGTCAAAAATTTCCCCCAGGCTCAGGGACATCATCGAGGCAAGGCTGAAAAAAGAGGAGGAAGAGGCAAAAGGGGGAAAAGGGAAACAACAAGCGATTGCGCCTGGGGAAGAAGAGGGGCTTCAAATCCAGGGTCCAAGCGAGCCTGAGCAAAAAGAGGAGGAAATAATCCTTTCCGCCCGCGAGCGCGTGCTCAGGCGCAGGGCAAGGGAGAAAAAAGAAGGGCCGGAAGAAGCCCCTCCGGCGCCAGAGGAGGAGGCCAGCCCCGAGGAGGAACTTCTTGAAGAAAGGCCCGAAGAGGCATTGGAAGAAGAGGAATCGCCATCAGCCAAGCCAAAAGCGACTTTGGACCGGGCGGAAACCCAAGCGCAGGAAGAAGAGTCCGAGCTTGCTTCCGAGCCGGAAGTTGAAAAAGAGGAAGCTGAAGAAAAAAAGCAAGTTTCAAAGGAGGAGATCCCTGCAAAAGGCAGGCGCATGAAGCCAATGGGGGAAGGGGCCGACCTCAAGCTGTCTGCCGCGCCAGGCGGATTGCTCATCAGGCCCATATTTGCAGGCGAGGGTGAAGAGGAGCTTCCAAAAATGGAAAAGAAGGAAGCCGCAAAAGGGGAGCAGGTCGAAGAGGCCCGCCTAAAGAGGATCCAGAGGATAATCGGCGAACTTTCCCCTGACAAGTACAAGGCAGGTGGCATCCCAAAGAGGGTGGCCGAAGAGGTTGAGGAATCCCCAATCGAGCCAGAAAAGCCAAAAGAAAAGAAAGGAAAGGCGGTTGTGAAGCAGGCAAAAAAAGAGGAGAAGAAAGCGGCAAAGAAGGGAAAAGGGGAAGTTGAGACTGTCAAGCCAGACTGGGGCTCAGAAACGAAAAAAGTGAAAGCAACTAGGGAGGCAATTGAGATTGCAGAGCGTGGAAGGGCAGGGGGCAAGAAAGCGGCAANNAGCGGCAAAGGGGGGAAAGGGCGCGGTTGAAATAGAAGCGCCAGAGGAGAAGAAAGAAAAACCATTCTCAAAGGGCAAAGCAAAAATCACGGATAATATTCCTAAAGTTATGCTGAAGGGAGGCAAGGAGAAACCAGCTGCACAAGAAAAGGCGCCTCAGGAAGAAGAGGCACTTGGCGGTGATGAGCCGGCAGAAAAAGGCGAGGAAGGGGCAGCGCCGATCCTTTCTGCGCGCGAGCGCCTTATGAAAGTAATCGAGGAAAAGGAGCGCAAAAGTCCCGAGCCTTTGGATGAGGAAGCCCAGGAGCCTGGGCCAAAGGGGCAGCCAGAAATAAAAACAAGGATACTTCCTGGCGGGGTGTTCGTGCAGCAAAAAGGCTCGATTAGGACCTACATACCTCCGTCCAGGCAAAGGCTCATCCCGAATGTCCGGGCGCTCAGAAAGGGGGAGGAAACCGGTGAGGTGCCTGCGGCGCTGACCAGGCAGCCGGCAAGGGGGGCCAAGGCTGAAATGCCCTCTGTCGCATCCCCAGGGATGCTTCGCAAAGTCGGGCCGGAAAAAGAAAGCGAAGAGCAGCAACGCATCATATCCCGCCCAAGGGAGGTTCGGAAGGCGCTGCCAGAAAAAGTAGAAGAAATACCCGCGCCGGCAATAGAAGAATCGCACGAAGTGGATGTCCCGCGCCCTTTGCAACAGAAACGCGACCTTGCCGGGGAGACCAAGCTTCCGCAGGAGGATGAGCTTGAAGTGCCGAAGCCCCCTGAGGAGGACAAGGAAACTCCGGAGCCAGCGCAATACCGGGAGGCAAAGGACGAATTCCGCCACAAAATGGAAGAGGAGCAAGTCAAGGAGCACGCACAAGAGGAATCCGATGAGATGCTCGAGGCTTATGCAAAGGAGAATCTGGTTTGGCTCTATGAAATATACAAGATGGGCGGCATTTCCAGGGAGGACTTCCTGCAAAAGGCCAGGGAAAAGTTGTCCGAAGAGGGCCCAGCGAAGCAGGATACGGCCCCTGCCAATCCTGCCCTTGCCAACATAGGCAAGGAAATCGAAGGAAAAAAGGGCAAAAAATGATGTTAAATTATCATAATTAAGATGATACCAAAGTGATTTCGATGGCACCAGCAAAAGAGAGGGCTGCAAGCGAAGGCCGCCAAAAGTCGCAGACGCCGCAGCCGCTTGTCGCCCACCCTGTGCGCGACACAGAAGGGCCGCTGGACCCAGAGCAGTTCCGTGGATTCCTAAACGCCATAGCCTCGCGCTTCCCCTCAGTCAAGCTCGCCCTCCACCAGTCGGAAATGAAATTCACACCTGCAGGATTCGTGCAGTCCTGCCTCATAAACGCCGGGCTGATAGCAATACTCCTTTCGGTGATAACCTGGGCGGTCCTCAGGGACCAGCAAACGGTTTGGCTAGCTTCGATAGGCCTTTTCCCAATCTACTATGCCGCCTCCTTCGTTTACTGCATGTATTACCCGATTGTCCGGGCAAAGACCCGCGCAAGGAAGATAGACCAGGAGCTGGTGTTCGCAGGCAGGCACATGCTGATAGAACTGAAAAGCGGAATTCCCATATTCGACTCGCTTCTCGGAGTCACCCGAGATTACGGGGAGGTTTCGGCCGAGTTCAACAAGATCGTGGAAAAAGTCACGCTTGGCATGCCCCTTGGCATGGCGCTTCATGAGGTCGCGGAAAACAACCCGTCGCAGTTTTTCAAGCGCGTGATCCTGCAGATGGCAAACTCGCTTGCATCCGGCTCCGATTTGTCCGCCTCGCTCGAGTCTGCCCTTGACCAGATCTCCCGCGAGCAGGTGATCGCCATCAAGGCATACGGGCAGAAGCTGAACCCCTTGGTGATGTTCTTCATGATATTCGGCATAATCATGCCCTCGCTCGGGGTCGCCTTCATGATAATACTGTCCTCATTCCTGGGCGGGACAGGCCTTGCATTCGGCTCGTCCGCGCTTTTCGGCGTGCTTCTGACAGTCGCACTGATACAGTTCATTTTCCTTACGACCGTGGAATCATCCAGGCCGAAGTTCGACATAGGCTGATGTGGTCCAATGGCTCAATTGTACGAGATGATCGGGCGGCTCTTTTCCCGCGCGCGCATGAAAAGGCTGGGCGGGCTTCTGGAGTCAGCGGGCATGGACATGGTGCCCGAGGCCTTCGCAGGATTCGTGGTGGTAGTCTGCCTGGTGGCATCCCTTCTTTCCTACCTGCTCTTCACAATGGTGGAGCCGCTGCGGGCCTTCCTGTTCAAGGCCTCGATGTTCATATCAATGGACGCCACTGTGTCCTCGCTTTGGTTTTTCACAGCGCTTTCGGTCATCATACTTACTGTTGGGACCTCGTTTGCCACGATTTTCATCACTTACGTAAGCATGCTCATGATGGCAGACTCGCGCAAGAAGAGGGTGGAGGAGGTGCTGCCTGACTTCCTCTCGCTTTCGGCATCCAATGTCCGGGCCGGAATGACAATAGACCAGGCCATGTGGTACGCGGCCAAGCCAGAGTTCGGGATCCTTTCCACCGAGGTTGCGACCGTGGCCAAAAAGGCCTTCGGAGGCGTGCCTTTCAACACCGCCATCGACTACCTTGGCGAACGCTTCAGCTCCAAGTCCATCCGCAGGGCGGTCTCGCTCATAAAGCAGGGCCTTGCGTCCGGAGGGCAGATTGCCGACATACTGGAGCGCACTGCCGAGGACAGCAGGCAGATGCAGCTGCTCCAGAAGGAAATCGCGGCCTCGCTTCTGATGTACGTGCTTTTCATCGTTTTCGCAAGCGTGATCGGCACCCCCTTCCTGTTCTCAATTTCCGGCAAGCTGGTCGCCATACTCGAGACCGTGGTCACCAAGATCCCGACCGACAGTACCATGGCATCTGGAGGGGGCATGATGGTGCCCATAGCGATAGGGGGCACGCCGGGAGTTTCCTCCTCGGAATTCATGATGTTCACGATTTTCTCCTCCTCCATAACCGCGATATTCTGCTCGCTCATAATAGGCGTGATCTACCATGGCAACAAGAGGGAGGGCGTGCCCTACATTCCTTTCATGGTGGGCGGCACACTGGTGGTTTATTTTGTGGTAAGCGCGCTTCTGGGCGCGCTTCTTTCCGGAATATACGTTTGATGCCAAGGGCAATTGCAAGAAGGGGTGGTTTTCATGGCAGGAAAAAGGACTGTTCGCGGGCAGGCGGCTTTGGAGTACCTGATGACCTACGGCTGGGCCCTTTTGGTAATCGCCATCGTGATCTCCGTCCTTGTGCTCATCAACCCCTTCTCGCCCCCCCAGGGCTGCCGCTTTGACACGGTTGGGTTCACCTGCGACCCCCCCGCGTTCAAGAACGATGCAGGGCACACCACACTTTACCTGAACATTTTAAACGGGAACAACAATAACATAATAATCAAAAAATTATACTGCACTTCTGACAAGTCATCGGCTGCGCCAACCCTTAATGCCCCTTATTTGGCCATAAATGTGCCTCGCCAGTCCAACTACACAATAAGGGGGGAAACTTGCTACATCTCGCCCGGGAACGCGATGGGAACAACCAGGGCAGGAACGGATTTCTCGGGCAAGCTCTGGCTGCTGTACAAGAACGAAGAGGACCCCTCGGGCTACCCTGACCGGGTGGTTTCAGCCACTATAGCGGGCAAGGTCTCACAATAGTTGTGAATTTTTTCATTTTTTCAAACGCGCTCTTCCGGTGGGATGATTGAAGAATCTCAAGGCAACGCTTGCCGTGCTTGCCATTTTCCTTGCACTGCCTCCCCTTGCCTTCACCTACTTTGGCGCATGGGATGCGGTGCTTTCCGACCCGCAAATTGTGTTTTTGCCCTATTTCGTTTTCCGCTCCCTGATGCGCATGCTGGCCGCCTATTTCTTCGTGGTTGTTTTCGGGCTGGTTTACGGAATAGCCGCAGGTCTTTACCGCACCCCCCGCCTTTTCATGCTGCCCCTCCTTGACATACTGCAGTCCATCCCTGTGCTTGGTTATCTGCCCCCGGCCATACTGCTTTTCACCGGAGCATTGCCCGGGGAATTCGGCTATGAGGTGGCGTCAGTGTTCCTGATATTTTCCGGCATGGCATGGGCAGTCACCTTTTCCATCCTGGGCGCGGTGAGGGCAATACCAAACGACCTTCGCGAGGCATCCAACGCGTTCGGCCTGCGCGGCTGGAAGTACGTCCGCCACGTAGTATTGCCAGCTATTTTTCCCGCGTTCATCACAGGCTCGGTGCTCGCCTGGGGAGGGGGCTGGTATTTCCTGGTGGCGGCAGAGATGCTCTCCTACGGCTCTTCAGTGCACGTGCTTCCCGGCATAGGCTCGTTTTTGGGAAGCGCGGTCTTCACATATGGGAATCTGGCTTCGGCATTCCTCGGGCTCACTGTTTTTGTCGCGGTTGTCTTCGCAATAAACTCTTTCATCTGGAAGCCCCTGTCCGAGTTTGCGAAATACTTCAACGTCCAGACGCAGATTTCCAAGGAGACAGAACCGCCGGTTTTTTCGGAGTTCGGGCCAATCCGCCACATGGTATATTTCGCGGATTCCCTCCAGAGGAAATACGGCGATTCGCTTGATTCATTGGTGGACAGCGCCCAGCGGGGCATGGGCAGGGCGGCAAGGGTTTTTGAGCACGTGCCCTACAAGCGAAGGCACCGCCGCCATCCGGGCCTGGTGCTGTTTTCCATCTACTCGATGTTTTTCATTGCCGCCATGGTGCTGCTTGCTTTTTTCGTGGCAAGCGCCATCAACTCGCTTCCGCTGAAAAGCCTGCTCCTCGCCATTGATGCCCATCCCGAGGTTTACAGCCTTCCCATACTCGGGCTTTACTCGGCATTGAGGATAATTGTTGCGTACCTGATCGCGCTTTCCTGGACGCTGGTCGTGGGCATAGCGGTTGCCAGGAGCAAAAGGCTTTCGGGCCTGGTCATGCCTGCGTTTGACATCGGGCAGTCCACGCCCGCACTCGCGCTTTTCCCTTTCATTGTGATCATAGTGATCTCCACCCTGGGCGGCGGCCAGCTTTCGGTCGAGGTGGCTTGCATCCTGCTTCTCCTGACAGGCACGCAGTGGTACCTCTTCTTCAACATAGTTGGCGCTGTCAAGTCCATCCCTGGAAACGTTTTGGAGGCTTCGCGCGCATTCGACCTGCGCGGCGTGCAGCTCTACTCCTCGGTGATCCTCCCGGCGATAATACCGGGCGTTCTTCTTGGCAGCGTCCAGGCATGGGGCGGGGCGTGGAACGCGCTCATTGTGAGCGAATATATTAATTACGGGGGCAATGTCTACTCAGTGCCCGGGCTGGGCTCGTTCCTGAACCAGGCCACGCTCTCTGCCAATCCCGACCCCTGGATCATAACGCTTGCGGTAGCGTCCATGAGCTGCATCGTTCTGCTCATGAATTACCTGGTATGGAGGCCCCTTTTCAACTATGCTGAGAGGTTCAGGTTTGAAAGCGTCTGAGTGGTATTTATGTTCGCCCCGGAAATAATCGAGCTATGCGTGGCACAAGCCAAGCGAATGAATAGGTGCTGTTGATGTTTGTCCCGGAAATCGAAGTGCGGCACGCCAATAAGGAGTTCTCGGATACCAGGGGCAGGACCAAGATACTCGAAGATGTCTCCTTTTCAATCTCCGAGCACGAGTTCGTTTGCGTGCTTGGGCCTTCGGGCTGCGGCAAATCCACCCTGCTTCGCATAATCGCTGGCCTTGAGTTCCCAAGTTCTGGAAAGGCGCTTTTCCGGGGCAGGGAGATACTGGGGCCCAACCCCCAGACGTCGGCAATGATTTTCCAGACGTTCGCCCTTCTCCCCTGGAGGACGGTGTACGAAAACATAGAGCTTGGATTGCAGTCAATCGGAATACCCAAGGGCAAGAGGAAAGAGGTCGTGATGAAATACATCAGGCTCATGGACCTGGATGACTTTTCGGACGCCTACCCTTATGAGCTTTCGGGCGGCATGAAGCAGAGGGTGGGCATTGCCCGCGCACTTGCGGTTGAGCCCTGCGTGCTTCTGATGGACGAGCCCTTCTCGGCGCTTGATGCCATGACCGCGGACGCTCTCCGCCGCGACGTTCTTGAGCTTTGGAACGACTCGCAGACAGTCACCAACACATTCGTGATGATAACGCACCTCATTGAGGAGGCGGTGCTCATGGCAGACCGCATCATCGTGCTTTCCAAGCGCCCGGGCAGGGTGATTGGGGACATACCAGTGGACATACCCCGCCCCCGCCACGACCACGAGCGCGACCCTGAATTCTTCGGGATGTGCGACATGATACACAGGATGATCTCATACAATACTGGCGAGGCAAAGACCGAGAAATAATAAAATGAAAGGGGGAGTTTGCATGGCGAATAGAACGGAAGAGGACTTTTTGGGAAAAGTGGAAGTTCCATCCGGAGCTTACTATGGAATATTCACCGTCCGCGCATCAAAAAACTTCCAAATCTCGAATTCAAAACCCTCTCGGGACTTCATCCGCATGCTGGCATTGGTGAAGAAAAGCGCAGCACAGGCGAACCTGGAGTGCGGCAACCTGGGCAATTCAACAGGCAAGGCAATCGTGCGGGCTTGTTCCGAAGTGGCTGATGGGAAATTCGATTCCGAATTCATACTTGACGCATACACAGCGGGTGCAGGCACTCCCTTCAACATGAACATGAACGAGGTAATCGCCAACCGCGCAGAGGAGCTTCTGGGCGGCAAAAAGGGCCAATACAAAAAAGTCCATCCAAACAACACCGTCAACATGTCGCAGTCCTCGAACGACGTCATACCAACTGCAATTAGACTTATGCTCCTGCATCAGTCCAAGGAAGTAATTTCAGAAGCCGAAAAGCTTGCGCGTGAAATCCAGAAGAAGGAAAAGGAGTTCTCAAAACTAGTCAGGGCAGGAAGGACCCATTTGATGGATGCAGTTCCACTGACCGTTGCCGATGAGCTTTCGGCATTCTCCTCCTCGCTTGTTTCAGATGCGGCCCGCATTTCAGCAGCTTCTGACTGCCTGCGGATGCTCCCCATAGGCGGAACCGCGCTTGGCTCTGGAATAAACACCCATCCCAATTACAGGAAGACGGTTGTCAGGCGGATTTCGGAAAACACCGGGATTCCGGTAAAGGAAGGCGGAAACCTTTTCAGCCTGATTTCGCAGACTTCCGATTTCCTGAACTATTCTTCCGCGCTTCGCGGTCTTGCAGCAACAGTCCACAAGCTCTCAAATGACCTCAAGCTTCTTTCCTCAGGCCCGAACACCATGGTGGGCGAATACATCCTGCCCGAGGTGGAGCCTGGCTCATCCATAATGCCCGGCAAGGTGAATCCCTCGATACCCGAATGCGCTGAAATGATAGCAAATAGGGTGATCGCAAACGACCAGGCAGTGCTCCTTGCCACGCTTGGAGGGCAGCTGCAGCTGAATGTGCAGACCCCCCTGATTCTGCAGAGCTTGGCAGAGTCAAACCTGCTTCTGGCAAACGGCATCCGCATGCTTCGGATCCATTGCATGGCAGGCTTGAAGTTGAACAGGGAAAAAATCGCAAAAAACCTGGGCGCCTCGCTTATTTCACTTACCGCGCTTGCCCCTTACTTCGGATACGAAAAAATGAGCGAGCTTGTGAAAGCAGCCCAAAAGGAAAAACTGAGCATAAGGAAGGTCGTCCTGCGGCAGGGCCTGCTCTCGGAGAAGGAGTACGGCAGGATAATGTCGCCGGACAAGCTTACCCGCCCTTCGCTTAGGGAAAAACTCACCAAAAAGCCAAAACGAACATAATCGCATTTAAAAGTTTCCTGCANNNGCGCAGCCTGTGCTTTCCGCGGTTTTCGAAGGGGACGTGAGCTGCGCTTCCGGCGGAGGCGCCGGGGGAGGCAACAACTGCGGAACGGAGAACTGCGTTGGTAGCCAGATTTGCTGCGGCGGCTTCACCTGCTGCAATGCTGGCGAGTTCTGCAGGTTAGCCGAGCCTCCGCGTTGCGAGATTATACTCCCGTAAACATAGATGCATTCTATCTGCGCACAATCCACCTCAAGAGAAAACCGCCTTTCTCTTCAAGCTGCACTGGCGGGCACAGAGTGGGTAATTGCAATTGCCCATGGCGGATAGTGCCGCAGGCAAAGGCAGTAGATCCGAAAGTAAATAAAAGCGGCACCTGAAAAGCCCAAAAATTCTCTCTTTTGCCGCTTTTTTTCCGTTCAGGGCAGCGCTCCAGTGCTGCCCTCCAGCTTCTGCAGGCAGCCAAAAACAGTCAAAAATGGACATCTGCGCAGGGCTTCCTCTAACCAACCCGCGCCTGTGCAAGGCGCTCATATCAAAAATCTGCCAGCCCCTGAATAACACCGGGAATTTTTCCACAGAAGCAACCCACCTCTCAAATTTGTCATCCTGCACTGCAGGCGTGATGAAGGGGATTTTTGCCTCATATTGGAGGTAGGCAAACAGGTCAGTGCTGCGGAATCCCCTGTCAAAGTATAGCATGGACGCAAATATGCGCAGCTTGCGCAGGAAAAGCAGCGCCCTGTTCACGTAGTAGAGCAGATTTTCCCTGCCATAGAGGGGGTATGCAAAAAGCAGAAACCTGCCTCCATCCACCACTATGCTCACCGTGAAAAACTCATAGGCCCAGCAGGTGCCTGCCTTTGGTTGCGTGCCGTTGATGAATGGGTTGCTTTTGTTCCCGTAGTACATCTCCGGTGTCCAGTCAATTGCAACTTCAAAAGAAGTCCTGCCAAATTTCCTGTGGAGGGTGGTTACCAGCCACTTTACCCTATTCTTCATCATGTTTTCCACGTCAGCAAGCGCCACCTTCCAGTCCAGGTGGCCCCTGATTGTGTCTGCCGATGGGCTGCCTCTCTTCAAATCTGAAATCACCTCTATTGAAGTGAAATTCAGGGCAGCCTCAAAGACTGCCTGCAGCACGGACTCCACCGTGTGCTGGGCGTTTTTGCCCAGCTCAAACAGCTTATAGTCTGCAAGCGCCCTGACTTTTCCAGGCAGGGCATCCGCTACCTTTTTGAGTTTTTCCTGGTTCACACTATCACCTGTGACCTAAGACGATGATGCCTGCAAGCTGAGTCTTTTGGTCGCCTCTGGTTTTACGAAGAGAAAAAGCAAGACACTATCGGCTGTGTCAGAAGATGTTCGGAAGGACTTTCAACAG
>DUFS01000019.1 GCA_013331805.1 Microcaldota archaeon | reverse complement strand
CCCGCGGGCAGACGACTTCCTGCGCCGCGACGTTGAGAACCTGGTGAAATACTTCAGGAAGCAGGGCGCGGACGCGGATTTCGACCGCGCAATGGCATACATTAAGGACGGAAAGCCCGTAAGAAGGGGGCTGGAAGCACTTCTTTAGACTGTTTCCGTTTTGCCTCCCCTTATACTCAATACAATCCCATCACTCGTAAATCCTGCGATTGCAACTCTGGCCTGCTCCTCCAGCCTCTCATAGGAATGGTCCTCAAAGACTTCGCTGATTCCTCCCTCTCTTGTTACTTTATAGACAGTCCATCTAATCTGCCTGCCTTTTTCCACACGGCTGTCTATCTGTTCTTCAATGATAAAAACGCCATATGTCGCATCCTTGCTAACTGCTTTCCCACCTATAGATGAATCGTAGGGCAACGTAGCATCTCCAGTAGGCCGTCCACCACCAATGCCTCCAATATTCACAGGCATAGCTGGCACATTCCTNNTGTGGTAAGCCGGGTAGGTTGCGCCATCCCACCTTTTCTGTACTTGTGTAAGAATTTCTTGGGCTTTTTGGTCAACCAAACCTGTAATCTTGTCAATTTCTTCTTGTGTGGCAGTTCTTCTCTGTTTAGTTTCAAGTTTCAGCTTTAGGTTATCGGTCCAGATGTTGCCCTTGGCGGCTATTACGTTTATTTGAACGTCAAGTTTGCCGCCCTCCACATTTATTTTCTCTATTTCAAGGTAAGCAATGCATTGGTAATAATTATCGGCAGATGAAGAATACATGTCCCGGTATTGTTTTTCAGGTCCTTCAGCATAAGCTAATCGATATTCATTACCACTTTCTTTAGTTCCTGCAAAAATCCCAACTTTATTGAAACGGGCAATACCCGAGCTCCCAGAATAGTAACTTCTTTCCACGTCTACTGCCACAAGCAGCAGATCCTTCTCAATTTTGATATCAAGTGGTGTCATCCTATTCTTGTCAATCTCTTGAATCCACACGTAACCATGAGAGGGAAGTATCTTGAATAATTCTTTTGTTAATCTTTCGACTTTTTTATATGGCCCCCACTTCTCAACGTGTGCCCCATATTCCCTGCTTTCTGAATTTTTTGCTCCATAAACGTCCAAACGAAGCAGTTTTCTTTCAAAAACCGGCAGGGCAGCATATTCACTGCGCGGCATCTGATCTATCTTCCCCAGCACGCCGTCCCTTACGATTTTCTGCTTTTGCATGTCAATCAACTCCACTTTCACCGTTTTACCAATCCCGCTGCTCAGCGGCATTTTCTGTGCCGTAATCCAGCCTGTAAGTCCGCTCTGTCAGCAGATACTTCTCAAGCTCGCGGAAGATTTTCGACTTTCCCAGCATCAGCTTGTCCTGCGCTATGAATTTTTGCATTTGCTCCTCTCGTACAATCTCAAACCGGTCTTTCCCGGAAAGATAGGGTGGTTTAGCGACTTTCACAACTTTCTGTTTCATTTTCCATCACCTCCATCCTGTGTTTCTCTGTTGTTTTTTGTGGCATAGGAAGTATTTAATAATCTGTGGTGTTATTACAATACCACTAAAGGTGCATGAGCATGGAAATCTGGAAAAAACTTGGCTTTTCTGAAGGCGAGGGGCGCGTCTATGAGTCAATTCTCCACAGGGAGGACGCGACCCTTCAGAGCATACACGAGGCAACCGGAATTGAGCGAAGGAATGTTTACGACATAATAAACAAGCTTATTTCCAAGGGCCTGGCCGCCTACATCACGGAAAACGGGCACAAGATATACCGGATAAACAATCCTGGCAGCATCATGGCATACCTGGAAGAGGAGGAAAAGGAATTAACTGACAAGAAAAAAGCCCTGTCTGCAGAGCTTCCTGCCCTCCTGAAAGCCTACCAGTCCTCCAAGCCAAGCTTTGACGTTCGAATTTACCGCGGAAAGGAGGGGGTAAAGGCGCTTTTCAACGAGATGCTGGATTTCCCGGACATTTACTTCATTGGCGGCAACTGGGGCATGGTAAAGTACCTTGGAAAGGAATGGACCGACAGGTGGATGGAAAGAAGAATCAAAAGGCGCGCCCGGATGCATGACATACTTACTGTGGAAACCAAGCTCCTGGCAAAATATCCGTCCCCGAAGCAGCTCTACGAAGTCAGGGCTCTTCCGCAGGAATTCGGCTCACCCAACGTGATTTGCACCTTTGGCAACAGGCTGGTAAACATTTTCTGGGGGGAAAGCCTGTTTGCCTTCCAGATAGAGAATCAGGAAATTGCCAGGAACCATGTCGCCTATTTCAAGTACGTCTGGAAGACGCTAAAATGAATCTACTGCAATCGCCGAAGGTTCGGACGTCCGCTTTTTATAATTTTAGAATGAATCCCAGCCATGGCAGTTGTGCTTTCGGACCGCATGGCTTCGGTTTCATATGAAATACGCGACATAGTGGCCCGCGCGCGCAAGGTGGCGGCTTCGGGCAAGAAAATCCATTGGTTCAACATTGGCGACCCCAACCAGTTCGGCTTTACTCCGCCTCCCTGGATAACGGATGCCATAATGGCGGCCCTCAAGGATCCGAAGTATTCCGCCTACTGCCCGTCAGAAGGCGACCCGGAGCTTCGGGCGGCAATCGGCAAGATTGAGGGCGTGCCATCGGACTATGTCACTATCCACAGCGGTCTTTCCGAGGGAATAGACTTCCTTTTCCAGGCACTCGTGAACCCAGGCGAAAACCTTCTGCTTCCCAGCCCGAGCTACCCCCTGTACAATTCCAAGCTGCGCGTGAACGGCGGCTTGGACAACTACTATCAGAGCGATGCGAATTTCATTCCGGATACCGGTGACCTGCGCAAAAAAGTCAACAGCAGGACCAAGGCAATCGTTGTCATCAACCCCAACAATCCCACGGGTGCGACCTATCCGCGCAAAGTGCTCCAGGAAATCGTGGGCATAGCGGGCGAGCACAAGCTCCCGATAATAGCGGATGAAATTTACGACAAGATGACAATTGATGAGGACCACTCGATAAACCTGCGGGACCTTGCTGGCGAGCTTCCCCTGATTTCGGGAAACGGGCTTTCCAAGAATTTCGTCTACCCCGGCTCCAGAGTGGGCTACCTTGCCTTCCACGGCAATGGAATCGGGCCCCTGCGCGACGCGATTGTGAAGCTTTGCAATTCGCGGCTGTCTGTGAACTGGGAGATGCAGAGAGGCGCGCTTGCCGCGTTCACCATGCCAATGTCGCATCTGCAAAAGGTGAGGCAGGAACTGCGCGAAAGGCGGGACATAATCTACAAGGGGCTGAACGGCATCCAGGGCATCAGCTGCGCCAAGCCAACAGCGGCTTTCTACTCATTCCCGAAAATCGAAAGCGGAAAATTTAAAGACGACCGCGAATTCGTCTACTCGCTTCTTGAGGAAACCGGGGTGCTTGTGGTGCCTGGCTCCGCATTCTCGCCCGTGCTTCCTGGCAAGTACTTCAGGCTGGTCTTCTTAGCCTCGCCCGAGGAGCTGCAGGAGGCAATAGGAAAAATAGACGGCTTTATGCGGAAGAATGGCTAGCTTATTCCGTGCTCTGCCCTGTATCTTATGAATTGCCCCAGCACCTTGGCGAAGTTCACCTTTCCGTCTCCGTCTAGTTTTTTCATGGCAGGGTCGACTGTAATGGCTATCCTGAAGCAAAGCCCGGCATCCGAAAGGAACTCATCGGCTATGAAGGAATGCCCTGGTGAAAGCGCTATTCCGGTGTTCTTGAAAACGTCCACCACGAACCCGTTCGCGTCCGTCCAGGGGCCGCTTTCTCTGAGCTTGAGGAAAAGATAGAACGGTATGTCCGGCTTGCTGCCCGGCAATTCGAGATACTCCCCAGCCTTTTCCAGATGGGATAACACCCTGTCCATCCTGGTTTCCGATAATCGCAGATTTCTTTCTATGTCCTCGATAAGCGTGCCGGTTTTTTCGAAAAAGCCGGTTTTCTCGTACTTTCCTACTAGCCTCTGGAGCTTTTTTTCCGGCCAGCGGCGCGTGGGCTCATTGTTGGGCGGCTCAAGTATCCAGTCCTTTATGTCCTTTCCTGGAAGATTTGCGCGGACTAGGTTGTACACCATCATCTTGAACTGGGCGCTGGTATTGGTCCCGAGATACTGGCTGTAGACGTCCCCAACCTTGCTGTCAAACTCCAATCCGATCCCTTCCATTCCCTTCGGTATGTGCACAACCATCCAGCCTCCGTGATAGCCGGTGGAAGCGGGCTTGTCAAAGCCAGAGAGGAGCATCAGCGGGACGCGGGCTTTGTCTGCAATCCTGAAAAAGTCAAGGCGCTTTTCCTCGCTTATGAACTGCTCGTAAGCGTCATCTACCACCAGGAAAATCGCGTTGCCAGTGCGTTCCATGGCTTTCCTGATCTCTGCAGCCGCGCTTTCAGCCGTCTGCAGGTCCATGAGCATGCCGCCGGGGTTGCCAACAGAGTAGAGGATGACGAACCTTGCCGATGCATCCAGCCTGCTTTCGGTTATTGAGGGTTGGTGCCTTCCGTCAACCTTGAAGAACACGGGCTGCAACCCGAAATCCATCATTGTGCCCACCCAGGGCGGGTAGAATATCGCGCCCGAGCCAAAGGAAGGCGGGTTCTCGCCGTTGGATTCCATGAACAGCTTGCCTACGGTCTCCATAAGGCCGGTTACCCCCTCCCCCAGGAATATCCTGTTTTCAGGTATCTCTGCGCCGTACGCTGTCCTGTAATAAAGCTGGACCGCCCTCCGCGCTTTCAGGTAGCCGGCAGACATGGAATAATTGTGCGTGAAAAGTTCCTCCACCAGCACCCCTGTCTTTGCCATTGTCCTGGGCGGCCTATGGCCTCCTGGGAGAAAAAGGTCCCCGAGATTCAGCCTTATGACTTCCTTTATGAGCTTTTTCCCGCCCCAGCTGACTTCCAAAGGCCCGTTTTGCAGAATTTTTCTCTCCATCTCCTGGGCAAGTGCAACGACCGGGTTGCCCCTCAGGGAATAGCGGCTTGCGGGCCCCAGGTTCCGATTGGTATTCAATTTGAAAGCAGAAGTCATGCAAATCCCATGGTGCTGAAAATCAGGTGCAGATAGGCAACGATCTGTTTTTATATGCGCCCACGCTTTTTTCGTCTATCAACGAAAGGAAAAAATGGCAAATCGCCCAGCTTTCACTGCAGCGGCTTGCACACGCCCATTGCATCGGCTGCGCCTTCAGGCCGGTAGTCAGTGCAGCTATTTTAAAGCTAGGCACGATTATAGCAGCGTGGCGAGGGAAAAAAACTGCGAGGAATGCGGAAAAAACGACCTTCAAATCATCGCAAAGGCAAAGCTTCCAACAGAATACGGCAACTTCAGCATATTCGCCTTCTGCAACAACATGGATCAAAAGGAGCACGTGGCGATCGTGAAGGGCAAGGTGGCTGGAAAAAATAACGTGCCCCTTCGAATACACTCGGAATGCCTCACAGGCGACGTGTTCCACTCGCTTCGCTGCGACTGCCGCGCCCAGCTTGATGCTGCCCTTAAAAAAATTGCCAGGCTTCCTCGGGGAGTGGTGATCTACATGCGCCAGGAAGGCAGGGGCATCGGCCTTACCAACAAAATCAGGGCGTACGAGCTTCAGGACAAGGGGTATGACACAGTGCAGGCCAACCTTGCGCTCGGCTTCCCGTCGGACATGCGCAATTACGATGTTGCAGCCGCAATCATAAAGCAGCTGAAAATAAGATCGATCGCCCTGATCACCAACAATCCTGACAAGATAGGGAAGCTGCTGAACTACGGGGTAATCGTGAAAAAGCGGATACCGCACGAATTCGGCAAGACCAAGTACAACAGGGCATACCTTGCGGTAAAGAAAAAGAAGATGATGCACCTGCTCTCTTGAACGGTTGCATGATGTTGGGGTGGATTGATGAAGCGCTTGAATTTGGCCGCAATTCTGGCCATTGCAATTCTTTTTTTCGGATGCCTGGGCCAGAATCCTTCGTCCAGTGAACCCCCAACGCCTACTCCTCCGCAATTCACTGAGAATGATACCGCCCCCGCAGAAGAGCCGCCAGACATCCTTCCGCCTGATGAAGCCCCCGCCCCGCCATTGAACGAAAGCCAATCGGACCCGACAACCGGCAGCATGGGGGAATTTTGCGGCGGGATAGCTGCCTTTCAATGCGAGCCAGGGCTAACATGCGTTCTTGACGGGAATTACCCTGATGCGGGCGGCATTTGCCAGAAGCCTGAAGAAAAGGACGAAAATTTCTACACCTGCCCCTCTGTCAGGAACCAGGCATGCACCAAGGAGTACATCCCGGTATGCGGCAGGCTGGTTGGGGCCACCCCTGAAGTTGCAGGCTACATGGACTTTGGAAATGCGTGCGACGCCTGCTCTGCCTGGACCAACGCCATAGGTTATTACAAAGGGACGTGCGAAAGCCGGAACGTGAAGTAATATTATGCAGCCTTTGCATCCCAGGGAAGCAAGATGGTTTTTCCAATGGGACAGATGGGAGCTTGTGCGCGGGACTGGATTATCCCTCATCGCAATTGGAATGGCTTTTTTCGCCGCCTACGCCCTCGGCATCCTCCTGATTCTTCCCAGCGGTTGCGCCAGCATATCCTTTTTCGGGCTGCTGCTTTTCCTGCTTTCAGTGTCTGTTGACAATCTGGGCAGGCCGCACGAGGCGAGAAAGATACGCTGCCGTTCCTGCAGGTCGGTTATCACGATGGGCAAAGCAATAGGCAATGGCTGGGCATGCGGCAAGTGCGGCACAACAGGGAAATTTGACAACCTTAATTAATTCCGGCTGTGGGAGAAGACTTATAAAGCGCGGATCAGGATTATCTTCGGTGATATGATGAAGTTCGGCGAGAAAAACGTTGGCGAATTCGACAAGGCGGTGAGAATACTTGTCGGCATTCTCTTCGTCTTCGCATTTGCGCTGGGATGGATGCAGGAACCCTTTTCCTACCTCATATTGGTAATGGGCGTTGCCATGCTCATAACCGGGCTTTACGGGACCTGCTGGCTGTACACCCTGCTCGAGATCAACACAAGCGCCGCGAAAAGCAAAAAGAAGAAGTGAAATTTTGTTTTTTCCCATTTTTTCAGAATATGTCAGTGAAAGCCCTGCAGAAGGCTTTTTTTGCCACAACCAGCCCCTTCTTCCCGTCCTCCGTGAGCCCATAAACAATGGTCTTCCCGGCCTTTTTCTCCTTGATCATTCCGTTCTCCTTCAATGCCTTGAGGGCAGGGTATATGGTTCCGGGCGAGGGCGTTTCGCCCTTCCTTTTTCCGATTTCGAGGGCAATTTCCTGGCCGTGCATGGGCTTTTTGGAAAGCAAAAAGAGAATCAGGAAAGAAAGCATCCCCCTCATGTCACAGCAGTAGTCTTTCCCCATACTTATATCGTATGCCCGATATGTTTATATATTTTCTGTTTTTAACTATCGCATGCCCGATAGATAAAAAAATCGGGCAAGAGGTGTAGAGAATGTACGGATGTTGCGGAGGAAGAAGCTTCCTCACAAAGGAAGAGAAACTCGAAATGCTCGAGGAATACCGGAAAGAGCTCGAGTCAGAGGCACAGGGCGTCGCAGAGCGGATAAAAGAGCTCAAAAAGGCGAACTAGTGCTTTTTTTCTTTTTTTTAAATTTTTTTAAACCAAATAAAAAACTGGTGATTTTGATGACAGTGCCATTCAACACGGAATACGAGCGGCTGTGGCACAAGAGCCGCAGGCCAACCTCGCCAGGCGCATCCGCTTATATGCAGTACTTCCGAAAGTAGATAAA
>DUFS01000015.1 GCA_013331805.1 Microcaldota archaeon | reverse complement strand
AGCGTCAATTCACGCCACGACCCCCTAACATCTTTTTCGTTTGGGATTTTCGTCTTTTCCTCATTCGTTCTTTCTCGTTCGAAATCCCCTCGCGCATTGTGCTTTATAAATTTAATTGGAGAAGTGTGGAGTGGCGATCGGTATGGACAGCTTAGTAAAGTCAGTCCTAGGTGAGCAAGAGCCAGCTCCAGCCGAAACTTTTGGCTCAGACCAGATTAAGATCGTGACAGTGGGCGTAGGAGGAGGAGGCAACAACACCATAAACCGACTTATCCGCTCGGGTGTCAAGGGCTGCGAGCTTGTGGCCGTCAACACGGACAGGCAGCACCTGAACATGATACACGAGAAGGCGAAGAAGGTCCTCATAGGAAAGACAATCACGAAGGGGCTTGGTGCAGGAGGCTACCCAGAAACTGGCGCAAAGGCAGCCGAGATAGACAGGCCGCTCATCGAGAAGGAGCTCGAGGGGGCGCATCTCGTCTTCATATGCGCGGGAATGGGAGGCGGCACGGGCACAGGCGCGGCTCCGGTAATCGCAGAGATTGCAAAGGAGCAGGGCGCGATCGTGGTTGCCATGGTGACCTACCCGTTCAATCTTGAGCGGGCAAGGCGCGTGAAGGCCGACGAGGGCATTGCAAAGCTCCGGAAGAACGTTGACTCTGTAATCGTGCTCGACAACAACAGGCTCGTAAAGCTTGTACCCAACCTGCCCATGAACGAGGCATTCGCGGTTGCGGACGAGATATTGGCCAAGGCGGTCGGCGGGTTGGTATGGACCATCACGCAGCCCTCCCTGATCAACATCGACTTCGCGGACGTGAGGGCGATCGTGCAGGGCGGCGGAGTGGGCTTCATCGCGGTCGGCGAGGGCAAGGGCACTGACAAGGTGCGCGGCGCTGCCGAAGGCGTTCTGAAGAACAAGCTGCTCGACGTGGACTATGAGGGCGCAAACGGCGCGCTCATACACATCTCGGGCGGTGCGGACCTGACGCTTGGCGATGCCATCAAGGCGGGGGAAATCATCACGGAGAAGATGGACCCGCAGGCGAACGTCAAGTGGGGAGCGCGGCTCATTCCGGGATACGATGGGAAACTAGAGATAGTTGCAATCGTTACCGGAGTCAAGGGCGCGAATATTTTCGGTGCAGGGGCGGACGAGCCAAAGAAAGAGGTTTCGTACTCCGACATCGAGATAATCGGCTAGCCAACTAAACGATCTTAAAAAACAATTCGGCGTCCCGTGAAAGCCCAACTTTTCGGGCGCCGATTGGGCTTTTTTATAAAATCCTTAGTGTTAGTCTTTTTTGGCTTTAGTGAACTGAGTTGCTTTTTCGCGTTTTTCCTGCTCTTGCATGTTCTTTAAGACGATAGACTTTGCTTCGTCAGATATCTTGTTAAAAATAAACATCTTTGTACCGTCAGATGATAGTACAAAATCTCTATTATTAATGTCACTAAATTTGATAACATTGTGTGCTGCTTCTTGAGTGTGTGGAACAGTTTTGAAGTGCCATCCGATAACTTGCGAGGGCTTGCCATTTTCGTACTTAACAACATAATCCCGAACTTTGCCATCAGAACCTTTACCTGTTTGGATACCGTGAAGAGGTTGTTTATTAACAGTCAACAGAGCCATTAGTATCACCGGCAAGATAGGTGCAGCGTAGTCTTTATAAACGTATCTTTTATTTTTTTACCACAATAAGAGAAGGGCGCGACCAGGCCCAACCCGGTTGTGTCCCTTTTGAGGTTTTTTTATAACTCCTTAGAGCGAAGGCTGGCTCACTCCTGCTTTACGACAACCAAGTCCAGCCAGCGGTAGACTGCGCTCAAGGATTTCTTGCCTTCAGCAGTGTCCTTCATAAACCCGGCGATTTCCTCCTGCTTTTCCTTGGAATCCGTTTCGGATGGGAAACCCAGGCCGTTGTGGTGCAGGAAAAATAGCGTGGAAGTGAGGGCTGTCCTTTTGTTGCCGTCAGCGAAAACATGGGCATCGTAAGCCAGGTGGTAAAGAAGATAAGCGGCTTTCTTGAGCGTTTTTTCCCTGCTGCCAGCTATGTTTTCCCCGTAATGCTGCATCCTGTCAAGCACGTGGTCAAGATTTGCCTCCTGCTGGACAGCGTGGGATTGGCTGTAAAGGAAAACAAGCCCTTTGTTGGTCTGCATTACCTCTTCTTTCGTTATGTAGAATACCATCGGCACGCCTACTGCTTGGAAAGGATGTCAAGCGCCCTCTTGTTCTCCCTAACCAGCTTCCTGAAAACGGAATCGAACTCCAACCCTGTGCCTTTCTTCCTGTCTGACATGCAGATCACTTGCAACAATATGCCATTCGCTGTTTAAATACTTGCTGCCATCACCCGCGAGGGTGATTTCACCGCAATCCAAAAGCTGGATTTGAGGATCAATAGACCTTGTCATGGTGGCCGAAATCAATTATCCTGACTGTTTTCGTGCCTTCGTCGATTTCAAAGACAAGCACAAAGGGGTCGAAATGGATTCGCCTTGAACCGTGCATGTCACCGCGCAAAGGCTTGAAGTGCTGCGGGTTTTCCAAAATTTTCTTTATCTTATTGTTGATTGCTTCGAGCAGCGTTTTGTCCTTCTTGGCTAGCTTTGAAAATATCCTGTCCGCATGCTCGCTGATTTCAAGTGAATATGTCATTTTTCCAGCCCGTAGCGGGAGGCAAAACTGTTGACGGAAATGAACTTGCCCTTGCGGAGCCTGTCGAGCTTCCTGAGGTATTCGGCCCGCGCCGTGGGCTCTTCTTCCACCTGGGAGGACATGAATATCTCCACCTGCTTGCTCATGCTGATTCCGTTCTCCTTGCAAAAGCCGGAGAAGCGGGCGTAAACGTCCTGGTCGATGTTGAATGACTTGATTGCCATAGTGCCACCCAAGTTATTTAATGTTAAATAACTTTATTTAACTTTGCCTCCAGCTTGGTTTTGAATGGGATTTGTGCGCTTAAAAAGTTGTGCAGACCTGTTTGCTGGTGGTGCCAGTGCCAATGGCTCTTAGGCCGAAGTCTGCCGTGTTGATTGAAAGTCCACACTATATGAACAGAATGTTTATAAAATGTGGACATCATATCTACAAAATATGGACATTTCGCAATTGGTTTCAAGGAAGGAGAGAGTTAAGCTTCTCGAGCATCTCCTGTTCCATCCGTCCGAGGAGATAATACCGAACAGGTTGGCAAAGAAAGTAGGAGTAAGCAGGAGCCATGCGCACAAGTATGTGAATATACTCAGGAAGGCAGGGCTGGTGAAGGGGAAACGGCTGCAGGAAACGCCAATGCTGCAGTCAGTCCGGACGCTCTTCAATGTTGTGAAGATTGATGATGCGGATGTGGACGGCATATTGAAGCGGCATTTTCCAAAAATGTCTGGCTGGGGCGTGTTCGGGAGCTTTGCTTCTGGAACGAATGCTGAAGAAAGCGATTTGGATATCTGGCTTAAGGCGGGTACAGAGCCTGAAGATTTGGAGATTGCCCGGGCAAAGAAGGAAGTCGGCGAGAAGCTCGGAGTTCCTGTGGACATTATTGCTGCAACTCCGAAGAGGCTGGAAAATTTCAGGGCAAAAAGCGACGCGTTCTATTTTTCGATTTACAACGGAAAAATCATGTGGGGGGAGGGGCTATGATTGACTTTGACTCGTGCGTGGCGCAGGGGTTGCTCCGGAAAATAGCGCCGTCCAAGGTACAGGCGGAGGAGCAGCTGAAGAAAGCCGCCGTGCTTCTTTCAGAGGCGAAATCCGCGCTGGAAAATGACATGCCGAACTCTGCAGTCATCGGCGGCTACTCTGCGATGCTGGATGCTGCAAGGGCGGTGCTTTTCAGGGACGGATGGCGGGAAAAAAGCCATGCCTGCGTTGCCAGTTATCTCAGGGCGAGATATGGAAAGGAAGTCGGCGTTTCGGCAATAGACCTGTTTGACGAATACCGCGACAAGAGGCACAAGACGATGTACTCTGGGGACTATTACCCGGACGCGGAAGAAGCAGAGAGGGTTGTTGGGTTTGCTGAAGAATTCTTGCAGAAGATTCCGTTATTGCTGAAGAGATAGCTGAGTGGGCTGGGGCAAGCGGCTTTCCAATTGTTTTTTACGATTACGCCGTATTTTTTGGTGACTTTTCAATTTTTCAAAACGTTTATATATATGACTGGAGTAGTAGATGCGGCGATCAGAATGTGCGGCAGTGTTACGTCGTAAATGTTAGCGTACGATTAGCGGAAGCTGCAAAGAAGGAGACAGGATTGTTTGGAGGCGACCAGACGATTGTAGCGCCAGTCAAAGACTAGCGGCGCTGTAAACATACAAAAAAAGACGGGGGTTGGGCATATGTTCGAGAACGCAGGTGTGGAAAAAAAGGATGAAGGACTGATGAGCAACGAGCAGGTGAGAATTGCCGTCGTTGGAGTGGGCGGCGCGGGCTGCAACACTGTGGACAGGATGATGAGGACGGGGATAAGGAGCGCGCAGACTATTGCTGTTAACACTGATCAGCTTCACCTAAAGGTAATCCAGGCGCACAAGAGGGTGCTGATCGGCTCCTCTGTGACAAAGGGATTGGGCGCAGGAGGCTTTCCGGAAGTTGCCACAAAATGCGCAGAGATGAGCAGGGACAAGCTGCGCGAAGTGATTTCCGACAAGGAGCTGGTTTTCATCGCCGCAGGAATGGGAGGCGGCACGGGCACAGGCGCGGCTCCGGTAATCGCTGAGATTGCAAAGGAGCAGGGCGCGATCGTGGTATCCGTCGTGACAATGCCGTTCAGGCTGGAGCGCGCGAGGATGCAGAAGGCCAAGTGGGGCTTGGAGCACCTTGCGGCAAAGTCCGACACTGTCATCGTGATTGAGAACGACAGGTTGGTGGGCTATGTGCCGAACCTGCCAATCAACGAGGCGTTCAACCTGGCTGACGCGATAACCGGCAAGGCGATAACCGGCATTTCGGACACGATAATGCTGCCATCACTCATGAATATCGACTTTGCGGACGTGAAGTCAGTCATGGAGAACAAGGGGTTCGCCCTCATTTCCATGGGCGAGGGCAACGGGCCTGACAGAATCGACCAGGTGGTGAGGAACACGCTTGAGCACCCGCTCCTGGATGCATCCTACGAGGGGGCAAGGGGCGCGCTTCTGCACATCGCGGGAGGCACGCAGCTCACGCTTGGGGAAGGGATTGACATCGGCGAGAAGATCTCCGAGTCCTTCGACCTGAATGCCGACGTGAAGATCGGCGCCAGGCTGGACCCGTCCCTTGGCAACATCGTGACCTGCACCTCGATAGTGACCGGGATAAAGAACCCGTACCTCGAGAGCAAGCAGTCTGCCGAGCCAAGGAAAGTCGTGGAGATGGACGCCATTTCCTACCTGTAAACCTCTTTATTTTTTTCTTTCTTTTTTCTTCCATTTCCGTCTTATTTTTAAACTCTTCAAACCCATTTCTCGCTTTATCGGGCACGTAGATCAGCGGTAGATCGCTTCGTTCGCAACGAAGAGGCCGAGGGTTCGATTCCCTCCGTGTCCACTGGATTTTCATGAAAGCCGCTGTCCTATTTTCAGGAGGAAAGGATTCTGTCTTTGCCGCATTTGTGTGCCAGTCCATGGGCTGGGAAGTCGAGCTTTTGACCATCCAGCCTGCAAAATACTCGACGATGTTCCACCACCCGAATGTCAAGTGGTGCAGGAGGCAGGCGCGGGAGATGGACTTGAAGATTTTGATGGTGAAGGCAAAGGGAAAAACCGAGGAAGACGAGCTTGCGGCAATGAAGGATGCCTTGAAAAGGATGAAAGTTGGCGCAGTAGCCTCTGGGGCAATCGAGTCAGAGTACCAAAAAGAAAGGGTGGATCGGGTTGCCCATGAACTTGGGATAAGGAGCTTTTCGCCCATTTGGAGGACAGGCGCAAGGCTGCTTGAGGAGCAGTGCCGGTATTTTGACACCTACGTGGTTGCCGTGGCTGCCGAGGGCTTAAGCGAAGGGATGCTGGGCAGGAAATTCGACTCTGCTTTCGTCGAATATTTGGGGAAGCTGAATCCTGCTGTAAACCCGCATCTAGAAGGGGGCGAGGGCGAGACATTCGTCGCCAATGCGCCGTTTTTCAAGAAAAGGCTGGATATCAAGAAATGGAAAAAGAGCTTTTGCGGCTCCTCTGGGGAAGCGGAAATTTCCTCTCTTGGATGACTGAAACCTTTGCCATTCAGCCAGAGGACGAAACTCCTGCAAGCCTGTCGAGCTTGTCGATTATGGCGCTCATTTCCTTTCCATAGGCTGCCCGGACCTTAACCACTGATGAGAACTTGGTGTCGACAGGCAGATCCTTCTTTATCCTCACCGTGCTGTTGCCGAATGCCTTGTAGCTTGAGATGGGAATGGTCGCCTTCACCGGGATGCTATCCTGAACGCGGAAGGAGACCGTCTGCCCTGTGCCGCTGACCGCGATTAGCTCTGTATCCAGGGGTATTTCAAAGTCCGCAACAAGGTTGAATGTTTCGGGGAACATCTCCCTGGTCGGATATTCCTCGTCAAGGGAGACTGTGGTGGAGACCGGCGCGGCAAGCGTGATGTCGCGGTTCTGGAGAGAGCGGAGGTCGTCAGAAATCCCCTTGAGCGCCTCCTTCTGCGCTGGAGAAAGTGGCCGGTCTGCATAGAATGCGCCGTAGAAGCTTGCTATGGAAAGCATGAGCGCGAGGATGGACAGGAACATGAATGGGGCGCTGCTGTCGCCTGAGCCGGTTGGCACGAACTGCTTTTGGGGAGGCGCAGCGACAGGGGGCTTTGCTTGCGCCGCTGCGGTTATCCTTGAGAAGCTGCTTGGGAGATTGGATGCCATTGATACCACCAAGGTGTTTTCCGTGGCTAACTTTTAATTGCTGCCCCTTGCATCCGCAGCCCCGCCCATTACAGATCGTCGAAGAAACATTCGTGAGCAATATAAATATTGTGTGCAAATACAATTCGAGGCGATAGGAATGGCGAAGGTCACATTCAAGTCAGACAACAAAACAGTCGAAGTTCCGGACGGCGCCCAGATAGTGCAGGTGGCAGAAGACAACGGCGCATCGATAGCGTTCTCGTGCAAGGCTGGCGTGTGCGTCTCCTGCCTCACCAATATCAATAAGGGAATGGAGAATTTGAACGAAAAGACCGACAACGAGAAGGCGACCCTTGAGGGATTCGCAGCCAAGCCCAACCAGAGGCTCGCCTGCCAGTGCAAGATAATGAAGGGGGAAGTCGAGCTCGAGAATCCGTGACGCTTCTTTTTCCTTGCCTTTCCTCTGAACCGTTTTAAACCCTTGTCAGCCTAACTTCCACCACGCCGACGTGGCAGACACACTGGGTTTCAGCCCACTTATCTGCCACCGGCGCAACAAGTTGCCGACGTGGCAGAATCCGGTATCGCGCCAGACTTGAGCCCATATCCCCTTTCTTTTCAAAAGAAAGGGGCTGAGGGGTCCACCCCCAAAGAAAGAAGAATGTGGGAAGAAATCTGGTGCCCTTCGGGGCTTAGGAGTTCAAATCTCCTCGTCGGCGTATTTTCTTTCTCACGTCGTAGAGTGAAAAATGCCTTGCATAACTTTGCTATTCTTCTGACGTGCAAATCCCTATTTCTTCTCTCCCAGCACACTTGCCAGCCCCATTAAGAACTGTTCTTGGCTCTGCAAACCATAATCCTTTGCTATTTGCGTGGCTTTGTCATACTCCCCTTTCTGTATTTTCTCGTGATATACCTTCAGAGCGACCTCTCCTATTCGACCCGCTATGCCTTCTTCCTCTGCTATGGCACGAACTAATCTGGCTGAGCGTTCAAACCTTATGCTGTTTTCACACACATCCAAGGCCACATCCTGCATATCCCCCAGCTCGAGCTTGAATTTGTCTTTTATTGCTCTGCTTTCCTCGGATTTGCCGAACCACACAGTCTCCTTATACGCTTTCAGGGCAGCCCCCTTCGCCAACTCTTCAAGCCCGAAAAAATCTGCATCGTGTGCAGCTTCCAAGTATCTTTTATCAGACATTAGTCTTTCGTACGACTTAGAGGCAGCGATTTTCATCTCATCAACCATGCCGCTTCTCTTTGCTACGCGCGCAGCATCATNNCTTGCGCATCTTATGTCCATATTGTGCATCATACAAACTATATTTTTCCGCTATTTTCTCAGCGGCTTCAAAGTTCCTCCCACGCATCATCTCCCAATGAAGCTGCCTGGCAGCATTTTCCGACTGCTCAACCAGCCGCTTATACGTCACTCGCTCACACGCAGCCGGATCCGGATCATTAATTACGAGTATACTATATCCGAATGCTATATCGGCAGCGCCCTGGTAGTCCCTAACTTTCATTTTTTCTTCAACCACTTCAGATGCATTTCTTTGGGCTTTCTGGCTATTTCCTTTCTCTTTCCAGGCTTTCATAAGAACAGTGTGCTGGTCTATCAGTGGAAGGCTTCTGAAGGGCACAGCGCCATTGCCTGCGTTCCTCCAACTCATCCTGTCAAGAACGCCCAGGGGCGTAGCACTTGGGCGCGCATTAGCTTCACTTCTTTTGAATCCCACCATTTCCATCAACCTCCATCTGTGTTTGTCTGTGTTTCTTTGCGTAGTTAGAACTATTTATATATATGTGGTGGTGATTGCCACCAATTTAGAGAAAGGGATTTAAACCAAGGGCAACAAAATAGGTTCATGTATGAGGAGTTGCTGCGCGACATCGGTCTGAGCCAGAACGAAGCAAGGGTTTACGAAGCTCTGCTTTCCATTGGCGAAGCATCTGTGCAGAGTATCTCACTCAAGGCAAAGGTGCACAGGCGAAACGTTTACGATTCGCTTACCAAACTGGCGGAAAGGGGGCTGGCATCAGAGGTATTCGTAAGAGGCGAGAAGAATTTCAAGGCAATCAACCCGCGCAGGCTGCTGGAACTTGTGAACGAAAAGCAGGAGAGGATAAACGACGTGCTTCCAGATATGGAAAAAAAGTACGAATCAGCAGAGGAAAAGGAGGAAGCCTACCTTTACCGTGGAATCGAGGGATTCAAGAATTATCTGCAGGACATACTCGAGACAAAAGAAACAGTCTATTTCATTGGCGCAAAGGCGTTCTGGCTGGATCCAAGACTAAGGAACTATCTGCCGCGATTCCAGAGGGAAAGAAAGCGGCTTGGAATAAAATTCATGCACCTGTTCGATTATGAGGTAAAGGAGCAGAAGCCGGAAATATTGGGGCTGGTTGGAAAGCCGTACAAATTCCTGCCAAAAAAGTATTCCAGTCCAACGGCAGTGGACATATTCGGAGATTATGTCGTTACTTTTGTCGGTACCAAGCCAGGCAGACTATACGAGGAGCCAATTCAGTTCGTGATGAAAAGCAGGAAGTTGGCTGACGGCTACCGTAAATTCTTTCAGTTCATGTGGGACAGTTGCGCAGAGGATTAACAGCGTCTCTTGATAGTCATTTTCCTAGGGCGTGGCACGCCATAAGAATAGCAAAACACGCTCTGGAGGAAATAACCCCTCGTCGGCGCTTTTTCTTTCTCATTAATGAAACGAAAGCAAAGTGATAAAGAAAAAAGATTGCTCTTTTCCCACAAAGCCCACGGGGAAATTGTTTGAAGTTATTTATTCTATTAAGAATTATTTTTTTATATATTATTATAAATAGAATACTCGAACCCTTTCACGCGCCTGAAAGGGCGACAAACGCGAGAGGTGGTTTACCTAGAAAAAAACGAAGTGAACAGGAAAAGAAGCGAGGGGCTGCTCCTGGCGATCGGCAGGGTGCCGATCAGCGCCAAGTTTTTGGAGCCGAAAGTAGATATTTTGAGCTGGCTTCAGGAGGGGAGCAGCAGCCCGCCCATTATGGGAAGAATCTGATTTTCTTTTTTCCAATGGAAAAATCCGTTCGAGGGAAGCATTCACCTGCGTGCTCTTTGCGTGTTCGCCTATCGCCGATATTACTTGCGGTTTTGTTACGAGCTCTTATAAATTAGTGAGCCCAAAAAAGGAAAAAATTTCCGCATTGGTGGGGCATGCAAGTGAAAGGGGCAACGCCTGCAGGGGTAAGCGCGACCCTAGTGGAAAGGCAGCCAATTTACGGAGGATGCGGAATCATATTTTCTTTGAAGCTGCTTGTGCCTGTTTTTGAACTAAAGAATGTCCCTAAGGCAACTTATGCCGCAAAATGGGCGAGAGGTGCTTGTTGTTGGCAGAGGGGACGCACATGAACACAGGAAACACGGTCACCAAGGTAGTCCAAGGTTACCTGAAGGTTCCTGGAAAACATAGGGAAACTGGCGGCAGGAGGTATTTTGGAGAGCCCATTGTGGAACGCATCCAGAGGATGGGCAGCACTGGCAAGCCTGATTTTGAGATAGGGCGGCTGACGGAATTCAAGCCCAGGTTTGAAACGCCCCCTTACTCTGTTTCAGACATGCTTGTTGTTGAGCCGCCCGGCACGCAGGGCACTCCGACAGGCCTCTCCTTCCGCCTCGGGAGCCGCACTTATTCCGCACCCATCATTTTCGGGGAGTATTCGCTCGGAGCAACGCAGCCCGAAGTGCACCAGTCGGTTGCGAATGCGGCCTGGGCAAAGAATTTCATATTCGGGGTAGGGGAGGGCGGGGTTTTGCCGTCCATATCCGAAAACGCAGAGATGATGGCGCAGGTGATGGTGCAGGTCGCAAGCGGGCTTTTCGGAGTCAACGCCACCATGCTTCGCAACGCCGCTGCGGTATCCGTAAAAATGAGCCAGAGCGCAAAGACCGGTCAGGGAGGCATGCTCCCTTTAGGGAAAGTGACCGAACTCATAAGGAAAATCCGGAGAATGCCGGAGGGGATCGACATACTTTCGGATGCGAACCGGGTTTTCTCAATAGAGGAGATGAGGGCGCTGGTGCAGGCAATAAAGGAGACCACCGGAAAGATAGTGCTGGTAAAGGTCGGGGCTTCGCATTCCATAGCCTCGGTTGCAGCAGGCGCAGCCCGCTCTGGCGCGGACGGCATAATAATCGACGGGCTCGGAGGCGGGACAGGAGCAGCGCCTGCCATACATCGCGACCACATAGGCATGACAATAGAGCTTGCAGTCAGGCTAGCGCACCGGGAAATAGAGGGCATGGGAGCGCGGGACAGGTTCGCCATAATCGCCGGGGGCAGGGTGGACTCGCCTGAAAAGGCGTTCAAGCTGAACCTCCTCGGCGCGGACGGGGTCATCCTGGGCACGGCTTCCCTCAACGCCCTGGGCTGCGTAGTGGTGAACATGTGCCACAAGGAATGCCCGGCGGCAATCGCAGCGGTTAGGGAATCTAAAGGCGTGAAGAAAAAGGTCCTGGACGTGGAGTGGGGGACACTGTTCCTCGGGAATTTCTTCGACTCATTCAAGGCGACCTGGGAGCTCATGCTTGGGGCTTACGGCTTCACGAACCCTTCCGAATCAAGGGGCAGGTCAGACCTGCTCTATGCGGTTGACATGCCGGACCTGCTGGCGCAGGCGCTCGGCGTGACCGTGAGGAAGAAGGGGCAGATCTATCCTGTTCCGGAAATAAAGCCGCAGAAATATTTCCAGGATCTTCTAGAAAATCTTGCTGAAACCGGCAAGCCCACCATAGCCAGCATGGGCAGGACGCTGGACCTGAACCCGAGATTCTCAAATTTGGATTATCTCACGCACGAGGGCAGGACAGTGGTCGGACCGGCGTATGACCACCACCGCGAAGTGATAGAAACCGTGGTGAGGCTTCCTGGCGGCGTCATAATAGGGATGCCGATAATATTGGAGGGCAGCGACTCGGAAACCAGGAGGCTTGCCAGGGAGACCAATACGATCGTGCTGGAAGGCGGCGAAGTGGATGACTCGAAGCATGCGCTGGTGCCAATCAAGTCCGAATCCATAGTTAAGGACATATACAAGATACGGGAATCCGCCGGAGTCATACTGGACAAGGAGGACGTCAACGCCGAAGCCCTGCGCCTGCTGAGGCTGCATTCCCCAAAAACTGCCGTGTATGTTCGGCTCGAATCCGGCGAGAACACCAACGAAGAGGCAGTTTGGCTGGCTAAGCTGGGCGTCAATGGAGTGATAATCGGGGGAGACCTGTCCATGAAAAGCAGCGTGCCGCTGGACATCGCAATCAGCCAAACTCATCACAGCCTGAGTTCGGAGATAGATGAAGAAAGCGGCAAGGTACTGAGGAACGGCTTCAAGATACTCGCAAAGCCGGTTAATTTCAGGAGCTCGCGCGACCTGTACGCGCTCAACTGCCTTGGCGCTGATGCGGTAATACTCGATCCGGACGGGCTCATAACAAAGCCGACCTACCAAAGGAAACTCAACCTGATCCGGGGCCTTAGGGCCGAAGACCAGATGCTCATGGGCGCGTCGGGCCTGAGCATGATGAGCTCGATAATCGGGAACCGGAACATCCTGCGCGCCGACCACTACCTGCCCAAGGAGACTGCCGATTTGCTGGGAGTTGACTATATTGGCACTTAGGAAAATTGAACCGATCAGGAAGGAGGCGTCAGCCTGCGCAATATTCGGCGCCATATCGTTCAACAACAACGGGGGCGAGGCAAAGAAAATACCCGGAAGGCTGGCAGTGGAGGGCATCTGCGCAGCAGAAGCGGCAAGGGGCGGCATATTCGGGAACGGGGTTATGTTCGCCTCCCCGAACAGGACCGAGCGCGGGAAAAATCTGATAGTATGGGCAAGGAAGCAGGTGTTTGTGGAGGAAATTGCTGCGAAGCTTTCGGAGTCCGGGATTCAATCCTCGGATTTCAAAAGGGAAGGCTCAGGGGACATTTACCAGGCAACGACAACCGCGGAATATTTGCCGCTTCTTAGCGGGGTGGTGAAGGCGAATTCCAGCCTCTCGCTTGATGACGCGAGGATAATCTCCTTCGGGCACGGGATGACGCTGTTCAAGGGGCTTGACTCGCTTGCAGCCCTGGACAGCATGTACAACCTAAGCTCCATCCAGGCGCACGCCATGATAGCGCACACCAGATACCCCACGGGCTCGTCGCCCAAGATTGTCCGGGCGCATCCTTTCGGCTTTGGGAACGTGGGGATAGTGCACAACGGGGACGTGACCTCGTACAGCGCCAATCTTGCTGCATGCGAATCGCTGCTTGCGATGCTCTACCATAGGAATACCCAGAACGGGATTGGCGAATTCCTATCGTCCCTGCGGAAGAGCTGGGTGGGCACGGACAGCGAGATAATTTCCGCCATGATGTACACGCTCCTGAAAAACGGGCTGATGTCCGATCCGAGCCTCTCGCTGTCCGGCGTGATGGAGGCTCTTGTCCCGCCGTTCGACAACCACCTTACTGGCCTGATGCGCGGAAGCCAGGAGCGCAGCCGCCTTGAAAAAAGGGCGTTCAAGTACCAGGGCTTTGGCCTGGACGGACCTGTCTCGTGCATAGCCCTGATTGCATATGAGGATGATGTGCACATGATCGCATTCCGCGACCGGAACGACTTCCGTCCGCTCCAGATAGTGATAGACCACGAGAACCAGGTTGTGTACGCTGCAAGCGAGCTGCGGCAGATAACCGCAGCTGCTGGGTTGGAGATATTCTCGCCCCTGGTTGAGACGTATTCGCCTGAGAGGGGCAAGTACCTGTGGGTATCCTCGCGCTCAGGGATCAAATCTTCGGGCAGGACGCAGCGGCCGTACATAAGCGTGCCCGCTCTTGCCAAAGACGGCATCCCGAAAATAAACGGCGCCCCGCACCAGTTTGCCGGCAAAAAGATCGACGGCCATGAGGTTTATGCGGGAATCCTGGGCAACCACGGGGCCAGCTATTCGGAAGGAAAAGGCTCTCTTGAGATTGTGGGGTCATCCGAGCCGAACGCGCTTGAAGCATCGCAGCTGGACACCGTGATAGTGCACGCAAATGCGTCGCTTATGTACGGAAACGCATTCCAGGGAAGGGTCGCCTATGTGAGGGGCGGCGTGGATGCAAGGGGATTCCAGCAGCTTCGGCCAAACAACGGCCGCCCTCCTGTGGTGATAGTCGGTGAGACCGCCGGCCCTTATTTCCTGAAGATGAACGCAGGCGGCATAGGAGTGGTGCTCGGGCTTGAAAATCTTGGCAAGGAGGACACCGACAGCCCGATAGTCGGCGACTTCCTGATGACCGGCGCGGTGGGCGGCGAGGCGTACATCCGTGGCCACGTGCCTGCTGAAAGAATAGGCAGGCCGCCTTCAAGGCGCGAGGTGATAGCGGTCTGCTCCGCGCTCAAGGACGAAGGGATCATAACCGAAACCGCGCTTCGGGAAATACGCAGAAATCCGCTGATATTGGACAGGGTGCTTCGGATAATCAGGAATGACCAGCACCAGGGGGCGATCCCTGATGAGGCTGCTGCAAAACTCGCAAGGGCAACCGGTGACATAGCTCCTCTTTTCGAAAGCAAGCTGGTGGTGGAGGGAAGGCGCCTCACAGATCCTGAAATCTCAAAGCTGGAGCCGTATGTCAAGGAATTTTGCAGCACATTTGACCTGGGCATGACAACTGCTGACCGGCTGCTTGCGTCAACGTATACTATTGTGAAAGTTGGGCAGGCAGCAAATGACTAAAAGAAGATTATTACTCGAGGCTGATTTTTACCTGGACATTTTCGGGCACGCGGACGCGCATGATCTGCCGCAGCGTCCTTTCGTCGCCTGCGACGTCTATTATTCTCTTGTGGATGCGCATCTCCCAGTGCTCGTAGGTGTCCGAGCCGTCCCCGCACGGGGAGCGGCGGGTGCATACGTTCAATCGGCGGGTGGGAAGCGGGACCGGGCCCTTGATTTCCACTCCGGTCATTTTGGCAATCTCCACGATCTGCTTGCAGACCTCCTCGAGGTCCTCCGGGGTCTTGCCAATCAGCTTGATCCTCGCTTTTCCCATGAAAATTTCACCCTGAAATTTTCAGACATCGCCTCGCAGGGCGATGCTGATCAATTCACCAATATGCCGTTCCGATCCTCTTGACCGGACACCCAATCCAGCTCAAAGCCATAAAAAATTCAAAAACTTCAGGCAGTCTTTGCCACCACGTCCAGCACCACGCCGGCGGCCACTGTCTGGCCCATGTCGCGGATGGCAAAGCGGCCAAGCGGCGGGAACTCGGCGAACTTCTCAACGACGACCGGCTTGAGCGGCTTGATCTTCACTATCGCCACGTCGCCAGACTTGATGAAGTCCGGGTTCTTCTGCATGGTCTGCCCTGTCTTGGGGTCCTTTTTCTCGAGTATTTCGGTTATCGTGCATGCGATCTGCGCCGTGTGCAGGTGGAAGACAGGGGTGTAGCCCTTGCCAATCGCCGTCGGGTGCTCCAGCACCACGATCTGCGCCGTGAATTCGGATGCCACCTTGGGCGGGCTGTCCACGGAGCCCACCACCTCGCCGCGCTTGACGTCCTTCTTGTCAACGTTCTTCACGTTGAAGCCGACGTTGTCGCCGGGCACGGCCTGCTGCAGCTCCTGGTGGTGCATCTCGATCCTCTTGACCTCGCCTTTTGCGCCCGAGGGCATGAAGATGACGGTCTGATTGAGTTTCATGACTCCTGTTTCCACGCGGCCAACGGGCACTGTGCCGTGGCCTGTGATCGTGAATACATCCTGTATCGGAAGCCTGAGGGGCTTGTCCGTGGGCTTCACAGGCGCTGTGAGCTTGTCAAAGCAGTCCAGCAGAGTCGGACCAGCGTACCAGGGCATGTCCGGGGACTTGGTCTTGATGTTCGCGCCCATGTAGCCCGAAATCGGGACAAAGGGGATGTTCTCTATCTTGTAGCCGATGTTCTTGAGCAGCGTGGAAAGCGCCACCTTGGTCTCGTCGAACTTGAGGTGGTCGTAGTTGACCGAGTCCATCTTGTTCACTGCAACAATTAGCTGGCTGATGCCGAGCACTTTCGCAAGGAAAGCATGCTCCTTGGTCTGCGCCTGCACTCCTTCTTTTGCTGAGCACACAAGCACAGCGGCGTCAGCCTGCGATGCTCCTGTGATCATGTTTTTCACAAAGTCCCTGTGCCCGGGCGCGTCAATGATGGTGAAGTAGAACTTGGGGGTCTGGAACTCCTTGTGGGACAGGTCGATGGTCACTCCCCTTTCGCGCTCTTCCTTGAGCGTGTCCATGGTGAAGGCGAACTCGAAGGTGGCCTTGCCGACCTTCTCAGCCTCCTCCTTCAGCTTTCGGAGCTGCTGCTCGGTGAGGGCGCCCGTCTCGTAAAGTATGCGCCCGACCGAGGTTGATTTCCCGTGGTCGACGTGTCCGATGAATATCAGGTTAATGTGCTCTTTTTCCGCCATTTTTACGCACCTCCATTAGAATAACGCCTGACTGAACGAAGCTTAACGCCGTTTCTTAAGTCGAAGCTGTCATATATTAGAGATTGATTTTATAAACCTTTTCCAATGGCGAACCATTGAAAAATTGTGCAACGCGACCGAGCCGTTGCACAAGGTTTTGCCGAGGGGAGTGTTGAGATTAATTCAGTTTTTTTTCTTTCCGAAATTCCCGCGGGGCTTTGAAATCTTCACTTCTGGGTAGGCCTGCTGGAGCGTCTCGCCGTCGAGGTTGGTTTTGAAGCCCATCTTGTCCAGCATTGTCTTGAGCAGGTAGTTTTCGGCAATCGCAAGGTGCTTTTCAGTCGGGCAGGACTTGAGAAGCTCGCCCTTGAGCTCGCCTGGCTTGAGCGCGGAAAGCGCCTCTGAAAGCGCGACGTAGCTTTTCCTCTTGCCCTTAATGAGCTGGTCGGCAAGCGAGTCTATCTGCGAAAGGTTTATGCCTGAAAACTCGTAGCTTTTACGGGACATGGTGGCTTCTACGGATGCAAGTATGGCAGAGACTTCCTGGGGCGTGGTCTTTTCGTCCACGGACATCTTCTTGATGACCATCCAGCCCTTGTAGCGCGCCGTGAATGCGACTTCCCCTTCCTCAGCCATATGTTGCACCTGTTAAGCCTACTTCTTGACGCGTATGTCCTTTCTCTTGGGGCGCATCCAGATCGAGCCGCACTTCCGGCACTTCTTGGCATTCCGCTTGTTCCTCGCCTTGCACTTGCGGCAGATGAATATGTTCGATATGTATGCGTCAGCCTCTGCGAATTTGCCCATGAAAATTGCCTCCAGGAATTTTCAGACATCGCCCTCAGGCGATGCTGATAGTCATTACCTCGTGGTTCGGATTTGGTCTGATCAAAGTTTAAATTAGTATGCACAGACAAGAATGCTGCCCCTGTAGCTCATCGGTAGAGCGGCTGCCTTGTACGGAAAACCCCTTCGCGGAACAGAAAGTGGGTTTCCCTGCTTCTGCAACGGATACCGTTGCAGAATTGTGCAACGAAGTTGCACAGCTTCCTTTGGGAAGCCAAGAAAGCAGCAGGTAGTGGGTTCAATTCCCATCGGGGGCTAACAGTCATTTTTACGATGTAAAAGAAAATGCCTCCTTGGGGAATTGAACTATCCATCCCTTTTTTTAAGGTGGAAGGTCGGCCTGGTTACTTCTTTTTCCTGGCGAACAGGAAGAATGCCAGCACCAGCACGGCTATGATTATTGAAGCTCTGAAAAGCGCCGGCAGTATTCCTGAAAAGTCCTGCTGCGCTGGCACCTGGGCAGGCGCTGGCTGCTGCTGCGCCAGGGGCTTTGTTGCCGGCACTGTTGGAACCAGTGGCTCTTTCCCAGGCTGCGCTGTCGCGTTCTCCTGCGGCGGGGCGGCAGCTGCCTGCTTCTTTGCGGACATGCTGTAGGTTGTGAAGTTCTTTGCGCGGGAGGGCGGGATCCGCGTTTCAGATGAGTATGTAAATGTCCTTGACTCCCCGCTTGAGAAAGATGGGAAGCTGAAATTTACAGATTGGCCGGAGAGCGAGTCATATAACGGAACAAAAGTCAGATTATCTATAGGGGCAAAGATAGTCGGGATTGTGTCCGAAAATGTAAAGTCCTCCAATTTGCAGCTTTCGTTGCCTGTGTTTTCCAGAGTGGTGGTGAGCACCGAATGGTTTGTTGAGCTTTTCATTTCGCGAGTTATTTTAACAGGGCAGAATTTGCCAAGCCCAACATCTACCATGTAAACTGAGACTTCTTTGAGGGAGGCTGAACTGCTTCCGCCACCGCCACCACCTCCACCGCCGCCTCCGCCGCTTGGCGTGCCGCCGCTGCTTGTGGCAGTCTGCGTGTAGGCTATGAACTCGGTGAAATGTTTGACCCATATCACAAGGTCGCTTCCCGAGTCAATCCTGCAGTCTGCGCCTACGGAAAGCGCGTCTCCCACTGCCTGGTTGTCCCCTGCACAGGTGTCGGATATCTTGGTGAACTTGCCTCCTCTGGAGTAGCCTGCGGTCTTTCCTGCCATGCCTGGTATGAACAGCCGTACCCCCTTGCTGAAGTTGAGCTGCACTGAACCAAATCCAATGTCCACCACTGCATCAACCGAGCTGACGCTGTAGCTGGAGTCTGCTATTGGCGAGGTGGACGCGCTTGCCTTTACGTTTGGCAGCTGTATTGAACCGTTCCAGCCAGATGTGCCGATAACTGTGGTATTCGCGGGTATCTGCAAGGTTATGGTGCCAAGGCTTGTATTTGCAGAAACATTCGTCTGGTTTGGCAGGGTTGCACTGTGCGTGGTACTATTGAGAAGGCCGGAAAGGTCGAGCGTGACGTTGGTTGCGTTTGAGGACATGCTGATGTTGGATGGCGGCGTGAAGGGCGTGATTACCAGGTTGGTGCCGTTGGCAGTTACATTGGAGGTGGAGTTGTTGAGCAAAGCGTAGGTGCCGCTGGTGTCGACAAAGAATATTGACATTGCAGAATTGGTGTTGTTTGCAGTATCGTTTGCATAAAGCACCAATGTCTTGGTACCGTTGGCCATCAGGCTGGAGTTCAGAGTTGTGTTTGCGCAGCTGGCGACTGTCTGGTTGCTTCCGCTGTTTATGGCATACCAACAGGATGATACAGCTGTAGTGGCGTCTGGCACAGTGAAGTTCAGGCTGATGTTGGTGGTGTTGTATATCCGATAGGCAACTGGCGAGGTTGTGGTGACTGATGGCGCCACTGTGTCAACTGTGAAGGTGCGCTTCGCAGAAGTGTTGGTGTTGTTTGCCCCATCCCAGCAGCTAACAGACCAGTTGTGGCTGCCTTGGGTGAAGTTTGCTGTAGCGGTGGTGGTATAGGCTGTTCCGTTTGTCACTGAAATGTTGGAGCGGTTTGTTGAGCCGTCAATTGTCAGGTTGCAGGTGATATTGGTGGGCACAACATCGCTTGCGGTCCAGTTGAATGTTATGTTGGTGCTGGTGGTGGTGTTGTTGGCTGGGGAGTTGATGGCTAGGGAAGGGGCTGTATTGTCCACCAGACGCGACCTTATCTCCGAAGTGTTGTTGTTGAGCGCATTGTCCTTGCAGAATATGTACCAGGTGTACACGCCGTTTGCCATGTTGGAGACTGTGAGTGTGACAGCTGTATTGTTGGCTGTAGAGGCATTTGACTGGTTGAACGCGGAGTTGATGTAAAGAGAGCAATTGAGAGTGCTGGCAAGGTTGTCTGCAGCAGTAAAGTTGAATGTGCTGCTGTTGCTGGTAGTGTTGGTGTTGTTGGCAGGTGAATTGAGGGTGATGGATGGAGATGTGGTATCAACTATGAATGCCCTGGCTGCCATTGAGGAGTTGACATTGCCTGCATTATCCCGACAGGAGACGGACCAGTTGTGGGTACCTTGCGCAAACGCAGAGGTTGCTGTTGTTGTGGTTGGAGTGCCATTGTTTGCACTGACTGCGCGGTTGAATGTGCCGTCAATCGTGAGATTGCAGGACATGTTGGTGAGCGCGTCGGTTGCGGTAAAGTTGAATGTGACGTTGGCTGTTGATAGGTCGGCTGCCGACGCTGGCAAGACGGGAGTTACTGCTGGAGGCACGGTGTCCACTGTGAAGAAACTTGTTGTAGAGGTGTTGGTGTTGTTCGGGCCATCCCAGCAGGTTACTGACCAGTTGTGGGTGCCATCTGTGAAGTTGGAGGTTGCGGTTATGTTGTACCAGATTCCATTTGTCATCTGCAGGTCAGTCTGGTTATCTGTGCCGTCAATTGTGAGGTTGCAGGTGAGGGTGCCGAATGGAAGCGGCACGTCTGATGCGGTCCAGTTGAATGTGACGTTCGCAGTGGATGTGTTGAGATAGGCTGCTGGCGCGTTGAGGGCCACGGTCGGCGCTGTGGTGTCGGCAGTGATATTTTGCACCGAGGAATAATTGTAATTGCCTGCTCTGTCATAGGAAGTTGCATTTATTCTGTACACTCCATCTGATGGCAAGCCAAGAGCAACCGCAAATGTTCCAGAGGCATAGCTGATGGTGGAATTTATCAGAGCATTGGTCGAGTTGTAGACCGAGATGCTGGTATAATTAAGGTTGGCGTCTGTCACCGACAGATTGACCGTAATAATCCTTGTGTTGAGCAACTGACTGGAAGCGGGAGAGATGACGGTGAGCGAGGGAGAGGTTGCGTCTCGCGTTAGATTTGAGACAGTGTATGAGCCTGTGTTTTGAGCTTTGTCAACCGCCGTTGCAAATATGCTGTATATCCCATCCACTGGAGAAGTGAGCATGAGTGAATAGGTGCCATTAGTTGTGTTTGCTGTTGAATCGACCAGATAGCCAGCGGAATTATACAGCGAAATATTTGTGTAATTGAGGTTTGTGTCGGATACAGTAAGGTTTATGGTTATGGTTGAAGTGACAAAAGAATTGTTGGTGGGATTTGTGATTAGGATTGATGGCAGCGTTAAGTCTATTGTGAATGTTTTGGTTGAACTTGTATTGGAGTTGCCTGTTTGATCAGTGCAGTTTACATATACATTGTGGGTTCCTGCAGAGAAAGCCTGAGTGTTTGCTTGTGCAGTGCCAGCTACATATGCACTCCATGAAATGTTGCTAGAGCCATCCACAAAGAGCGTGCATGAAAGCATGGCGCTGTTGTTGTCTGAAGCCGTGAAATTCGTTGTAACGCTTGTGTTGTTTGAGAATGAAGCATTCAGAGGGAGTGTTAGTATAACGGAGGGTGGCGTCTTGTCAAAAATCACCGAGCTTCCATCTGTTGTGCCAATCACCCGTGTGCCAGCAACATAATTGAAGCTGCTGAAATCGATTGTGAATGGAATCACCCGTTCAACATCTGAGGAAGTCATGGTGTAAAGCGCGTAATATGAATTGCCACCTGCTGATGAGACCGCCACACTGTGATTGGAGATTGTAACTATTGGAGTTTGGTTGAGCGCCTTGTCGGATGTGAAAGAGAGGTTGATGACATTTCCAACAGTTGCCAGGCTTGCGTTATTGTTGTTTGAGCCCATGTGGACAGGACTTAGAACCGGAGGGTCCAAATCTGAGGAATTTCCGCCAAAAAAGTGCACCGTCATGCTGGTGCCTATCGGGCTTTGAACGTAGATTGAAACGCTCGTTGCGGTACCGTTATTTGTCGCAGAATTTGGAGTAGTTGTGGCATTGAAATATTGTTTTGAGGGTGACAAGTAAGGTGCGTCGGTTACGGTTGAGACGTACTCTGGAATGACTCCTTGTATCGAATGGCCGTTGATGGTGTTATCAGCATAGTACGCATTGATAACGCCGTCATCTATGTGCCAGATAACTATCCCTTGATTTGGAATATAAGCGTCAAAACCAACCTGTTTCCTGTTTTCCAACAAGAAATATTCGTTTTGACCAACTAAAACGGAATTGTTTGCCGCATATGCATTTGAATTGCTTTCAATGTTCTGGATATTGTAGGAACGAGGTGTGTTGAATATGTTTGTTACATTAATCCACCCAAGACGCGCCTTTGACCATGCGCTGAGGTGAGTTGGAACTGATCCATCGTTGCCCGGGCCGCCCCATGAGCCAGAACCCATCAAATCCCACTTGTCGACTGACTTTCCAGTTCCTACAGTATCATATAAATCAGGCAGCCCCAAATCATGACCAAACTCGTGTGAAAAAACACCAACTGCGCCGTATTCCGGATTCATGGTATAACCGAACACTGTCTTGCCATCAACGGCTTGGGCAGGCTGCACGCTCCAGCTGTGCGACCATATGTCTGTGCTAACGCCAGAAAATTCTTGTCCGTAACCCACATGAATGATTATGACATGGTCCACTATCCCATCTCCGTCACTATCATAATCTGCAAAGTTCACATCGGGATCGGCAAGCAGCACAGCTTCACGGGTAAGCTCGAATATATTGCCATTTAGCGCGTCAATGTCACTTCCGTTATCGGCTCCGTAGAATGAAAGTGAATGACTGCTGTTATACCATCCAACAACGGTACCAGTGACGTTTAACTGCCCGTACGAGACCTCGCGGAAGTAGCTGTTCATGCTGTAAGGATTTGAAGCGTTGAACAACAAATTCTGGAAATAAGCAGTGGTGTGGCTCGAGTTGTGCACAGTACCGTTGAATTGCACAAGGATTACAATAACGTTGTGCGCGCCAGTGGGTGGAGGCGCAAAGAAAGGAGGCGCACTTCGGAATTGGTTTGGAAGTTCGGTGAGTTCCAGCACATCTTTATTGGCACTCTTTGATGCTGACACTGTGCTAGATAAATCTGTTTGGCGCATGGCACCAATCGATTCTGGGTCTGCATAGCCAATTCTCAAATCAATGCTTTGAGGAGTTGACGCAGGAGAATTTGAACCGCTTGCAGACTTTTGAACATAATCATACCAGCCATCAGATGTACTCTGCTTGACTATATAGCCGTTTTCTGTTTCAAACCAAGCGCCAGACTCGTCACCTCGCTGGTGACCGCTGAAAGTTGTGCCATCTGGCTGTTGGAATGTGTGAAGACCTGGCCAAGCAGGCACACCGGAAATCAAGCTGGATAAAGCAACCAATGCGAAAATAGATATAATCGGCCTAGTCCAACGGTTCATATGCATACACTGTCCATAAATTTCCACTAATCGATATGTTCGCATTTAGAATGGAACTCGTTGAGACTCCATTTAGGCGCATATCAGTACTGCTCGGCCCGAGGGGCGGCATATCGACCAAAGTAGGTAGTGTGCCCCATTGGAATGTGAAATTTCGAATATCGCCATTTGCGAGCTTTACCGTGCCGTCCCGCAAATCAGGAGTATATGACAATATCTGTAAAATCTCAAGTTGTGCAGACTGTGGCTGCACTTCCAAAACTTTTGCTTTGATTACTGCGGAATCAGTGAAGGGCCGCATAGGAACTCCATTTGCCGAGCCCGAGTTGTTTATTCCTGTCATGTTGCCAGTAGTTTCATTTATAGGTTGTTTTTGATTCTCTGTGCAACCAGCAAGCAAAAAAATTCCTAGCACCATAACTGCAAATGCAGATGAGTATTTCGTCAGATTCACCACGAGTCTTTTTTTAGAAACTGTGCTGGGCGCGAGCAAGCAGAAGTTGGGGATACTGCTGTTTTCTCGCTATTCATCCAGCCACTCATCATCTGTCGCTCAAAACCCATAAAACCATATGTTTTGAAAAATTCTACTTTTCTTTTATTGATGTAAGGTCAACTCACCCATCAGAGCCCAAGGTCACGCCACGACCCCTGGGCAGACAAATTCCATGAGCATTTACCTCGAAGAAAAAGATAAACCTAGCTTCAGTTTCTATTCCCATCAGGGGCTCTCTTCGTTCGCCACCAGATGGTTTTGGGCTGTTGCCCAAAATCTGTCGCGCTGCGGCGCTCCATCCCATCGGGGGCTTTCCCCTTTTTATTTTTCCATTAACCGCCGAACAGTCTGCGAAGGAATTCAAAGAAGAAGTCGAAGAATCCCCCCACGCTGCCCCTGCTTTGCTCCTTTTTCTGCGCAATAGAGGTATCCACGTTGCTTTTGATTTTCTGTATGGTCTTGTTCAGCTTCGGGTCTGTGCTTCCGAAGCCCGAGAGGTTGGGAAGTGTTGTGTTGTTGAGCAATTGGGAGGAATAGTTGCCATTGAGCTGAATGACCTGGTCCGCGCAGTAGTTGTTCGCGTCGCACACCTCCCCTCCCGGGCAGTCCGAGGAGGTGTGGCACCTTCCCTGGGAAACTTGGCACTGGTAGGCGCCTGTGTTGCAGAATTCGAACGGGTCGCACTCTGTGTCGTATTTGCAGGAGAGGCCGTCGAACACGCACACGCCGGCCTTGCAGTTCTCCCGGTAGCCGCAGTCGTATATGGTCCCGCACTCCACTGCCGATGCCATGCCCGAAAACGAAAGGAGGGCGAATGCGAGCAGGAGGGAACGTTTCATTTGCATTTCACCAGGGGACATTCCACTGCTGGTGAATATAAGGCTTGCCGGAAAGGCGTAAGCGCTCAAGATTTTCTTTCG
>DUFS01000021.1 GCA_013331805.1 Microcaldota archaeon | reverse complement strand
AACCCGGGTTCGAATCCCGGTCGGAGCACTCACATTCGTTCGTGTCCGCCCGTTTGGAGCTGCGCTCCAAATCTGTCGCAATGCTGCGCATTGCTCCATCCCGGTCGGAGCATTTCATGCCCCTCCCTATTTTCGCCCTGCGAAAAAGCCGCCAAACCGTCCAGCGGTTTGTCGTCCCGGTCGGAGCACTCATTCTTTCTTGTCCGAAGTAGGGCTGCAGCTTGAAATTGCCACAATGAGTATTTCCAGGGCATCGAATGCTTTTTCTGGGATCTGCATGCGCTCATCTCCTCTCAGACTGGCTGGGGCGGCGGGGGTTCGCCTCTGTTTGAGCTTGGCGGAAGCTGCGGCTGCTCCGGGTTTTCAGGAGGCGTGGGAGATAGCTCGCTGTCCGCAGTGCCGATTGTGGAGTTGTCAGGCGGTCCGGGGGGCATCTCCTCTCCATCCGGAGGCTGGCTTGGAGGTGTTTCCTGCGTGCAGCCGAATGAGAGCATCAGGGCTGCAGCAGCAAGGAATGCGAACAATCGGTTCATCGGCACACCCTTACTGCGCAGCTGACTCTTGCTGCTGAAGCACCCTGGCGCATCCGTATCGGTCGCAGCCTGCGTTGTCTTTGTATTTGTAAGCGTCAAAACCGCTTGCGCAGGTCGGGATCACAGGCGAGGGGCAAACCGTGAAATTCCCTGCCACATTCACGCTCACGGTTGCGGTCGCGCTTGCCCCCTGGCTGTCCGCCACCTTGAAGGTTGGGCGAAAATTGCCTGCGGTATAGTATATGTGTGTCAGGGTTGCAGTCTGGCTAGCCGCTATGAGCTGGCCTGCGCCAGATCCTGAAGATTCATCGCCCCATGTGACATAGTATGATAGCTGCTTCCCTTCTGGGTCATACGCAGATACCGACCAGGTTCCCTGTTCACCCACCTTGAGGCTGCTTGGACCGGAAACGCCAGTTATCACCGGGGCCTGGTTTCCTGAAGGCGGAGGCGGGGGCTGCTCGCCCTTACCGAGTTTGCACGAAGAGGGCACTTTGATCCAATAGGCCTTGCCGGGCTCAAGCGAGGAAGAGTAAACATAGGGGTTTGCACTATCTGCCGCAGAGTTGCTGCCGTAATACCACGGGCCGCCTGTTATGCTGCAGCTTCCAGCGTAATCTGCAATTGACACTTCCTTTCCAAAGGCACCCACCAGGTTCCAGCCTGAAAAGAGCGCGATTTCGCCTGGCTCAATAAGGCTGCCCGCAACTGCAAAGGAGCACTCCCTGGTGCCTTTCACCCAGTAGCCGATTCCTGGCGCAAGCGTGTCCTCCTTCACATATCCTGACTGCGACAAGCGCCAGGCATAAGGAGAGGTGCCGCATTGGTTCGAAAGGTCGGACATTGAAATCTTCGCATTCACTGGGACAGACACCATGTTCCAGCCAGATTTTACCTTAATCGTTCTGGCTGCACTGCCTGACTCCTCCGGAGGAAGGGGAGGGGCGCTGTCATCTGAAGGCTGGTTGTTTACCTTGACCTTGACAGTGGACTGGCGAAGCAGCGTTTCGTCTTCATAACAAGGCGCCCAGTTGGATGGGCAAACACCGGAAACTTTGTAAACGCTGACAGTGGCAAACTGGGTGCCGGGCTTGTCTGCCGTGAAATAAGCTGACACAGTTGTAGATTCGCCAGGCCCAAGCGTGATGTACTCGATTCGCTCCTGCGCTTTTTTCGCCTGGGCGCCAGAAGGCACAACCGAAACAACGCTTGAAGCCCGCTTTTCCTTCTCAGAGTCAGAGCCCTGGCCAACTGCGGCATCCTCGTCCGCGACCTTTTTTGTCTGCACCCTGCCGCTTACAATATTTACGACCTTTTCGATTATTCCTTCGTCGTCCGCAGCAAGGGAAATCTTGTTTCCTGCTGCCTTGAGATAATTACCGGTTGCGAAGGTGGTCACCACCTTGAGCTTCAGCTGGTTGGAAACAGAGTCAATGTATGCGCCGTCAGCTAAATATGCTATCTTGCCTGTGACCAAAAACGGGCTGTAAAGAGCCACTTCGGAAGGCTCTGCGTAGGCCGTCACCTCCACCTTCGGGTTGACGGTTGCCTGATTGAGCGCGTCCGAGCTTGCTGCGAACACTTGCGCGAAAAGCGCAAGCATAACGAACATCACTTTTGCTGCATTGTTTTCCATTCCACACACCCCTTTCAAATCTTTTTGAAATTCATCCGCATGGGCATCGCGCCCGTGCTGGTCATTGCTGCGCTGAACTTTGCTTAAAAAGAGTTTGCGGAACGCAACCGGAGTCCATATATAAAGCTTTCGCGGCCCGATGGCTTTTTCAAAAAGATTTCACGGCGTAAAAGTCAGCGGAACAGGGTTTCGTCAACTTCCGCGACCAGGTTCCTGCCAAATGGAGTGAGCTTCACTATCCTTTTCCGCTCAAGCGAGCGCAGGTTTCGCAGCAGGCTGGTCTTTGGAATAAGGAGCTTGTGCTGTATGGTGGATCGCTTGGACCTGCCGTTGCTCTTGAAGAGGAATTTCAGGATTTCCTTTTCGCGGTCAGGAAGGGTGGAAAGGACGGCTTTTGCCCTTGGATTGGAAAGGGCGAATATGCTTTCTTCCTTTTCCTCGACAATATCCTTCTGGGCTGCGGCAGTTGGTTTTGGAACAGGGCGGCTTTCAGGCACTGTTTTTTCCGGAATATAGCCCTCCATTTGCGGATAGGCGTCTTTTCCGAAAAAGCGCTTTAATAAGAAAAGGAGAAGCACAATGACCGCCACCAAAAGGACGATCACTATCGCGGCAAGTGAAAGCATATCCGGCTCATCTGCCTTGTCTTCCAATTCCAATTGCAGCGATGCAGTTTTGCCATGTGTTATCGCGGAATCTGCCGATCCTGCGTGCGAATTGGTGGAAGCCGAAACAGTGCATGCGCCTGTGGGAAGGGCACGGAAGAGAAAGTCCCCTGCCTCACCTGACTTGACCTCCACCCCTCCGTTTATCCTGGAATAATCGAAAGAATTGGATGGGCAGGCTACCCGCACCCTTGCGCCTGCCGCAGGCGCCCCCTTGTAAAGCACCCTGCCCGACAAGCTGCCAGCCGGGTAGAATATCAGCGTGGCATTTGCGTTTGAGCCAGAAGGAATAATGGCGGTTGCCGCATAATCCATTCCCGCTGTTTCCTCCCTGTCATACAACGCATCAAGCTCATAGGCGCCCTTTCCCAAAGCCAGTATGAACCTCCCCCCCTGGTCGGTAATCAGCCGGTAGACTGTGTCGGAGGAATTGGAGCGCGCGAGAAGAACCAGGAACGCCCCCTGCATTGGCGAGCCGTTTGAGTAAAGCGCCCGGGCTACAATAGGACTTTCGTCTGTTGGAACGGAAGGCGGAAGCTCGGTTTGGTTTTCCTCGGCGCGGAGCATTGGCGCTGCTAAGCAAATGGAAAGAAAAAGAAGGACCGCTGCCGCAACAAAGCGCATGGCAAATTGTTTGCGGCAGGGTTTAAATCACTGATTATATTGTGCGGCTCACTTTGCGTCTTCCTTGACCATATACTTGACGATCAGGAAGATGACGAGCGCGATTATCACAAAGTCAATCAGCGCGCCTGCAAAGTCGCCGATCAGGAATTTCACCGGCCCCACCTGCAGCGGAATGGCCCTCCAGTCGCCACCTGGAATGAGAACGCCTATTACGGGCATTATTATGTCAGCCACAAGAGCGCTGACCAGCTTGGATGCCGCGCCGCCCATTATGAATGCGACCGCGAGCCCGACCACTTTGTTTTTGTTCAGGAAAGTCATGAACTCGTTCACGAATCCCACTAATCCACCACGAAAGTAAAACGGCTGCGGAAATTAAAAAACCAGCGCTCAACCTCGCCTGCCGAAGTACTGGTGCCCGCGGGAATGGATGTCCTTGCTTGCTTCGCGGCGGTTGGAATCCCTCCTTCCCCCGCGCGAGCCTCCCCTTGGGCCGCCTCTTCCGCCCTCGCGTGAGCCGCCCCTTGAAAATGAGCCGCGGGAAGAGCCTGGTCTTCCATGGCCTTCGGAGCCAAAGCGCCCCCCCCTGCCCCTCCCCTCATCGGCATGCGGAGTGAAACGGACCCTTTTGGGAAGAAGCTCGGGCTTGATTTCCATCTTTATCTGCTCGATCTTGCTGTCAGACACCTTTTCCAGTATGCCCACCAGGCTGGACTGGTCAAAGAACACGAAGGATATCGCCTCCCCGTTCTTCCCCATCCTGCCCGTCCTGCCTATCCTGTGCACATAGGTGTAGGGGTCGTCGGTTGTGTCAAAGTTGATGACGTGCGAAATGTCGGTCACATCCAGCCCGCGGGAGGCAAGGTCAGTAGCAACCAGTATGTTGATGTGCTTTTTCCTGAATGCCTCCATGGACCGGTCGCGCTTGTTCTGGGACATGTCCCCGTGCAGCGCAAGCGAGTGGAAGCCGCGGTCAAGCAGTATTTCGTTCAATCTGTCAGCCCCGCGCTTGGTCCTCACGAAAATGAGCGCAAGGTGCGGCTTTTTCTGCGAAAGCATTATGAGAAGCGCGTTTAATCTATCGAACTTGGAAACTTCGACATAGTATTGCTTGATGTTCTTCACTGAAAGCGAGTCCTCGGAAACGCGGATTTCCTGCGGGGACTTGAGGTATCTTTTCCCAAGCTGGTTTATTTCGTGCGGCATGGTTGCGGAAAATAGGAGAGTCTGCCTGGAAGTTGGCGTTTTTTGCAGTATTTTCTCTATGTCCTCGATAAAGCCCATGTCCAGCATCCTGTCAGCCTCGTCCAGCACGACCACTTCGACATGATCGAGCCTGAGGGTGCCCCGCTCTATGTGGTCCAGCAGCCGGCCAGGGGTGCCAACCACCACGTCCACGCCGGAATGCAATGGGCCAAGCTGCTTTTCAATGTCCTGGCCGCCATAAACAGCAAGCACCCGCGCATCAACGTACTTTCCGATTTTCTGTATTTCGCCTGTTATCTGCACAGCAAGCTCGCGCGTTGGGGCAAGCACCAGCGCCCTGACCTTGCGCGCCTGCGCAGGCTTGGAAATAATGCGCTCCAGTATGCAGATTCCGAACGCGGCTGTTTTGCCGGTCCCTGTCTGCGCCTGGCCTATGATGTCTTCCCCCTGCAAAAGCAGAGGTATTCCCTGCTCCTGAATAGGAGTTGGCTCCTTGAAGCCCATCTCTGTTATTGCCTTCATTATGGCAGGGCTTACGCCCAGTTTCCCAAATTCCACTTTCTCACACCCCTTGGCAACCGCTTCAGCTGTTTTCCTTACAGCCCAAAGCGCAAGCGAGGGCTGTGCACAACTTAAAATTAGCCAAGCTGTTTTCTCTTAAGTGGTGTGCGCACAAGGCTATAAGAAACCAGCGGTTTGGCGCGCCTTGTTATGCAATTCCGCATGCGAACGCCAATTTCGCAAAAAGAACGCACCCCGATTTTATGCCGTGGAAACCACCTTCGGGGTGAAAAATCAGGTGAAAAAATCTGCGATTTTTTCAGACTTGCAACGAGAGAAATCGAGTTGCAAGCAGATATAAAAAGATGACTGCGGTAGTGTGTTCCCGTATGCGGCTTAAATCAAGGAAATACATTGTCGTCTTAGGCTCGCTGATGTCGGGCCTGGGAAAGGGGATACTGACCGCCTCCATTGCAAAGCTCCTCCAGTCCAAGGGCCTGAAAATATCCCCGATAAAGTTCGACGGCTACCTGAACGTGGACTGCGGCACTATGAACCCCTTCAGGCACGGCGAGGTGTTTGTGCTGGACGACGGCACAGAGTGCGACATGGACTTCGGAACCTACGAGCGTTTCCTGAACATCGACCTGGTTGGCAGGAACAGCATAACAGGAGGCAAGCTCTTCAGGAACATTATTGAAAAGGAAAGGAAGGGCGGCTTTTTGGGCAGGGACGTCCAGATAGTGCCACACCTGACCGACGAGATAAAAAGCTGGGTGAAAAAGGTCGGCGAGGAGCAGGACTCGGATGTGGTGATAATCGAGGTAGGGGGAACGGTTGGCGACCTGGAGAACGGCTACTTCCTGGAGGCAATGAGGCAGTTCGCAAACGAGGAGAAGGTTCTTTTCATACAGCTCACCTTCGTGCCCTCGCTTTCCGAAGGCGAGCTTAAGACCAAGCCCACGCAGCACGCGAACAAGCTCATACAATCCATGGGCATACAGCCGAAAATAATTGTCTGCAGGCAGGACGAGCCCCTGACAAGGGAGGCAAGGGAGAAGATTTCTATGTTCTGCAACGTGCCTGCGGCAAACGTTTTCGACGATCCCATGATTGACACCATTTACGAGCTTCCCATGGTGCTGGAAAAGCAGAAGATGACAGAACTCCTCCTCTCCGAGCTCGAGATAGCCGAAAAGGAGGAGGACATGAAGCAGTGGAAATCCCTCGTTGAGAAAATCAGGAACCCGAAAAAGGAAATCACGGTGGCGATAACGGGAAAATACACGGCTGTCAAGGACGCTTACGTGAGCATAAAGGAGGCCCTGGTGCACGCTGGCGCAAGCAATTCCGCGAAAGTGAATATCAAGTGGGTGGAAACATCTGAAATAGACGACGGAAAAGCCTCTGCAAAGGAGCTTCTGCAGGGCTGCGAAGGGATAATCGTGCCCGGGGGCTACGGAAGCAGGGGAACCGGGGGGAAAATGGCGTGCATAAAATACGCGCGCGAAAACAAGATGCCTTTCCTGGGCTTGTGTTACGGATTGCAGATGGCGGTCATAGAATGGGCAAGGAACTGCGCAGGGATGGAAAAAGCGCACACCACCGAAATAGACCCTAACACGCCTTTCCCTGTCATCGATTTCCTGCCCGAGCAGCGAGGGGTGAAGGACAAGGGGGCAAACCAGCGCCTGGGTGCCTGGGAATGCAGGCTGAAAAAGGGCACAAGAGCTCACGCTGCATATGGCACTGAAAACATTTCTGAGCGGCACCGCCACCGATACGAGGTTAACAACGATTTTGTTGGCAAGCTTTCCGAATCCGGGCTGGTTATTTCAGGAACCTCGCCGGACGGAAACATTGTGGAGGTAATTGAGTGGCCAGAAGGCTGGGGCGTGGGCACGCAAGCCCATCCCGAGCTTAAATCCCGGCTTGAGAGGCCAGCGCCCCTGTTTGTCGATTTCGTGAAAGCCTGCCTGGATAGGAAAAAGTAGCCCCGCCTTATTTTGTCCAGTTCAATGGAAATGGGGCCTGAACCAGCCTTGCCGATGCGTTTGTGAATTCTGCGAGAATAAGGATCCTTTTTTCAGAGTCGACAAGATATTTCAACTGCGGAGTGAAATCCGAACGCACTGAGATTTCATATGCTCTTCTTCCTGCGACCTCTTTTGCACCAAAGGACCTGAAATTCAAAGGCATGTCGATATTTGCCGAGCCTGTTGAAATGGTGTTCTGTACCTGCCAGCTGAAATCTTCCGAGACTGCAAGCATCCAGGGGGAAAAAAGGAGCAAGGACTTGTTTCCCAGGCTGGAGTTGAGCTGGAATGGGTCGCCTTCGAGGTTTCCCTGCCGGTTTATGCAAGCGGAATTCTGCAAGCCCTCTTCGCTTGATTCGACCACCAATGTGCCAGGGCATTCCGAAGAGGAGCGCACTTCGTAGCTCAGGCGCGCCTGGCTGCCCCCAGCCGATATTTCGTAAACGTAATTTTCGCCAGGAAGAAGGGCAAGCTGGGAATTCTTTGCAAGATGGCCTTCCATTATGATTGCATGCAGCTCCTCCTGCGGGCCGGAAAAATACGCCGCTGCAACAAAGAGAGCGTAGAGAAGGAGGGAAATAATCAGTATAGCGGAAGTGTCCTTGTCAATAAAGGGCAGTTTGGGAAGACGGTGGTACAGCGACTCCAGCCCGCCCCACCACTTAAGCAGCGTGTGCACTGGCGCTGCCTTCTCCTTTGTAACTGGTTTTGTTTCCCTTTTTTTCATTTGAACGCCCCAAGAAGGCCCCCTTCAATTTCCCTTTTCCTTCAACTTTTCCTCTTCCAGCCGCCAGCGCTTTTTCTCCCTGTGCGTGAGCTCCTGCCAGCTTGCGCCAGTGGCAGAGCGCCACATGAGGTAAACCAGGGCTGCAAGCGCCAGGCAGGAAAACGCCACCAGGAGAGTCACATCGTCCATAGCCGTCCTTTGCAAAGAATTCATTAAATAAGCTGCGCCACAAGTTTCAAGCATGCGCTTCACAGCCTCCGCGCCCTGCAAGGCGATCCTATTTGGCGAGCACTATGTGGTTTACGGCTCGCCTGCGCTTTCGATTGCCATCGAGCCTCGGAACATCGTAGAGTTTGCTGATTTTGAGGGCAGTGGAATTTCCATGCATTCAGCCTTAGGAGACGCGGCAATATCCGAAGACGGCAGGTTTGAAGGCCAGCGCGAGCTTGGCATATACCACCCGGTTGCCAATGCAATTTTTCCAAAAGGGAGAATTCCAACTTGCACAGTTTCCTTCAAGCCATCCTGGAACCTGAAGGGCGCGGGATTAAGCGCCTCGCTTTGCGCTGCCTTTGCCGCAGGACTTTTCAAGCTCGCAGGAAAGAAACCGTCAGCGGAGGAAATTTTCAGTGCCGCTCAGGCGGGAGACCTCATTGCCCACGGCGGCAGGGCTTCTGGGATTGACGCCAAGACTGTGAGCTTCGGCTGCCCGCTAGTATTCAGGCGTTCCTTCTCGCCCCCTGCATTCAATTCCAAGCCAGCAGATTTTTCGCTGCCTTCCGGCTCCACCCTGCTCCTTATCGACACTTTCAAGGGGAAAAAACAGGGCACATCCGCAATGCTGGAAATATTTGCCTCGCAATTCGGCATAATCGGGGGCCCCAATGAGGCAAGCGAGGAGGCACGCAAGGAAATATGCCAGGAATTCGATCCCTTATGGAAAAAAATCGAAAAATCAATGGGCAAGGCAACTGCAGAGGAGCTGGGGGCGCTTATGGGTGAAAACCATGCCCTGTTGAAAAACAGGAAGATGTCAAGCGCAGGAATCGAAAGGGCAGTGTCAGTAGCGCTTTCTGCAGGCGCATTCGGAGCAAAGCTCACAGGAGGAGGAGGCGAGGGGGGAGCCGTTCTTGCGCTTTGCACCAAGGAAAACTCAGGCAAGGTTTCAGCTTCCATTTCAGAATCCACAGGCTTTCATTGCCACGCGATATCACTTGCCATTAAGGGCGCTGGCATGCCCTGAGCCCCCCTGCTTTTGCAAGTTTTGACCACCGGCGAAGTAGAAACGCTTATTAAGGGGAAGCGACTAGATGTGTAAGAAACAGTCTTACTGTGTAATACCAATACCATTAGGGTGTTCCATCTGCGGCAATTAGTGAAGAAGAATGGAAGTGGGGAAGCCATCGCTGTGAGCGAAAGCACGAAGAAAGTCACACGCGCTGGCCGTGCGGGATTGTTGGAGTCAAGAAGGTATTTTTTCGAGTTGGACAAGTTGACCCCAACAGCGGATGAAGCATGGCAGCGGCGAGTGATTAAAAGGCTGAATATTTTCGACTGCCCGAAGCTTGAGAATAGGACCCGCAAGGAACTTGGCTACAGCAAAAAAAATTTTGAAGAAAAGACTGGTATCAGTCTTTCAAGGAGGAATACAAGGGAACTTTTCCTGCAGATTGTGAGTAAGCTTGAGCAGACACGTGAGATTCTGGCGTTTGTCACCCTGCATCCAAAAGAGCGCGTGGGGTATAGGGAACTTGAGGGAATGCTGAAGGTGGAGCTTGCCTTCTGCCACATTAAGCTTTGTTATGGGAGGGAGCCCAGAAAAAGCGTGGATCCGAAAACCTCAAGGCGGCATTTGATGAGGTCGCATCTGTTGAGGTCAGGGCTTATTGCAGCTTTTATGGGGCCGATTTACGGCTGGAACAAATATGACAACGTGGTTGGCGACCTATTGCATGATTTAAAGGAGGACGCGAGGGACCTTCCAGGAGTGCGCTTCGTGCTTCCCCAGCAGACAAAGAGCGGCGGGATCAAACTGGCTGAGATCAGGACTTCGGTGGAACAGTATCGGGTATTGAAGATGCTTTATTCTGATGAGATTTCCACGAATGTGTTCATGGTGACCAGGGACAAGGCTAAGAAATACGGCCACCATTGGGCTGTGGATTTCGAACGCTATTTGAGCAGGAGAGTGGTGACGAGACTGCAAACGCAGAGGACCAAGACCCGGGACCTGATAAACAACGGGTGGGAGATCAATACAATTGTCGACAAGGAGCAAAAAAAGAGCATCATGGAGAAAATTGTCCTGAAAATGAGCATGATGGCGTTTTACGACCCCAAGATTTCGTGGTTTACAACCGAATTGTTGTTAAGGCAGATTGAGCTGCTATCCAAAGACCCAGGATGCGCACTGCAGCTACGCGGGATAGCCGAGAATGACCTTAAGGTATTTGAGAAAGGGCTGGTGATGGTAGGAAAACGGGAGTTTTCCTGGAAGCTTCTTAAAGAATGCCCCAACCAGGGATCTCCTGTCATGATAGCTTACCATGAGGGGCGTGGGCACTTTCTCATAGAGATACCGCATCTTGACGGAAGGAAGAGCAAGGATGTGAACAGGGCAAGAAAGATTGTGGAAAAACTCATCGGGCAGAATGCGGAGATTGAGCAGTCGCAGACGCTTGCCAATCCCTGGATGCGCAGGGTCGTTTTCTTTTCTTTCAAGGGCACCAAAAACAGCATTGATAAGAACACTAGCAAGGCAGTCGAGCTTTATGACTTTTACCTGAAGAAAAAGTTCCCTGATGCCATGGAAGGCGGCAGAAAAGGCTGGGCGGAAAGGATAAGGAAGGGCAGGTACTACCCAGAAACTAAAGCGACTGAAGGAACTCCTCCTCCAAAAAGTGCAGAGCACCTGGAAGTATTAAAACGCACGGACGCATTGCGGACATTTGTGAAAATGCAAGTAGCGGCGCAAATACCTTCCTTTGTTCGCCACCATACGAAACCCCTTGCAGAAGAACCACTTTAGTTTCAAGCGTGAGCATCCCCTTTTTCCCCTGCTTTTCCATTTCCAAAAGGATTCGCGCGGCTTCAGATGGCGGCATGGGGCCGAGCTTTTCATCTATGTCGAGAAGGAGAAGGGTGTGCAGGCCGCGCGAGAGATTTTCAGCGATCGTGTCATAGGCAGCCATGGGCTTGTAGTTCTCGCGCCAGTATGCAAGGGTGGTGGTTTTTCCGAACTTGTATGCCTGCAAGCCGGATTCCCCGATTGCAGCTGAAAGAATTGAGGATGCGTGGATTATTTCCGTTTGAATTCCCTTCTTTTTTGCGGCAAGGACAAGCGAAATGTGAGTGGTTGCTATCATGGGATCCCCTGAAACCACAAGCGCGGTGGGGGCGGAGGAGGCAGATTGCAGAATTTCCTTTTCCCCTTCCACCTGCTCCCGTGACAAAATCTCGATTGGCTTTCCGACGAGCTTTTCCAGCCGGGCAAGAGTCCCTTCTGGCAGGAGGTTGGTGTAGCTTTCTGCGTATATTTTCCAGCATTCTTTCAGCTTTTGCAAGCCCTGAAGCGAAGTCCCCTTTTCGTCGGATATGCCCAGCCCGACAAGATACAGCTTGCCATTTTCCATACCGGCAGATAGGTCAGCAACTGTTTTTAATTGCTCAAGTCGCAAAAATTGCCGATGAACAAGCTGTGCGACAACTGCAGGAAACAGGGAAGGGTGTGGTGCCCGCACAACGCCGCCCTGGAAATCAAGGCAAGGCTGCAGCCCGGTCTCAAGCGGGAGATGTTCGGGCCATCGCCGCCTTTCCTTTTCGTCGGGCACAATTTCTACCCCAAGGTTTACTGGGGGCCGCTCGTGTCCGAGCAAATGGTGGCTGACGACCCATCGGAAATGTACGGCATGAGCATGGAGAAGATCATCGAGACTCGCGCTTCCATGGTGCGCGGCATGAAGCGATCGGGCGTAAAAGAGGTGAGCAGGCTGCTTGACGAGGCGCAGCAGGCTGTGATGAGCATAAAGCCTGTTGATTCGGAATCACGGTTCACCAAGACGCCGGTTTTCTCACTGGAATTGGACGACATTGCCCATCCGGTGGGCGCATCGGCACCCATCGAGAAATTCAAGGTTGCGGACAATCCTGTGATACCGAAAAAGGTGGACGAGCTTCATGAGGACGGGGTTCTGGCGCAGGAGGCGCTTTCCGAGCTATTGCTCGAAGGCTTTGACGTGCACTACCTTTCCAAGCTTTTGACCTCGGGAATACTTGGAAGGCACGAAAACCGGAAGCTGGTGCCGACAAAATGGGCAATAACCGCAACTGACGACATAGCGTCAAAGCAATACATGGAATCAATCCGCGACTGCAGGGAGCTTGAGCTGCCGCTTGTTTTTTCGAACACCTACCTTGACAACCATTTTGAAATATTGCTTCTTCCCGGCAGCTGGGAATACGAGCAGTTCGAAACCGCTCTGACCCGCGAGCTTGAGGAGCGGAAGAAAAAAATGCAGGACCGCGCAGCGCTTTCCTATTCCACATCCTCCTGGGCAGATTGGAAATACGACGGCAGGATAAATATTTCCGAGGAACACGAGCTTTTCATTGGCAGGACGGAATATGCCGAAAGCCAGGGAGGTGGCTACTATGCCGCGCGCTTTGCTGTCTGCGAGGCGCTTTACAGGATGAGGAGGCAGGCGCGGGCAATAGTCTTCCGCGAAATAGGCACCGGCTACGATGTTCCGGTGGGAGTATGGGAGGTTCGGGAAAACGTGCGGCATGCGTTCCTCAAGCCACCTGAGAAATTCGAGTCAGGGGAAAAGGCGCTTGCGCATCTTTCGGAAAAACTATCTGTTCCGATAAAGGAGTACGTGAAGAGGAGCAAGGTGCTGCTGCAGCGCAGGATAACCGAGTTTTAGCCCGGGCTTTCAGCGAATTTAAATAATTCTCGCTCGGAAAACCTACATGGGAGACGGAAGCTCGGCACTGGTGGAGGAAATCGAAGCCACCATCAAGGGCGCCGCATCGGGAAGCAGGGTGCTGATCATAAGGCTGGTTGTGGGAAAGGGGATCAGCGTTTCCAAGATGGAAATAGTCTCCTACCTACATGACAAGTTCCCAGGGGCCAGCATCGAAATACACGACGGGAAGCAGTCGGATGCAGTGGTGGTCAAGGACATCGAAGTGGAATAAAAACTGGAGTGGATTTTCAGTGATTATCGGGATTGACGAGGCCGGCAGGGGCTGCATTATCGGACCAATGGTGATCTGCGCGGCTGCAATCAATCCCCTCGACGAGTACAAGCTGAAGGAACTTGGAGTGAAGGATTCCAAAAAGCTGACCGCCCGCCAGCGGGAAGGGCTGTATGGCAAGGTGGGCAGGCTCTGCAAGTACACCACTGTGAAAATAACCGCAGAGGAGATAAACAGCCTGATGGAGCGGCACAACCTCAATGAGATAGAGGCAATGAAAGTCGCGCTTGCAATCGACCAGCTGGGACTGCACAATGCGACCGCATACGTGGACTCGCCTGACAACGTTCCTGCGAAATTCGGAAAAAGGATAGAGAAGTATATGAAAGGCAGGGTAAAGCTCGTCTGCGAAAACAAGGCTGACGACACCTATGTGATTGTGGGGGCGGCTTCGATAATTGCGAAAGTCACCCGCGACCGTGAGATTGAGCGGATTAAAAAGGAGACCGGGCTGGACTTCAACTCGGGCTACACGTCCGATCCCATGACGCAGAAATTCGTGCACAACCGGAAAGCCTATCCCGCGCTCGAGCCCTATTTGAGGACAAAATGGTCGACCCTTCGCGTGGAAAAGCAGAAGAAGCTTCTTGATTTTGAGCAAGAGAAAGAGTGAGGACTTGCATCTGGCCGTCTTTTCGGGCAGCGACGAGAAAAGAATTCGTGTCCGCAGGCACGCAAGCCCGCCTTATCTTTACCGCATCACGACGAGAGGGATGACACCGGTGTCAAGCTCCCTTTTGGCCACCTGGACAGCTGACTCTCCAACATTCACCTCGAGCAGCGGAGGGGCCCCGTATGAGAGCTGCAGCGCGCGTGCGCCGATTATCCTTGCGATTTCGAATCTCGACAGGGTTGACATGAAAACCACCAAATTAGCATTAAACAAAGGTTTGTTCTTGGAGGGCATGTGCTTTTAATGCTTTTTCCCAGCGTCAGCCCTCCTGGAAGTCCTCGTACTCCCTGTCGTTTATCGAGTAGAGAATCCTGCCCTTGAGGCACTGCATCGCATTTTGCCCCGAATCGAATTCCAGAAGTTCGCGCTGCGAGTGGTCAGCCACATAGCTTTTGGAGGAGAACTGGAACAGGACATATGAGTTGCGCGTGTCTGTGACGAAAACCTTGGCGCTTTCCGAGCCCAAGGAACGGAGGAGCGAGCAAAGCACGATCGACTTGTCTATTTCGTCCCCTGCCATTATCTCCTGCATTTCCGGAAAGGAAAGCCAAAAGGAGACCGGGGCGGGAATAGTCCTGAAGGAGGAGATGTGCGCAAATGCGCTTTTTGCAGCCTCCAGGAAATGCTCTTCGTAAACGTAGGGATGGAACTCGGCGGTTATCGAGTCCCGAAGCGAGGTTATTTTCTGATCGTGCGGCTGGATGAGGGACTTCAGCTCAGACACCGACTTGGTTTCGTATTCCTCTATCTTGTCGCGGTAGCGTTCGATTATGAGCTTGTAGAGCTTGAGCCTGACCTCGTCATCGGTTGGCGAGGCGGGCGAAACCGAAGAATGGGCTGGCTGCTCTGATTTTCCGCCTGCCGGCTTTTTCATGAACGGCAGGTTGAGCAAGGGCTGCATACGGGATGATATTTCAGACGTTATTTATAATAATGGTGGTATTTGTAAGGCTTTGCATGTAGAATTCGGCGCTTCACACGAAATCGCTGCAGACAGGTGTGGCGGAAAATCCGCACCAGTAAACACCGTAAGCCTCGTTGTTGCCTTCGTTGGATTCCAGTACGTCGTCGTAGAAATCAGCCTCAGCGCCGAATGTGTTGCGGTTGGGGGTGGAGCATAGGCAGGTGAAGCCAAAATCAATGTATTCCTCGCCGGCTTTGAGGCCGGGTATTCTCCTTATTGCGAATGGCGCGGAACAGTTGCCAAGGAGCGCAGTGGCTGAAGTGTTGGAAGTGTTCTGGTTGCCGATGTTCTTCACCCGCACCTCCACCTTGAAATATTCCCCTATTTTGTTAAGGAGGCTTTCGGGCTTTACCTGTGTGACCACATAATCCGGCCCTATCTGCCCTACAGAGGAAATAAGCGGAACCGCGCAGCGGAGGTTGCGAACCAGCTGGTTGGCGCTAACAGCATCTATTACTCCGCGCTGGGGGTAGGGCGCGTCCCTTGTTGAGAAGTTGGTGAGCGGGGTGAACTGCGAGGGCGTAAAGGACGGCTCCAAGTAACCTTGGCTGATGTTGGTGAACCAGTTGATGTCAGGGCAGGCTGTCGGCGTCCTGGAAGGACCGCCAGGAGCTTTAGGGCTGCCTTCCAGCACAAACGCCTCCCCTTCGTTTTGCCTAAAGCAGCTTGCCTGAACGTACGACCAGTCGTTCGGGGTGAAGAGGTTTCCTGTGGAGTGGTTCACCAGGCTGCAAAGCATCAGGTCGGGTGGTGGATATACCCCTATAAGCCCGATCGAGCAGCTGGCGCTGCATTCGGCAGGGTTGGCACAGGACACCTCAACCCTTCCGTTCTGCGGCGTGGGCGCTGCGCTTGAAATGGAAAACAGGCTCATCCGGGGAGATTCGCCTGGAGGGGTCTGGACCGGGTTTAGGCTCGCCATCGTAAGGTTGGCCACGCTCCAGTTGAGCGTGGGGCAGTATTCATCGTCCTTTTTTCCAATGCTGCAATTTGCCTCCACTATTGCCGACTCGCCTGGGTAGAAGATAAGGCCGTGGTTCCTCAGACCGCAGGAAATGACGAGGTCCTCGTACGGGCTTGCGGAGATGCTGAAGTTGGCAATGCAGCTGAAGCCTAAGCCGCTCGAGGAAGCCATTGCCATCCTGTTAGTCTGGGGCTTGGCGTTGGCTAACACAGACAAATTGGTTTCTGGATTTGTCGAAGGGCTGGTGTTGGAGGGATAAATTGTTGAATTGATGGCGTTTTGGAACCAGGAAAATGAGGGGCAGGAAACCTGGCTGCCACCGGTGTTGAAACAGCTTGCCCGAACGATAGCAGAATCTCCGGGCACAAACGTGTTGGAGTGGTCCGCTATTTCAAGAGAGCATCTCACTGGGTTCGGATCCGTGTCCACGCTGAACTGGACAAAGCATGAATAGCCTGATCCGGCTGCAGTGAGCGTCCTTCCGGTCTGGGGAACTGGGGCAGTAGGCGAAGCTGACAGTACGACCTCTGGGGCAAAGCCGATCGGCGTGCTTGCAGGAGTGACATTCACGGCATTCGCGTTGTGCGACCAGGAAAGCTGGCTGCAGTCCACCTGGGTCCCTCCGGAGTTGAAGCAGCTTGCCCTCACTTTGGCTGAATCGCCCTGCAGCAGATTGGAGGAATGGTTTATGAATGCAAGCTCGCAGTAGGAGGGCGCAGAGGACTCGCAATTCACGTCCACGCTCGCAATGTTGTCGCCCTCGTCGGATTCGTTTATGGTGTTAAATGCGTCCGCCTGCGCGGTTATTGGCCTGATTCCCGCGCCTGTACAAGATAGGGAAACTGTGCGGGTGTAGACCTGGCTGACTTCCAGGGCGCGCACCCCTATGTTTTGGGAGGATCCGCTGAAATTCACCTGCGTTGTAGAGTCAGATTCTGCGTCAGAACCTCCGTTGTTGATTGTGGTTATATTGACATTGAAGGATATGCCCACCATGACGGAGGAGGGCGCATTGCTGATTATTGCAATATAATTTGGTGGATTGCCTGGAGGGAGACATTGCACATCTTGTGTAAAGAGGTTGTTGTTCTCGTTGGATTCGTTGACTGCGCCATCTGCATCCACCCTCACGGCAAACTGCGTTAATCCTTCAGACATGCAGGTGAAGGTGGCTGTATTCGTTTGCTTGGAGCCCGAAGCAAGCGGAGATACGCTGATGTATTGCAGGGAAGAGCCAAAGCCCACCCAGGTCCTTGAAGATGCGTTCGCACCGCCTGCGCCAATATTTGTAGTGTTAACCTGCACGGTAAAGGGAACCCCCACATAAGCGTAAGAAGGCGGCGAGGCTTGAGGCATGTAATCAGGCAGGGGCTGTGGATTGATGCACAAGATTTCTTTCGAATCCCCGTTGTTGGTTTCGTTGAGCTCGCTTATCGTGCCGTTGGGATTGATCGCGCTGTAGTCGGCTTGTGCATACATGGTGTATATGCCTGCTGAGAAACACTCGAAAAAGTCATCGTTCTGGCTGGTCAGTCCCACTCCGAGCCCTGGCACGGCATAATCCCTCACAAGGTTTCCGACCATGGTGGCACGGGTAACGGAATTTATGGACGTCCCGGCAGTCCCGCTGTTCCTAGTGGTTATCCTGAAAGGGAAGGGCACGCCCACTGTTGCGCTTGCGGGCGCTGCAATTGACACTACGTAGTCTGGCNNGTAGTCTGGCTGGGGCGCGGCATTGCAGTTGACTGTTGCGGAAAAGACGTTGTTTGCCTCGTTAAGCTCGTTTGTTATCTGGTTATTGGAGTCCACCGTCACTGTAAGCTGGATTTGGCCTGCTGAGGCGCAGGTCAGGGTTGCGCTGTGCGCCTGCTTCGCGCCGGCTGCAAGCGCGTTGACAAGGTAATTCTGCGTGACTGACCCAAAGGTGAGCCTGGTGTTGGAGACGTTTACCGCGGCGCCTGTGCCTGTGTTGCTGGTGTTGAAGTTCAGCTGGAACGGGACGCCCACAACTGCCGATGCCGGGGGGGAGACTTCTGGGACGTAGTCTGGCCTAAGGGCGGCATTGCAGTTGACTGCCGCAGTGGCTAGGTTGTTGTTTTCATTCGACTCGCCCACGGTGCCGGTTGCATCCGCCCTGGCTGTTATTGTCCGCACCCCTGTCCCTGCGCAGGTGAAGAACACCGTATTTGGCTGGCTTGCCCCGGAAGCAAGGGGCGGGACGGCTATGTTCTGCGTTGTTGAGCCTGTGAAGTTGACCTGCGTGACTGATGCGTTGGGGGAGTTTCCTGGGCCTGTGTTGGAGGTGGTTACAGACACCTGGAACGGGACGCCGACTGTTGCAGATGCAGGGGCTGAGATTGAGACAATGTAGTCTGGCTGGGGCGCGGCATT
>DUFS01000044.1 GCA_013331805.1 Microcaldota archaeon | reverse complement strand
TTTTCAACCGAGAATTTCATGCGCGACAGGAACGAGGTGCACAATCTTTTCTCCCTTTTCGACAAGAAACTATCTGAGGGCTTGAAGAAGGACTACAGAAAATACAAAGTCAGGGTGCGCTTCCTTGGGAGGATCAGCGACTTTCCCAAGCAGGTGCAGGAAAAAATGCGCAAGGCTGAATCAGATACCGCAAAGAACGGCAAATACAGCCTCAACCTGATGCTCGCATACGGGGGAAGGAACGAAATAATCGATGCGGTTAACCAGGCGCTTTCCAAGGGGATGAAAAAAGTGGACGAAAAGTCATTCTCCTCCCTGTTGTACATGGAGGAGTCCCCTGACCTGGTAATACGCACTTCTGGGGAGATTCGCACCAGCGGCTTTCTCCCATGGCAGTCCGCCTACTCCGAGTTCTATTTCTCCAAAAAGCTCTGGCCTGACTTCAATGAATCGGAATTCAACAAGGCTCTGGGGGAATTCGCGCGAAGGAGGAGGAAGTATGGGAAATGATATGGATGCAAAGAAACTGTTTCTTTATGCCATAGCTGGGGCTCTCTTGTTTACAACAGGAGTCATCATCCTGGGCATCCTCTCCCAAGAAAAGCCGAATACATTGCTTTCCAACCTGACGAAAAAGAAGTCCGCAAGGATTTCCATGGAAACCGCGGACAGCGCCTTTTCCCGCATGAGGGGCCTGATGTTCCGCGAAAAAGTCGTTCCAATATTTTTCATATTCGACGGTGTGGGCATGTACCCAATACACTCCAAATTCGTTCCTGCGGAGTTTGACGCGATCTGGATTTCCCCCAATGGCACTGCGGTGGACGTCATAAGAAGAATCCCGCCCAACCAGACGTTAATCCGCCCGTCTTCCGAAGCGCTTTACCTTCTCGAGCTTCCCCCCGAAATCACGGACAGGCTGAAAATCGAGGAAGGAGACAGGCTTGGGTGGAAGACAATAAAATGAAAGGCGTGAGGCAATGGTTTCCCTTGGCTGGGGGCTTGGCAGCTGGAAGGCTGAGTATAAAGTCAGCCTGCCCCAGCTTTCGGAAGAGGAGAAAGAGCTTGTTCTGAAGGCATCTGAAGCCTTCAGGAAAGAAACGCAGCGGAAGGACGTGACAGATGAAAAGGAGGCAAGGCAGCTTTCCTTGGATCTCCTGTCTGACATCTGTGACAAGGACGATCTTGAGCTCGAATCAGACCAGCTGGACTACCTCTCCAAAGTAGTCTTCCTCCAAACGTATGGTGAAGGTTTCCTGGGCGAGCTCATGACCGACCAGTCGCTCGAGGAAATTGCGCTCATCGGACTCAACAAACCGGTCTTCGTTTATGTACGGGGGCAGGGATGGAAAAGGACCAACATATCGGTTGAAAGCCAGGAGTATTTCATATCTCTTGTCAACCGGCTGGGAAGGAATCTTGGAAGGCGCCTGACCTCCCAGAAGCCCAGACTGAATGCAGTGCTAGAAGACGGCTCGCGCATGCACGCTTCCATGCCGCCGGTTTCCTCCTGCGAACTTACCATCAGGAAATTCGGCCAAGAGCCACTCTCCCCATTTGACCTTCTTTCACTTGGGACATACGATGCTGCAACCCTTGCGCTCCTCTCTCTTGCCATACAGGCAGATCTTTCAGTTGTGTTCGCTGGCAACACCGCAAGCGGAAAGACCTCCACGCTTAACTCCTTGCTTTCTTTTGTCCCATCGCAGGAGAGACTCCTTCTAATAGAAGAAACCCCGGAAATTTCGCTTCCCCACCCCCACCAAATGCGTCTCATTCCTTTTGAGGAGGGAGGCATTTCCATGGTCGAGCTGGTGCGCGACTCGCTTCGCATGCGGCCTGACAGGGTGGCAGTGGGCGAGGTGCGCGGAGCTGAAGAAACCAGGGCTTTTGTCGAGTCAGCCCTTTCAGGGCAGGCAAAGGGCTGTTACACCACCTTCCACGCGCAGACATCACGCGACGCGGTTTTGCGGATGCGAATGATGGGCTGCCTTGAGGCTGATTTGGAGGGAATTGACCTTTTCGTTGTTCAGCGCAGGGTTTCCACTTATGACTCCAAAAAAAGGAAAATCGGCGAAAAGCGCTGCGTGACTGAAATTGCGGTTTCGAACATTTCGGATGTGCTGCGTCCAAGTGCGGTTTTCAACGGCAAATCATTCCTTCCGTCTGCGCTTTCCATTCTTATTGATAAGGTCGCCACCGGCACCGGGCTTTCCAGGAATGAGATAAATAATGAGCTTCAGGTACGGGAAAAGTTCATGCGAACGAATTCGGGTGTGAAGGGCCTTGAAAAGTCCTTTAGCACTATTCAGAAATTCCTCTATGGAGGGGAGCTGCTTTGAAGGACCTTGGGAACATTTTCCTTTCCTCTGTTGCCAGGGCATCCTTAGGGCTGCGGCTGTTTCCCGAAGGCTCTGCAAAAAACACCTCCATAACATTCAAATCCATTGGCACCGAGTCTGATTATTTACAATACCTAGCCGGAGCCTGTTTTCTCTCAGCATTCGTTGCCTCAATGGTCCTGCTGCTCTGTTCCTTGGTAATCAGCCTTGAAGCTCTTGATTCCTTTGCAGCCTTCCTTCTTGCATTTGCGGCTTCCTTCTCAATCTTCCTCTACCTGCCCAGCGCGATGGAATGGAAAATGACCGAGAGGATTGAGTCAGAGCTGCCATTTTTGCTGCGCGAGTTTTCAATTTACCTAGGCATCGGGATCCCATTCGAGAAATGTATGGAGAAAATCGCGAAGAGGGATTACACCATTTCCCCAAGCCTCAGCCGCGCCCACAAAGAGGTGAAATCAGGCGCCACGGTGCAAGGCGCACTCGCCGTTATTTCTTCGGAGAGAAGATCCATGCCAATCAAAAGGAGCACGCTCCTCNNGCGCAGCTCTCCCAAATGCGCACTGAGAGCAGCAGGCTCCAGCTTATTGCGATTTTGTTCGTAGCGTCTTCAGCCCTGGTGCCTTCGTTTTTTGCAGTCTTCATAGCAGTATCCCCTTTGGTTTCATTCCAGGAGATTTCGGATGCCCAAATCTGGCTTGCGTTCCTCCTTGCATTCCCCCTGCTCAATGCGCTTTGCCTTGGGGCAATTTCCTTTCTCCTCCCCCATTCGATGCAACAGCCGCAGGAGAGCGGGGAGATAATTGATGAATTCCTGACAAAGCGCCACTTCCCTTATGGGCAGCGGACTTTCATACTTCTGTCATTTGCAACATCAGCACTTTTCACAACCTTTTTCCTGATTCAAGGGCAGTTCATTCTTGCCTTGCTTTCGATATGCATAGCTCCTGCGCTTTACATGGCAGCATCCTATTTTTCAATGAAGGAAATCAGGTCTTCCGAGTCGTTCCTGCCAGATGCCCTATACTCGGCAGCATCGGTGCACCGGCTGCTTTCTGCTGAGAGGATGCTTTCCTCGCTTGCAAAAGGGGGTTTCGGGCGGCTCTCCGAATCTTTCAGGATCGCACTTTCGCGGCAGAAGGCAGGGGAGAGTTTTTCAGGTTCAATGGCTGCTGCAGGGCGCCACTGCCCCTCGCTGCTCACCAAGCGCGCGTTCGACCTGCTCACGGTCGCTTACGAGACCGGCGCGGACATGCACGCCGCGTTGCGAGAATCTGCGCAGGACGTAGTATCTTTCTTCACCCTAGTGCATGAGAGGGCAGCCATGCTGGCAATGCAACGCTACACGGTCATGGCCGCATCAGCCCTTTTGGTGCCGCTCATTATTGGCACAATAATTTCAATCGTGCCCTCCCTCGCCATTTCTTCTTCCTTGTCTGGTGAGGCACCAAATTCTCCCTCAGCCATTCCCGCCTTGGTTCCAGCCTGCCAAGTATACCTTCTGATCAACTCACTCCTCTCCTCCCTTTTGCTGGGTTTCTCGGAATCCAACCTGAAAAAATCAGCCCTTTACTTTCCGCTGATCGCCTCGCTATCGCAGGTAGCTTTTGCCTTTGCATCGCAGGGCGGCCTGTCCCTCTTTGCTATCTGAGCCCAGCCGGTTCTCCCCTGACCCAGCCGCTCCTAAGTTCCCTTTATAAATTCTTCAGGGCACATTCCAAACAGAGGATGCATGCTCTACTTTGGGTTTTCTGACTGAAGAGGTCCGGACTTCTCTCGTATAGCAGGCATATCTCTGTAATGGAATAAGGAAAAGAAAGGAGCTGATGTAATGGGATTCGGAAGAGGAGGATTTGGAGGAAGCGACATGCCAAAGCCGGTCAAGGTCGGCGACGAGCTTGACGTGACCATTGAGGCAGTTGCCGCAAAGGGCGACGGAATCGCCAAGAAGGACGGATTTGTCATATTCGTTCCAGGCACCGCGCAGGGCGAAACCGTGAAGATCCGCGTAACCGCGGTCAAGCCGTCATGCGCTGTTGCTGAGAAAGTCGAGAGCCCGAGCGTTTAAGCGCTCATTTTTTCTTTTTTTTCTTAATCGTTATCCTGTTTTTCCGCACGCTACGCTTTGTCTCATTCGTAAGCGCTTAAAATTCTTCTGGCAGCGACGTGAATCAGCCGCCCGAAAAGCGAGATACCGGCAGTTTTCGCAAAAAAAACCTTTTCGAAAAAGAACGCTCTCCGTCGAGCAAAAAATGCATTTTTGCCAAAAA
>DUFS01000033.1 GCA_013331805.1 Microcaldota archaeon | reverse complement strand
GCAGTCTATTGGCTGGTTCGGGTTTGACGGGTTTGCTATTGCGCCAAGTATTGTGGGCGCAATCGCAGTGATAAGAAGGCCAATAATCGCCCCAGTCAGGCACGAAGTAGCCCAGACATTGGCGCGCGCCCGCGTCTCTGCGCCCATCATCTGGCCCGACGCATATATGACAGCAGCAAGAAGTACCATGAGCATTGCCGCGACTGGAACCAGGTCTTTCAGTTCGCCGCATAACTGCGAGAGCGCGGCTTTGAGAGGGCCGGTTGCAAAGACCGGAGAAACGAGTAGCGCTACGAAAAGGACTCCGTACAATGCCCTTCTTGCAATCATTGCCGCACCAACTCTGATTAGGCGAATAAGACTTTTTAAACCCTGAGCTTATCTGCCAGCATGCAAGGCTAAAAAACCTCCGTGAAGAATTGAATTCATGAAAATCAAGCTGGACTGGCGGAAAAGCGCGCAGGAAAACGCATCGGCGGCATACCAATCGGCAAAGGATGCAGCAGCCAAGGAAGCAGGAGCAAGGGATGCCATAGAAAAGACAAAGATAGAGATTGTGCTTGCCATGGCTGACAAAACTAAAACCGAGGCTGAACGGAAAGCCCCTGAAATGAGAAGAAAACGGGAGTGGTACGAGAAATTCCGATGGTTTTTCACTTCGGGCGGAAAATTGGCGGTTGCAGGCAGGGATGCCAAGCAAAACGATTTGCTGGTTGCTAAAAGCATGAACGAATCCGACCTTTTTTTCCATGCAGACATTCAGGGCGCGCCTGCGACCATACTCGTCGGCGGCAAAGAAGCAAGCCAGCAGGAAAAAATTGAAACCGCCCAGTTTGCCGCAAGCCACTCCTCCGCCTGGAAGGTGGGTGCGGCTTCTGTGGATGTTTACGCTGTTGAAAAAGGGCAGCTTTCCAAGCATGCCCAAGGCGGATACGTGGGGGCGGGAGGCTTTGCCATTTCAGGCGAGCGGGAATGGTTCCGCTCCACTCCCCTGGGGCTTGCAATTGGCCTGAAAGAGGGCATTGTTGTTTGCCTGCCTGCGGTGCACCCGGATTCTCCTGGCCTTCCGTTCGTTCTTTCTCCAGGGGCAATTGAAAAGGGGCAGGCTGCCAAGAAAATCTCAGCAGCCCTGAAAGCCAGCGCAGATGAGCTCCTCCTTGCATTGCCATCTGGGAAATTCTCGCTCAAGCAAAGGAAGTGAGAAGCCATGTTTGAAAAAATCGGGAAAAACACCTCCATGCTCCGCACTGATGAAAGGGTGTGCGGCACCATCTACCTGATCGAGGAGGGCGGAAAACGGCTCATTATCGACTCCGGCGACGGGGATGCTGAAATCGGATTTGCGCCGGACATCTGCATCCTCACGCACGGGCATTTTGACCATACTTCGGGAGTGGAGGAGAACTGGCCCTGCGTGCTCCTGCATCCTGCGGAGGCTGCATTCAAGGGGCCATACCTGAAAATTCCCAAGAATGCGGCTCCAAATCCCATGAAGCCGCTAATTTTCGGCTCGCATCTGCTTGAGTTTTTCCACACGCCCGGGCACACGCGGGGCAGCATCTGCATATTGGACAGGAAAACCGGCATCCTATTTTCGGGGGACACCGCGTTTGCAGGCGGAGGATACGGCAGGACAGATCTTGGGGGGAACGAAAAGGAAATGGAAGAAAGCCTCGGCCTCATTTCGAAAATCAATTACAAGCTGCTCTGCCCAGGGCACGGCGACATTGAAAAGAGGGAAGAGTGATGGAAAAACAAAAGGGAAGCGCAGAAGTTCTGGAAAAATACGAGAAAAGAAAAAACGAGATAACAGAGCGCCTCCTCCAATTCGAGCTAACTGGGAAAAAAGGCGGCACTGCTCTATTCGAGGAGCTTTCTTTTTGCATACTGACTCCCCAGAGCAAGGCGTTTTCCTGCGATGAGGCAATTCGGGAGTTGAAAAAAAAGGGGCTGCTTTTCAAGGGCTCGGGGGAAGAAATCGCGGCGATTCTTTCCAAAAAGACCCGCTTCCACAACAACAAGGCTGCATATCTTGTGGAGGCAAGGGAAAAGTTGGGTGTAGACGGCTTTGCACTGCTTAAAAAGCTCACATTCGACGGAAGCGAATACCACGCACGCAGCGAGCTTATGAAAAACGTGAAGGGAATCGGCTGGAAGGAAGCCAGTCATTACCTGAGAAATGTCGGAAGAGGAAGCTCGATAGCCATACTGGACAGGCACATACTGAAGAATCTCAGGCGCCACGGAGCGATTGGAAGGCTTCCGAAAAGCCTGACTCCAAAGCGCTATCTTCAAATCGAAAAGAGGATGGAAAAATTCTGCGAGAGTCTCGGCATTCCGATTGGGCATTTGGACTTGTTGTTCTGGGCCGAGGAGACGGGAAAAATATTCAAGTAGCCTTTTCCGTTGCTTCTCTGAATTTATCCTCAGCAAAATTGTATTTTGGGATTTTCAAAGCATGCCATAACGCAGTTGTGGCCAATATCACCGTGCCGATACCCCAAGCCAGCCAATGCCATTTCGTTGCTGAGTGAGCCCGGACGTAGGATGCGACGAGGGACAAGCCAAGAACCGCACAGGCCACTATGCCGCCCCATGTTGCTGCATTGTTCCGATAAGCATTTTTCGAAAAAAGTTGTCCAGGGCTTTTCCGATTTTTTCTCGACTTTCTTCGGACAATTCATAGAAGGAATCTGCAGCCTCTTTCTTCAACTGGCCCGTAATTTCACGGCTTTTTCCCAGATCGTCGTTCATGGGCAGAAATCTTGTGAATATTTTCCTGGGCTGAAATTTCGAAGATAAAATTCTTTCTTCTTTATACGAAGCAAGAAGGTATTTTTCGAGTTTAACCGCAAAAACGTTTGATTTCCTTGCTTCCGAACTGTCTGTTAGGTTACTCGATGCTTTTAGGACTGTGTTGGTCACGAATCCGTATTTCGACATAAATACCATGGCAAACGGTGAATGGGCGTGATTAAAACGCTATGCTAACCCCTGGCGGGTAGGTTGGGATTAAATACTCATTGTTCGGGAAATTAACAATTGTTAAAAGGTGAGATCATGCTGCCTTGCGCGGACGTGCACTGGAAACTGCTTCCAGCCATCTCCAGGGAGATTGCTGTTGGGATGGGAAAGGCTGGGGTGCCCCAGAACAAAATTGCGTCTTCTTTGGGAACTACCAGCGCGGCAGTCTCGCAGTACTTGTCCGGGAAGCGGGGGGGAGGAAAGCTGGGCACTGCGACAAAGGAAGCCTGTGGACTGCTTGCGAAAAAGATCGCATCCGGAAGGGTGAAAGGGGAAAGAATCAATTCGGAACTTGCAAAGATAATCGTCATTGCCAAAGGGTCAAAATTGGGTAAGGGCGACCCGTGCGCAATTTGCATGTCGCATTAGACGGGTGTGTTTGGATGGCTTTGCTTGAAATAAAAAACCTGAGGGCGTTTGCCGAGGACAAGGAAATCGTAAAGGGCTTGTCGCTTGCCATAAACCCAGGCGAAGTGCACGTGATTATGGGCCAGAACGGCTCGGGAAAAAGCACGCTTTTGAATGCGCTTGCGGGGCATCCGAAATACAGGGTGGAGGGCGCAGCTGCATTCGACGGGAAGGACCTGCTTGCGATGAAGCCGCACGAGCGGGCTCGCGCAGGGCTTTTCCTTGCTTTCCAGCATCCAAACGAAGTATCAGGCGTCACGCTGTCGAACTTTTTGAGGAGAGCCTATGTGGCGCGCCACGGAAAGGAAGTGTCTGTTGCGGAGTTTGAGAAAATATTGAAAGGCAAGATGAGGGATCTTGGGATGGAAAGCTCGTTTGCTGAAAGGGGCGTGAACGAGGGCTTTTCAGGAGGGGAGAAAAAGCGAAGCGAGATACTCCAGCTTGCGGTGCTTGAGCCAAAAGTGGCGATGCTTGACGAACTTGACTCCGGTCTCGACGTGGATGCTCTTGGAAAAATTGCGGAAACGCTTAGTTCCATTCGCAAGCCAGACACTGCGGTGATAATAGTCACGCACTATGCGCGCATACTTAAGAACCTGAAGGCTGATCGCGTGCACGTCATGCGCGACGGCCAGATAATCGCATCCGGAGACGGCAGGCTGGCGCTGCAGCTCGAGGAGAAAGGATACAGCTGGATAAATGCGGCTGCCCCGGCTTTGTAATTTGGTGAAGACATGGATGAAAACGTGCTGAAGGAATACGGGCGGGATGCGCTGCTGCGCGATGCGCCGGGCAGTGACAGCGAGCTTCACGTTGGCTACCGGGCGGAGCATGCCGGCCTCACGCTTGAGCTTGTAAAGGAAATATCGGAAGTGAAAGAGGAGCCAGACTGGATGAGGCGGCACAGGATAAAGTCGTTTGAAATATTCGAGAAAAAACCCCTCCCAACTTGGGGACCCGACCTGTCGCATCTCGATTTCTCAGCCATTGTCGGATTTGTGCGCCCAAAAGGGCAGGGTTACAAGCCCAACAGCTGGGACGAGGTGCCGGCTGAAATAAAGAACACGTTTGAGAAGCTGGGCATACCCGAAGCAGAAAGAAAGTTTCTCGCAGGAGTGGGCGCGCAGTATGACTCGGAAGTGCTCTACAAGAGCCTGCGAAGCAACATCTCTGACCTTGGCGTGATTTACACCGACATGGACAGCGCCGTGCGCGAGCATCCGGAACTTGTGAAAAAATACTTCATGAACCGCTGCGTCCCTGCCACTGACAACAAATTTGCCGCCCTGCACGGGGCGTTCTGGTCCGGCGGAAGCTTCCTTTACGTCCCTGCGGGCGTGAAGGTGCCCATGCCGCTCCAGATTTACTTCATGATGAACTATCCGGGGTTCGGCCAGTTCGAGCACACCCTGATCATTGCAGAGGAGGGCAGCCAGGTGCAGTACATTGAGGGCTGCTCCGCCCCGCACTACACAAAGGACTCCATGCACGCCGCGGTCGTGGAAATATTCGTGCAAAAAGGGGCGCGCGCCCGCTATACCTCCATACAGAACTGGAGCAGGAATGTCTACAACCTCAATACCAAGCGGGCAATTGTGCAGCAGGATGCGGTAATGGAATGGGTGGGCGGCACGCTTGGCTCAGGAGTCACCATGCTATACCCATGCAGCATACTGGTTGGCAGGGGCGCGCGCGCAGAGCATTTGAACATCGCGCTTGCAGGTGAGGGGCAGGTCAAGGACACCGGGGCGAAGGTATTCCACATGGCCTCGAATACGTCTTCAAAAATAGTCTCAAAGAGCATATGCAAGGAGGGCGGTGTGGTCCGCTACCGGGGGCTGCTCTCGGTGGGCGCGCATTGCACTGGCGTGAAATCAAACGTGCGCTGCGACAGCATCATTGCCGATTCGAAGTCAAAGGCAGAGACCGTCCCTGTGATGGATATCAGGAGCAAGGACGCGGTAATCGGCCACGAAGCATCGGTAGGAAGAATTTCCGAGGAGCAGCTTTTCTACCTGATGAGCAGGGGGATGGATGCGGATGAGGCGCTTTCGCTTGTTGTGCGAGGCTTCATTGAGCCAATCGTAAAGGAGCTGCCCCTTGAGTACGCTGTTGAGATGAACAGGCTCATTGAAATGGAAATGGAAGGGTCGGTTGGATGAAGCCCGAAACAACGATTGAGGGAAATGCCCGGCTTCTCACCTATCATGAAGCGCTCGAGGACACAGCTCTTGGGAAAATCCTCAGTGCAGAGGATGTGAAAAATGCCCCTGAGGGATACAGAAGCGCGCTTGCCGGAATGGAAGAAGGAACGGTAATCGTGGTGGAGCCGCATGCCAGGGCAAAAATCACTGTTGAAAGGAAAAGCCCGCCTGGAAGAGCCTTCGGGACATTTTTCATATTCGGCGAAAACTCCCATTCAACCGTGTTTTACAGGACCGCGCTTCAGGAAAGCACCAGGGAATGCCGCGGCATTTTCCTTTCCAAATTAGCGGTTGCGCACTGCTGCTTTTTGCAGGCTGACAATGAGAAAGCTTTGTCTACTGTTGGTTTGGTGGCCAGGCTTGGCGAATGCTCGCAGCTGAAATTCCTCAATTCCAACATTGGCGGCAATGAGAAGCGCGATGCGTTCTTGTTCCTCCAGGACCGTCGCGCAAGCCGCTGCGAACACTTTGAGGCGGGCCTTGCCAGGCAAGGCCAGAAATTCTTCCTGGACTCCGACCACCTGCACACAGCGCCTGACACATACTCCCGCTCGGTCTTCAAGTACGCGACTGCCGGCAATTCGCAGGTCAATGTGGATGGCAAGGTGACGATAGAACAGGCCGCCCCAGGCTCGGACACCCACCTTCTTGCAAAGAGCCTGCTCCTCTCCGAGAATTCCATTTCCAAGGTAATACCCATGCTTTTCGTGAGGAATTCGGATGTTGCTGCAGGGCATGGCTCTTCCATGACGCCGCTCCAGGACGAGGAGCTGTTTTATTTGCGCTCGCGGGGAATAGGCGAGAGCGAAAGCAAGCTGCTGGTGCTGCAGGGTTTCCTGCGCGACCTAATTTCAAGAAGCGAGATGGATGCAGGCGCGCTTGGCACGCTTGAGGCAGAGCTTGAAAAGGATGCGCACTCCATTTTCCCAAGGGACTAAAATGCTTGACCCAGAAAAAATCCGCAAGGATTTCCCCATCTTCAAAAGGAAATTCAAAGGCAGTGCCCTGGCCTACCTTGACAATGCGGCAACCACGCAAAAGCCCTGCCAAGTAATGGAGGCAATGGATGATTATTACCGGAATTTCAACGCAAACCCCCACAGGGGCGCATACCGGCTTGTCGCGGACGCAACCGAAAGATACGAATCGGCCCGCAAGAACATCGCCGCGTTCATAGGCGCAAGGCAGGAAGAGATAATCTTCACGCGAAACGCGACCGAGTCGCTGAATCTTGTTGCAACTGTCGTCTGCCAGCAGGCTGCACCTGGCTCAAGCATCCTTCTTACCCAGATGGAGCACCACAGCAACATCGTTCCATGGCAAATGAATGCAAAAAGGCACAATCTGAGAATAAAATACGCGAAAATACGCAGCTACGGCGCACTTTGCATGGAGGACATGCCGCAGGAGCTTGCAATTCGCCCAGCAGTTTTCTCCTTCACGCACGTTTCAAATGTGCTTGGAACGATAAACGATGCAGTGAAATTGTGCAGGCTTGCGCATGAGTCCGGAGCCCTCGCTTGCGTGGACGCGGCGCAGTCCGTTCCGCACATGAAAGTCGATGTCCGAAAGATTGGCTGCGACTTCCTTGCCTTTTCAGGCCACAAGATGCTGGGGCCAACAGGGATTGGCGTGCTTTACATGAGAAGGGATCTGCAGGAAACCCTTCCTCCCTTCCTTGTCGGCGGGGACATGATAAAGGAGGTGACGTTCGAGGGCGCCACATGGAATTCGCCGCCTTACAAGTTCGAGGCAGGCACCCCGAACGTTGCAGGCGCGGTCGGGCTTTCGGCAGCAGTTGATTACCTGAAAAAAATCGGCATGGAAAAAATTGAGAAGCACGAACAGGAATTGGCATCCTACTGCAGGGAAAAACTCTCTGGCATTCCTGGAATAAAGTTTTACGGCCCGAAAAAAGGCGCGGGGATAGTCTCGTACAACATAGGCAAGCTGCACGCACACGACGTGGGGCAATTTGCAGATGAGGACGGGATAGCGATCCGCACCGGCCACCACTGCGCGCAGCCTCTGATGAAGCTGATGGGCGAACCTGCCACCTGCAGGGCGAGCGTTTACATTTACAACAGCGAAGAGGAAGTGCACCGGCTGGCTGCCTCCATGAAGCGCGCTCAGAAAACCCTGGGCTGAGTGGGAATATGGCAACTGCAGACATGTACAAGGAGAATATACTCGACCACTACAAGCATCCGCGCAACAGGGGAAGAATCGCTCACGCAGACTCGGAAGCGCATGACTCCAACCCGCTTTGCGGCGATGACATAACATACCAGCTGACATTCGAAAACGGCCGCGTATCCGACATAAAATTCGAGGGGAGCGCATGCGCCATCTGCCTTGCTTCCGCTTCGATGCTGACTGAAGAAATTGCCGGAAAGTCCATTGAGCGCGCGAGGGCATTCAAAAAAGAGCAGCTCCTTTCAACATTGGGAATCGACCCGGGCCCGGCTCGCCTGAAATGCGCGCTTCTTCCGCTGAAAGTGATGAAGCTGGCTGTTTACAAGTATCTGGGGAAGAAAATGACTGAGGAGGATGAAAAACTCGTTTAGAGTTTTTCAGAAGTGGAGCAGCAGCTCCACTAAGAAGAAAAGCCGGTGTGAATGATGGGTGTGAGGTTCGGTCCTGCTGGAATACCAATCGAAACGCCTGGGGAAGGCACAGCCGCAGGCATAGAGTACTGCCGCAAGATCGGCCTTTCCGCAATGGAAGTCGAGTTCGTGCACGGAGTGAACATGAAAGAAGGCAAGGCGCGGGCAGCTGGCGAAGCGGCAGGGAAAAACAACGTCAAACTTTCCTGCCATGCCCCTTATTACATCAACTGCTGCGCAAAGGAGGAAGGCAAGCTTCGGGCAAGCGTGCGCTACATAGTGTCAACCGCGCAAGCCGCGTTTTGGCTGGGCGCGTCCCCCATAGTGATCCACACAGGCCACTATATGGGAAGAGCACCTGAAGAGTGCAAGAAATTGGTGTACCGAACATATGAACAATGCTTGGAAGAGATGAGGGCGCTTGGGATTCGGGGGGTAGTATTGGGAGCCGAGCTTACTGGTAAGAAATCAGCTTACGGCTCGCTTGACGACATAATCGACCTTGCACAGCACTTTGGGTTGGAGAGGCTCATGCCAGTCATTGACTATGCGCATTACCATGCAAGGGAGGGGAAATTGAAAATAAAAGATGACTATGCAAGAATATTGGAAAAAATGGAAGATGGGCTCGGGAGCAAGGCGGCTAAAACCTTCCACTGCCACTTTTCAGGCATAGAGTTTTCCGACAAGGGGGAAAGAAACCATTTGCCCGTGTCAGCAGATTCGCCGCCCTTTGCCCCGCTTGCTGCAGCCTGGAAGGAAAGGGGCTGGGAAGGGACTGTCATCTGCGAGTCGCCCCTGATTGAGAAGGATGCGCTTGTGCTTCAGAAGGCATTCCAAAAGGTCCGGGCCTGAATCGCCTGGCAGGGGTTTTTAAACCTTCGGCGGGATAATGCGTAAACAGCCCTACGTTAGGGGCTCTGATTGCATAGGTGCACCCATGTATTTTGTATTGGCCTGCAAAGACAAGGTTAGATTGCCCGCGCAGTATTTTTCCATGAAGCTGGAGGACTCGCTCTCCCAGATTCTCCGCGAGAAGTACGAGCGGCGCATTGACAAGGACGCAGGGATCGTGCTTGCTCTCTGGAACGTCAAGCCGGCAGGCGATGGCGTGGTGATTGCCGGGGACAATGCCGCGTATTACGAAGTCGCGTTCGACGTGCTCGCGTATCATCCGATGGTGAACGAAATCATCGAGACAGAGGTTTCGGAAATAGTGGAGTTCGGCGCATTCCTTCAGCTTGGGCCAATGGAGGGCCTGGTGCACCTTTCCCAGATAGCAAACGACTTTTTGACCTACAACAAGAAGACCGCCTCGTTCACTGGAAGGGAGAGCAAAAAGGCGCTCAAGAAAGGCGACCATGTGTTTGCCAAGATTTCAACTGTTTCAATGAAAGGCTCGATACCCGAGACCAAGGTCGGGCTCACCATGAGGCCCGATGGCTTGGGCAAGGACGAGTGGCTCACGGCAAAGAAGCCATTAGAAGCAGCGGAGGGCGGCGAAAAGAAGAAGGAGGGCAAGAAGAAGAAATCCGAGGAAAAGGCATCCTGAAGTGGTTTTCATGAAGGCTTGCACGCAATGCAGACTGATAGTCAACGAGGCATCCGAATGCCCGAACTGCCACTCCCAGACCCTGACCGAGAAGTTCATGGGCACCCTTGTGGTGGTGGACCCTGAGAAATCCGAAATCGGCAAAAAGCTTGAGATCAAGGTCCCGGGCAGGTATGCGATCAAGCTCCAGCAGAAATGAAGGGTGAGTTCCTATGCCGAGCAAAACAAGGGGAAGGGAAAGACTGGGCACCTGCGACTCGTGCGGAAGGACCATACCGCGCGACAAGATAATCACCTATAACACCATGAATGTTTACTCGACCGACCTGAAGACGGCTGACGACGTGCGCTCCAGCACGCACGTGGAGAAGCACTATTGCATTTCTTGCGCCAAGAGCAAGCGCATTTTCGAGAAGCTCAAGAACCGCGCCATCCGCCAGGCAGCAAAGCCTGAGCGAGCGGCAAACCGGTACCAATCTGAAAGCTGGAATTCGGGCCGAAGATGGTAAGGCAACAGCCCAAATTCTTAGTAAGGAGGCGCTGCTATGGAGGAGACCCTGACTTTTGAAGACCGGACCTACGTGGGATTGAGCTTCCAGCTTGGAAACGTGCCCCTTCTCATAGTGAAGGCGAAAAAGGGCTACGTCGCCTGCAGCTACGTCTCCAAGGACGCGGCTGAAAAATTCGGCGACATCGCGGCATTCGTGACCGGCGTCAAGACATTCGAGGACTTCTTCAAGGCAAAGATAAAGACCTTCACCACCTGGGCAGACGACCTCGGCATCCGCGAGGGCATGTCGGTGAAAAAGGCGCTGGAACTCATGGACCAGTAACTACCTTCCCGGCTGGTCTTCCGGGAAATCGCGGCTTTTTGTCCAGTTCCGAACCAGGGATGCGTCAATCGCTTCTTCCACCAACACGTTCTGGCTAAGCAGTTTCACCAACATTTCTTTATTTATCGGGCGGGGGTTGCGGATTGTTTCCCCATTGTCATTAAGAGACTCACACAAGATAAACAAGGTGCCTTTATCTTGAGCCTTGCTAATAAAATAGGCAGTTTTGGCGACTTTATTAGCAAGGCTTTTATCTTGCAAACCGTAATATACCGAAAGGGCGTTTGTCTTAATTTCCAGTTTCCTGGCTTTTCTTGCTTCCTCTATAGTGATGCTTCCATCCAGCACACCTATTGGCTTATAGGGGTGGTAGCCAACCCATACATCACCGCCAATAAGTTTATGCTCCTGCCGGGTACCTGTATTTTCACGATAACCGATCTCTTTGAGCAGAGCCCCTATTTCCTGACCTAAGCTCCAAAAGTCGTTCTGTTTTGAGTCTTTCAGGCAGGACATTGTTAGATAGACTGGTCCCCATAATCTTGCAAACGATATTTCACTGGTCAGAGTCTTTGCACCAAATATCTTTTCTACAAGAAGCCTCAGATAATTGAGTTGGACATTATATTTTTCTGAGTTAAAGGGCTTGAGCCTGTTCAGAAATTCGTTCTTTTTTGCCTCTGGGTTGGCAACGATGGCGTCTATGTGATGCCTAAGAATAGCCGTCTTCATGGAGTGAATGTGCAGATAAGTGTTTAAATAAGTAGTAGCTACTTTTCCAGCTTTTCAAGCGCCATTTTTGCCAGTTTCTTCCCGGACTTGCTTTTTATCTGCCCAAGCGCAGCGCCGATGAACCGCCGCATGTTCCTGTTGCCTGCGTTCGAATTCTCAACCGCCCGCAAAAGCATGTCCAGCCTGTCTGCGTCCTTTGCCAGGACCGCTAATTTGTCGTCAGCAAGAAGAGCTATTTCCTTTTCAAGATGTGTTTTTCCCAGCATTTCCCTTTCCACTTTCTTTTCGTCCGGCTTTTGTTTCGCTTTTTGACCAGGAGTAAGGTCGCCAATCCTTGCCTCGTGAAGGTCATGGAGAAGTACCCTCCTGAGCAGAGCTGATTCCCCCTTTCCGCCCATTCCTTCCATTCTTGCCAGAACAAGCGCAATCAGGCAGGCGCCATATGTGTGCTCTGCCACTGACTCGCGAGGCGCCTTTGCATTTACCCAGCCTGTCCTGGGAAGATTCTTGAGTGAAAGGGATTCGAGAAGCAGAAAAAACGTTTTCCTGGCCTTTTTATCCGGCATGCCATCAGTGGGGAACGAGCCTAAATTAACCTTATGCCCTAATGCCCCAGCCGGTGTTCACCACCACTATGGTGTCGCCCTCCTTTGCCTCTATTTTCGGAAGGGCGGCAAACGCGATTGCTGCGGATTCTTCAGATTTCAATGTTTTAAGCGCATTAACTTCCCAGCATGCGTTGAATATTTCATTTTCCCCTATCCGAAGCCATTGAAGGGGCGAACCTTTAAATTGAAAATAATAACTGAGATAATTTTCGTATAACCTGTTTTTTCCATTGAGCTTGTCTGCGATGCTGGGGTTTTCTGAAGGACTTACAGCGACCAGCCTCATGTTTTCGTCATCCAGACTGGATATGAACCCAGTTGCGACCTCCCCCGAACCGATTGGGAAAACCACGTGGATGGCGGTTTGTTTCGGGATTTCCTTCCTCCTGAACCACCTGATCTCCCGGGTTATGGATTTCAATAATGGTTTATAGGCATCGTGAAAGCCGCTTGAGATTTCCATGGCTTTTTTATTTTCATCCCCCAGCTTTTTTGCAACGAATTTTACTATTTCCTCTTTGCTATGAAGCTTAGTGGATAAATCGAGCTTAAGCACCTTGGCATGGACTTTTTCCAACTTTTTGGTTATTTTCCCGTTCGTCTTCTCATCCACAACGCACACGACTTCTTTCTCTGGAAAGAACATTCTGGCGCTGTAGCCCGCGTTCCCGGCAGTCACTATGACCAGCCTGTTGATTTTGAGATTAAAGCCTATTTGGTCCAGAATGCGGCGAGCGCGCCAGTCCTTTATTGTTCCGCCAGGGTTCTTGTGGTGATCCTGGACAAAGAGCCTCAAATTTTTATTGGGCAGAAGGAAACCAAGCTCGGCAGTATACTCGACAAGCGGAGGAATGCGCAATTTTTCGAAAAGATTTGCATTATTCTGGACTATTTTCTTTGGTGGCGCTTGTTTCACTTCAATCATGTGATAAAAAATGTATAGATAGTTATTTAAAGAGGGAGTTTTGCCACGGAAGACCCGGATGGGCTTATGCATACAGCGGGAAAAAGAGATCTGGCAAACAACGTTGCAACAAAAATAAAGGTATGGAACGGTTGCTTTGGAGACGTCGAAGTTAAGGAAATCGTGACAGAGGCGCCTCAAGAAAGCAGGGGGCAGGTGCCTTCAAGCCCCGCGATGGTCTGAAGACTCGATTATCAAGAAGTTCTTTTCCACTATTTTTTTGACGTCTGTGGCAGGGTAGCCTATGCGGATGAGCCTGGTCCTGCCCCGCATGCCCTGTCCGGACTCCACCGTGGTGATGAGCCCCAGCATCTCAAGGTCGTTCAAATATTCGCGGTACCAGCGCGCGCTTCTTCGCGGCTTTCGGAACTTCCTCGCTGTCTTGCAGTATTCCTCATATACTTCCCCTGAGATTAGGAAGGAGTCGTCCTCCTCAGGGGTGCCTGTGGTGAGTCTGGTGTTCTTGCCCTTGTCAAGCGCAAGCTCTGCTATTGAGAGGAGCACCAGCTGCTGGTGGTCAGGAAGGGTGGAAATGGCCTCGAATGCCACGTCTGTGTCAACCGAGCGGCGCGCGTCTTCCACCTCCTTGTCGGTTATCCTCTTCAGGGAGTGCTCATCCGCTATTTCGCCTGACTTCACGAGCAGCTTGAGCGCGTAGCGGGCGTCGCCTGTCTCTGATGCGCAGATTGCAGCTGCAAGGTTCACTGCCGAATCCTCCACGACGTGCGGCTTGAAGCCCATTTTCGCCCGCTGCGAAATTATCGCCTGCAGCTGGGTCGCGGTATAGGGCGGGAAGACCATCTCGTTTTCGCAAAGCGAGGAGCGCGAGCGGGGGTCCAGCTGCTCCTTGAAGGAAAGCCTGTTGGAGATGCCAATCACGCAGATGCTCCCCCTTTCAAGCTCGTCGTTTGCGCGCGTGAGCGTGTAGAGGAGGTCGTCCAGGTCCTTTACCATGTCCACCTCGTCCAGCACCACGATCAGCCTTTTGCCGCCCCCCCGAATCTCGCCCATCATCTTCTCGTAGAGCATGGCAAAGCCGAACCCCATGGAGTCAAGGGCAGGGAGGATCTCCTTGGTGATTTTCTGAACCACGCGGTAGCGGGAGTTGTACATCCTGCAGTTTATGTAGCATGAGGCGACAGTTCCCTTGTCCTTGTGCTCCACCAGCTTGCCGATGACGTGCTTGACCGAGCAGGTCTTGCCAGTGCCTGTCTTGCCGTAGATGAACATGTTCCTGGGTCGCTCGTTCCGGAGCGCTGGCGAAAGCCCGTTCATTATCCTTTCTATCTCCTTTTCGCGGAAGGGCAGCGTTTCAGGTATGTAGTGGGGGGAGAGCACGTTCCGGTCCAGGAAGACCGAGGGCTTGTTTAGTATTTCCGAAAAAGTTGGCATTGTGACCCTTCCCCAAGCCGAATTGCGCGGGTTTTGAATGAGAGGAAAAAGCCTTATTAAGATATCCTCCGAATATCCGATCGCAGAACCACTGAAAACTACTGAGGTGAGAAGATGGGCATACTCGAAAAGATCTCCAAGAGCATAGGCATTTCAAAGGAAATGAACCTCGAGGAGTATATGAACACTGTCGAAATGGAGAATGTCGACGTGCTCCATGAGGCGGCTGACTTCTATGTCAAGCCCGTGGCGCTCGAGAGCGAAAACGACGTGTCAGTCATCATGGAGGAGCTGAAGAGCAGGAACATCATCCTCCTGAATGTCTCGCCCATGTCAAAGCAGCCCAACAAGCTCAAGCAGACAATTGACAACATCAAGATGTACGTCACGAAGATAAACGGCGACATCGCGAGGATTGACAACGACAAGATACTGCTCACTCCAAGCAAGGTAAAGATAGTCAAGAGCAGGAAGAAATGAAAAATTTCGTAGAAATTTTTCAGAATTGGACGAGCAGGGCGAGTCCAATCAGATAGGCGACTGGAAGGATGTTTTTCGTTTGATTAGCGGAAGCCGGGGGCAAGTGTTTTATTGCCCTTCATCGTTCATCCCTTATGGCAATCCCTGCCTGGAAGATTGCGATATTCCTCATCGCAGCACTGCTTTTGCTGGGCTTCCTGTCCGTGCTCTTTTTTGGAAAGGTCGGATGAAGATTTACTCCTTCACAAGCTGCTTTATCGCGTCCGAAAGCCGAAGCAGGAAAACGCCGGCAGTGCCCCAGACAAGCGGGAGCCGTATGGGTATTCCGAAAAGGTGCTGCTGCAGGTAGAACCAGGCGCCGCCAATTGAGATGACAAACAATTCTGCGGCAGCCCCGGAAATTGCCGAGAGGAAGAAGAGAATGGCATCCCTTTTCCTTCAACTTTTCCTCTTCCAGCCGCCAGCGCTCCTGCGTTGACCAGCAGGAAAAGCGCCAGAAGGGCAGGCGAACGCCACATGAATGCAGTAAGCACAAGGCAGGAGGCAGAGAGTACTAGTGTAACCAGGTAGAATTTCTTGCTGTTCATTTTTTCCCTCCTTTTTTCCCAAGCTCGGAAAGCGTGCGGCGGACCACGCCCAAAATTGTGGCGCACTCCTTGTCAGAGAGCATTGACCGCCCAACCATCCTGCGGAAAGCCACTTTCGCCTTTGCAGGATTGCGCATTATTTTGGAGTAGCGGCCGGTCATGAGGTTGAACGCCTTGACAAGTTCGTCCTTTTCCTTTGCTCCTGCTGAGAGGTAATACTCCTTGCCGAGGCCAGAAAGCTCGTAAAGCACAATTGCCACCGCGTGCGAGAGGTTGAGCACAGGGTAATCTTCGCTTGAGGGTATGGTGATAAGGAAGTCACTGGCCGATATGTCCTTTTCAGAAAGCCCTAACCCCTCGTTGCCAAAAACGAGCGCTATTTTGCCTTCGAAGCCCTTATCGAGCTTTGCCTTGAGTTCCCTAAGGGGGATCGGGGTCCTGAATGTCTTGTCCCAGTGCCTGTAGAGGACGCCCGTTGTGCCTACGGTATGCTTGCAGCCAGAAGCAGCCTGCTGCAGGGTTTTGAAGACTTTGGCGGACTCGAGCAAATCCCTGGCGTGCTTCGAGTACTTCACTGCGTCAAAGCCCTGCGGGTTGCATTTCGGGTTCACGAGCACAAGGTCGGAAAAGCCGAAGTTCTTCATTGCTCGCGCCACTGCGCCTATGTTGAGCCCGTACTCTGGCTCCACGAGGATTATCCTGAAGCGGCTTTGTGTCATGGCATGATCGCCTCTACAAGGGCGATTTTCTCGAAAAAGAAGCCCTCCTGCGCGACCACCGAGGCAATGCCCATGCTGTCCTTGAGCTGTATCAGTGTCTGCTCGATACCGTTGTTGAGGGAGGTTGCTATCACTGCAGCCCTGCCCCCTGAAGGAAGGAATCGGGCAACGTCGAGAGCAAACCTGAAGAATACTTCCAATCCGCTAAGCCCGCCATCGTATGCTGCATTCTCCTTGGCGTTTTTCAGCCGCTCCTCCCGCGAGGTGGGGAGATAGGGCGGATTGAAGAGAATGGCATCGAACTTGCCTGAAACGCCTGCAAACAGGTCTGAAACAAGAAATTCCACATTGCCCAGGTTGTTCAGCTTGGCATTCTTTTTTGCGCATTCTATTGCCGCTGGATTGGTGTCCACTCCGATTACGTCGTTCCTCCGCTCTGCGTATGCTGCGGAAAGCGCAGCAATACCGGTGCCTGTCCCTATGTCCAGTATCCTGCCCTCAAGCGAGGAGGCATAGGTCGCAAGCAGGAAGGAATCCTCGGCTGGCTCGTAAACTGATGCGTCGCATTCTATCTGCAGCGTGCCGAACGAGATTGCCATTTTTCCCTCACCTAAAATTCAAAGCGGTCTCCTTGCCTGACCGCGCCCAGCCTTACTACTTTCATCTGGATTAAATCGATTACGGTCGATCCTTTCGCGTATTGGCACTTTCCGCCATCCACGAATAAGTCCGCTTCGCGTGCAACCAGGGGGTCGACCTCGGAAGCTTGTGCAGCCTCTTTCTCGCCGGACAGGTTCGCAGAGGTGGAGACTATGGGCAATGAAAGCTCGGCAGCGACCAGGCGCATGAACATGTGCTCAGGCACCCTCACGCCTATTGAAAGCTGATTAGAGGCTGGCAGCTTCTTTCGCAGCTTGAGTATGAAAGTGTAGGGGCCTGGAAGGAGCGAGTGCAGAATCCTTTCCTGCGCTGATGAAACCTCGCAGTAGTCAAGGAGCATTTTGTAATCGGCCACAATAATCGAGAGGGGCTTTGCCTTTTCCCGCTTTTTTGCCCCGTACACCTTTGCAACAGCCTTTTCTGAAAGCGCATTGCAGCCCAGCCCGTAAAGGGTATCGGTCGGGTAGATTACAATGCCGTCTGAAAGCACTGTTCCCTTGGCAGCCTCCTTGGCAGTGTCGTAGTCTGAAGATAGGGAAAGTTTGAGCGCCATAAAAACCTGCAGCCTATGCCTTTTTCCTGCCTGCCTCGCGGATTGCCCTGGCCATTTCGGAAACCCGCTTTTTCAGGTCGCCTCCGGACTCAAGCGCAGTGCCCACTTGGACAGCGCCCGCGCCTGCCGCGATGACCGCGCCCGCTTCCTTGGGCGTGCGCACCCCGCCGCCCACAATATAGGGCACTGAAATGGATTTCGCAACTGCAGAGACCATTTCAAGCGGCATGTGGCCGGTTGCAGGATTGCTGCCAGAGTCCGTGAGAATGAGCCTGAAGCCAGAAAGCTCTGCTGCCATTGCCATCGCTGCTGCGATTTGCGGCCTGTCGCGCGGCACCAGCTTGGCATCCCCTACAAAGCCCACAGTGCCGCCCGGCTCGATTACAATATAGCCCACTGGAAGCGCCTCTATGCCCATGCGCCGAACCACCGGGGCTGCAAGCATCTGCGCCTGGGAAACCCAGTAGGGGTTGCGGCTGTTCAGAAGCGACATGAAGTAGACTGCATCCGCATATTTGGTGAGGGTGGAGATGTTGCCGGGAAATAGCACGATCGGCACGCTCACGCTATCCTTAATTCCTTTTGTCACGCTGTCCAGAAGCTCGCCCTGCGCGCCCATGCTCCCGCCTATGAGGATTATGTCCGCGCCGGATTCTGCCGACTGCACGCCGGCCGAAATCGCGCCCTTGGGGTCCTTGTAGTCCACAGGGTCGATTAGGGCAAACAGCAATCCGCCCTTGCGCGCGATCCCGTCCTTTATGTATTCTTCAACCTTGCCCATGGGATTCACTTCCTTTTTTCTCGTGCCCGAGATAAAGCCTGACCGTTTCTTTGAGACCGTCTGCTAATTTAACCTTTGCCTTTTCCGGCGAAAATAAGCTTTCAGTTCTGCCTGCTGATTGCCAAAACTTCAGAGTAGTAGTTCGATCGCAAACTGAGATTCGTGAGTATTGCCGTATTTAGGATGTTCCTTGAGCCCGTTTCCATAGCCTGCGAATACAGATCGGAACAAGTCGCAAGATAAACCAGGAGTTCATCAACAGTTTCCTTATCTTTTTTTGCGATGGGCATATAATATCTTATTATGCTAGACCAGCTCTCTACTGAACCGTCAAATATATTGGAAGCCTCCAATTTCACAAAAGTCTCATTTGAACCGCCCCGAGGTCCTGCGAGAATGTTCCTTTTCAGCTCAACAGCACCCAGGATGCCCTTGAAAACTGCATTCAAGCACGCCCTAGTCGTTTCATCCGTATAAGACACCTGTTCTGAGCTTTTCAGATGTTCTATGAGTTCATCCATGTCTCGAGTGCGGAAAGATGTTGATGTCAGTTCTTTGCTGAGAGTAAAGCGCGTCTTAGCTATCTCTTTCAGGTATTTTGCAGCTATATCAAAATCTGTCTTGCCATACTCGGTAAGATGGCTCGATTGGCGCTTAAGTTCAGATAGTTTCTTGGCAAGGGCATGATAACTCCTCCGCGTATCTTCCAGAAATTGCCTGCCGGATTTGATTTCCTCCTTGGTTTTTTTGTTAGCTTCCTCCAATATGTCAACTGAAACCTTGCCAAGTGACAGGCTGGCAATATACGAAGCAGCCTCAATGTGATGGAGTTGATATGATCTTGTCATTTTTTCCTGCGCAGAAGCGAATTCTAGTGCCTCGTTTCTTAATTTCATGGCTAGCTCATTTGCAGGGGCGACTTCCTTAGCCAGGTAGAAAAGACTGTCTGAAAACTCTCTGACGTTATTTATGGCTACTTTGATCCTGTATTTTGACCATGTTGCCAAAATCAGAACAGCGGCTCCGCCAAATGTAAGTCCTATGGTTGTCAGGTCTTTTGGAATGGTGGCATCTGCCAGCATCCGCAGCCATCCAAGAGGATTGACCACATTCGCAACGACAGCTGTCAAAGCACCTGCAACCTGCCCGA
>DUFS01000029.1 GCA_013331805.1 Microcaldota archaeon | reverse complement strand
CCGATGGGAGCGTCTTTCTTTTTCTATTTCATCAAGCCAGTCTCGTTCATCTCCTCCAGGCACTTCGAGTAGTAGTCCTTGTAGTCGTAGGAGGAGTTCGAAAGGTTGTCAAGCGAGGTCTTGGGAAGCTTCAGCTGTAGCAGGCCGTAGAAGTTGCCCCAGCAGTTGAGGTCGTCGATTTCGGCAAGGAAAAGCTCGTTTGAAATCTCGTCATCTGTGTACCTGCGCCAGAGAAGGGCCTTTGCAGTGGAGCGGGCGTCGAAGACCAGGTAGCCCGGGTCCAGCTGGAGCGACACCGTCATTGCGCGCAGCAGGTTGTCCTTGTCCTTGAGCAGCACCAGGTGAGGCGTGTCGGCAGCAACAGTTGTGTTGAAGTAGCCTGTCTTGTTTATCGTGTAGGAAAGGGGCGAGCCTGCGTCAAAAGGCGAGGTGACGGTCAGGTTTTTTCCCCCTATATCAGTGGTGTTCACCTTGCCCACCCTCCTTTTGAGCGCTGCCTGCGGCTCGGGCGGGGGTTCGGGACTGGATTCTGGCGTTTCGTTCTCGGGCCCAACCTGCGTTTGGTTTACCTTTGGCTCTGGAGGCGGGGCAGGAAGCCCGACAGGTTCCTCTGGAGGAGGCGAAACAGCAGTGGTATTGTTCGTTGCATTTGCTGGAGGGGGAAAAATCTGCGGGCAGCCGAAAAGCAGCAGAAGTAAAAATGCAAGCGCCAAAGCCAGTACCGTTTTCATGCGACCATCACCCTCAATCGGCAAATTCCAATGCCGCCTTCACCACATTCTCGAAAAACCTGCGGCTGTTCCTCTCAGAGCTTATGCCCTCCAGAAACCTGGGATGGGTGCGGCTGTCCACTGAGCACTCTGGATGCGGCATGAGCGCGAATATTTTCCCTGTTGGGTCGCAGATTCCAGCTATGTTGCGGGAAGAACCGTTGGGATTGTAGGGGTATCCTGCAGAGTCGTCCAGGGCGGAATCCGAGTATTTCACCACAACCATGCCTTTTTTCTCAAGAGAATCAAGGAGCTGCCTGTCGGCAAGGAACCTGCCCTCGCCGTGCCTGACAGGGCAGTGCATGAGTTCCACTCCCTCAAAATATTTGCACACAGACTTCTGGGGCTTGAGATAGACCCATCTGTCCTCGAATTTTCCCGATTCGTTTGCAGTAAGGGTGGATTCCTGCGAAAAGGAAAAATTGGGAAGCGCGCCCAGCTTGACCAGCACCTGGAAGCCGTTGCAGATCCCGATTATGGGCTTTCCCTTTTGCGCGAACTCCTCGAAATCGCGCCTGAAGGTGCTTTTGAGCTTGTTGGAAAGCACCCTGCCCCCGCCAATGTCGTCGCCGAACGACCAGCCGCCGGGTATTGCGAAAATGTGGTAGGAGGAAAGCTTCTTTTCCCCTGATGCGATGTCTGAGAAGTGCACGATATCAACTTCAGCACCTGCAAGTGAGAACGCATGCGCAAGCTCGGCCTCCGAATTCAGCCCGAACCCTGCCAGCACCAGGCACCTGGGCTTCTTTCCTTCCGAAGCCTGCCGGGCGTGTGATACGGGAGATACTTCTGGTTTTTGCATGGATCGGACCAGGGATGTCTTTTTTACCTTTGCTGCCTTGCTCGGCTTTGCTGGCTGATGCCTTGATTCGTTTGCCTTCCTTGCGGCTGGCTTTGACCTGCCCGCCTTTGCTTTTTCCTTCTTTGCCATCCAGATTACCTGCAGCAACAAGAGCAGCATTCTTCCTTTTTTTCCGCTGCCTTCTTTTTTGCCTTTTTCAACAAAATCACCAGTCCATTGTCCTTTTCCATGAGCTTGCGAGCTGGTGGACAGGCACAAACACCAATTCCTTCCCATGCAGAAGTATGCGAAGGCTGCTTCCTTCAGCCTGCCCGGCCCTGATGCATGATGCGCCTTTCATTATGGAAAGGAAGGCGCGCTCATCTTTCTTTTTCACAGAAACCACGAACCTGCCTGATGACTCGGAAAAGAGCGCGGCTTCTGGGGAAAGCTTCCCCGAGTGCTTGCCAAGATCGACCTGCGCGCCAATTTCCCCGCCTATGCAGCTCTCAGCAAGGGCAACTGAGAGGCCGCCTTCCGAACAGTCGTGGCAGGATGCAACGAGCCCTTTTGCAATCGCCTTCTGAAGCTTCCTGTAAAGCGCAACGTTCTTCCTGAAATTCACTTTGGGCACATTGGCCCCAAGCTCCCCCTTCATGGCATAGTATTCCGACGCGCCAAGCTCGTTTTTGGTCTCCCCGAGAATGAATATTATGTCTCCCTCGCTTTTGAAGTCCGATGTGGCTGTGCGCGAAACGTCCTCGACCCTCGCAATCGCGCTTACCAGAAGGGTGGGGGGTATGGATATCCTCCATTTCCCGTGCTTGTAGTCGTTTTTCATGCTGTCCTTGCCCGAGATGAGCGGAACGCCGTAGGCAAGGCAGGCGTCGTAAAGCCCCTGGCAGGCCTGGACCAGCTGCGCAAGCTTGTGCCTGCCGTCGGTATTTTCAGGCGAATATATCGGGTCAGACCAGCAGAAATTGTCAAGCGCTGCCATTCTCTCAAGGGAGCCGCCTGCGGCAATGCAGTTCCTCACAGCCTCGTCAATGGCATTTGCCGCCATCTGGTAGGCATCGATGTCGGCATAGCGGGGGCAGATTCCGTTTGAAATTGCCAATCCTTCCTTTCGGCCGAAAAGCGGGGCAATGACTCCGGCATCTGAGGGGCCTTGCGCGCCTTTGCCGCACATCGGCTTTATTACCGAGCTTCCCTGCACCTCGTGGTCGTACTGCCTGATAATGTATTCCTTGGAGCAGATGTTCGGCCTGGAAAGAAGCGAAAGCAGATCCTCGGAAAACTGCTCCTTTTTGGATGGGGCAGGCTCGGACAGCTTTTTGTCCTTCAGCTCTGCCTCAAGCGAAAGCTGCGGAAGCCCATGATGAAGGAAATCCATTTCCAGGTAAGCCACAGTCTTTGCCCCGTATTTCACGTGCAAAAAGCCGGAGGAGTTGAACTCCCCCAAGTCGGACACTTCCACGTTCCTCAGGCGGGCAAGCTGCACGAACTCGCCTGCCTTGGACGGGGGCACTGCCACGCCCATCCTTTCCTGCGATTCGGAGATGAAAATTTCCCAGGGGTCCAATCCCACATACTTGAGGGGCGCGCGGTCCAGGTGCAGCATGCAGCCGCCCGAGCCTTGCGCCATTTCACCAACAGAGGAGGACAGCCCTCCCGCCCCGTTGTCGGTGATTGCGCTGTAAAGGCCCCTGTCGCGGGCCCCCAATATGAAGTCAAGGACTTTCTTCTGCGTGTACGGGTCGCCCAGCTGCACTGCAGAGACCGGCGAGCCCTCATGCAGCTCCACCGAGGAGAAGGTGGCGCCGTGTATGCCGTCCTTGCCTATCCTTCCCCCCACCATGAATATCCTGTCGCCTATCTGCGCCGATTTTTCGTGCGTCTTTTTCCCCCCGATTTCAGATGGCATTATTCCGCCTGTGCCGCAGTAGACCAGCGGCTTCCCAAGATAGCGCGGGTCGAAATACAGCGAGCCGTTCACTGTCGGTATGCCGCTTGCGTTCCCTCCCATTGCAACTCCTGCGCGCACCCCTTCGAGCACGCGGCGGGGATGAAAAAGCCTGGGAGGGATTTCGCCAGAGTAATTAGGGTCTGCAAAGCAGAACACATCGGTGTTGAAGATTGGCTTTGCCCCAAGCCCGCAGCCCAGTATGTCGCGGTTCACCCCGAGTATTCCGGTGAGCGCACCGCCATAAGGGTCAAGTGCTGAAGGGGTGTTGTGTGTCTCCACCTTCATTGCAACATTCCAGCCAGGGACGAACTCGAATATCCCGGCATTGTCCGAGAAAACCGAAACCAGCCATTTTTTCCCCTTCCAAAGCTTCTGGGTCGCCTTCTTAATGTAGCTTTTGAAAATCGAGTCGATTGCCCTCTTTTTCCTGCCCTCCTTGACCGTGATTTTGGCATTGAATATCTTGTGCTTGCAGTGCTCTGACCAGGTCTGCGCCAGGCACTCCAGCTCCACGTCTGTGGGCGCGGCAGGCAGCCCGAGCTTTTTCCTATCGGAAGAATTGTCAGGGTCTGCATAGTAGTCCCGGATGCGCTTCATTTCCTCAAGCGAAAGCGAAAGCACCCGGTGCCTTGAGATTTCCACAAGCTTCTTGTCCGGCACTAAAAGCGGGATCTCGACTATCAGCCCGCCCCCAGCTATATCCACCCGGGGCACCGCACTTGCAAAGCCCGCCCCTCCAAACTCGGATGCGGACTTTATCTCAAAGCGCTGTATAAGCTCGTTTGCAAGCAGCCCGCGGGCAATCTTTTCTGCTTCGGATTTGGTGAGCTTTCCTGAAATTAGGTAGTGCTTGGAAGTGTATACCCCCCCCGAGAGCTTGCGCTTCAAAAGCTCCTCAGAAGCTTCCCTGGCAGTGTCGCCAACGTTGTCCTTGACCCCTGGCTTGAAGCCCACTGAAATCGCATATGAGAACTTGGAGGGGTCGAAAAGGGGCCTGTTGATGGAATAAGCCTGAATTATGGGGTCTGAGAAAAGCTCCTTTCCAAGCGTTTCAAGTTCAGACTGGGGCATCTCCTCATCTATGGTGTAAACGTCAAGAACGCGGGCGGACTTTACGCCGGGCAGGGAAAGCTCCTGGCTGATTCGGCGCACAAGGGAGTTGCCGGCAGGATCGGAAAACCCATCTTTGAGCCCAACCTCTATCCTGAATGGCATGGAAATTTCCCCAGGGAAATTTTCAGACAGCTGCACAGGCAGCTGGATGCTCCCACGCGATTAGAACGAGGACAGAGTTTAAATAAACTCAGGGCATAAATGAACCTGCCTTTTTAAGCCCTTCGGGAGGGCTAGGGCAAAATTGGGGGAATGGGCTCCTCCCAAGGCAAGCGTACGGGGTGCTGACCACGCGCATTTGGTGGCGTCTATTTTTCCATGATGGCTGCCAGGATTCTCAGCCTTTTTCCGAATGCCGCGGGCTCAACATAGCCATAAACGCCGCCCAAGTCCTTCCTGAATTCCGCGCCCGACACCTTTTGCATTATCTTCCTGTGCTGCGCGGCCAAATCCACACGCGAGGCAAGCTCGGCTTTCACCCATTCCCAATTATTGACCTTGTCGCATAGCATGAAGATGTCTCTAATGTCAGTTGCTCGCGCACAGCAGAACTTCATCACAAGAAGGGCATCCGCGTCGACTACGCGCACCTTCAGCTGGCCCGCGAATGTCTTTGCCGGAAGGGTGACTAGAGAGGAATGAGAGAATATCCAGTCCGCCGTAAAAGTTGCTCCAGACTGCCTGTCGTGCACTTCCCCCATAAGGATGTCGAATGCGGCAATAAAGCCTGGCAGCGCCTCCTTTTCGAAGCGCAAGAAGTTTGCGTAGGCAGCATGCTTTGGGGGCGGCATGCGATTGAAGCCGCAGGATAGCAGCGTTTTCCCGACCTTGCGCGCGCCATCCTTCTGCACTATCAGGTCACAGTCCACGGAAAATCTGGGCAGCGCGTAGGCATTCACGGCATAGCCGCCTATCACGGCAAAACCGCACTTCGAATGCATGAGCGCTTGTAGCGCCCCGAACACTTCCTTTTCCCTCGCAGCAAGCCTATCCATGTTTCCGCCCGTATTTCCTCTTCATGTAATCGTATGCATAATAATGCATCTCATTCTCCCTAGCCTCAGCCATCGCATCCACCAGCGGCTCGACAGACAGACCGCCTTTTTCCACGTGCTCCAGCCTCGTCACCGGCAGCAGGATGGCAAACTCCCCGATGGAGGTCCCTTTCCCGATGTAAACCGGCACCCTCTTTGCCGCAAAGAATCCCTTCCAGTATGGCAGGTCCCTGCGCAGCACCCTGATGAAATATGGCGAGCGCTCTGTGCTTCGCTGCGTGTAGGAGTAGTCGCTCCACAGCTCTATTGCCGAGAGGCCGGAAAACGCATAGGGCTTTTGCGCCTTCCCCATCATTTCAGGCACCTTGAAATCCAGGAGATGCCGTATTACCTCCCCGGGCTCGTTGCACAGGTAATCACTCCTGCCGCGCTTTTTTATCCAGCCCGCATTCAGCAGGATGGAGAATACCTTCTTCTTCATGGATCCGGAGAGCACGAAGTCCAGCTCGGACTGGGCGAAGGGGCGGCTTGCCCCGAAGCGGGTGAAGAGCAGTGCGTACGCGCGCATGCAGGCGTAGGGAATCTCGGAATACATGGTTACCTATTAGGTAACTAATGTTTTTAATGGTATGTGAAACCACGCTGTGCCATTTTGCCTAAAGAGAACTGCGATAGAGCAATTTCCTAGATCCGATTGATGTTTTTCAGGGATAGCTGAAATCCACGATGATAGCACGAGTTTCATCTGGTTCAAGTCTTTTTTCAGATAAGCAGTCGCAAAGCTTCTTTAAGTTTCATACGAACTAATTAGCTAGCATTAGAACGAAATATAAGTTATAGAAAATGGTAAATTTGGGGGAATGGGCTAACCTG
>DUFS01000012.1 GCA_013331805.1 Microcaldota archaeon | reverse complement strand
AAGAATGAAGCGCCGACGAGGAGATTTGTTCGTTTCCCCAACTTCTTTTGGGGTTCGCCAAGACCTTTTCTTTCCAAGAAAAGGGATTGGCATTGAACTCCTAAGCCCCGAAGGGCACTAGATTCCCCGCAAAAGCCGGTAGGATCTCGAGTCTAGCGCGATACCGGATTCTGCCACGTCGGCAACTTGTTGCGCCGGTGGCAGATAAGTGGGCTGAAACCCAGTGTGTCTGCCACGTCGGCGTGTCAGGAAGCTGTTTAGGCTGCAATTGTTTAAGAAGGTTATTGAGGTATGGAATAGGATTGCATGAGACCGCTGATTGCCCTGAACCTGAAAGTCTACCCAGAGTCATTGGGAAGAAAAGGCCTCGAGCTTGTCAGGATCGCGCACGATGTTGGAAAGGAAACTGGAGTGCGGATAATTGTCGCGCCCCAGGCTGTGGACCTGGCTGCATCATCGAAGATTCACAAGGATATTTTCGCTCAGCACGTGGACTGGAATGCAGAAGGAGCCTTTACCGGCACTACGACTCCTGAGGCGATAAAAGCTGCCGGATGCCTTGGGAGCCTGGTCAACCACTCTGAAAGGAGGATTGGCGATGAGGCAATAGGCAAAGCCGTGGCAAGGCTGAGGGGAAATGGGCTGGAAAGCATGATCTGCACAAAGGACACTCCCGAGTCCGCGAGATTGGCTGTCTTCGAGCCGACTTTCATTGCAGTGGAGCCTCCTGAGCTCATTGGAAGCGGGATATCGGTTTCCACTGCAAAGCCTGAAGTTGTTTCCGGGACTGTGCAGGCTGTTGCAAAGGTGAATGGAACACCAGTCCTCTGCGGGGCAGGCGTGAGCAACGGCGGGGATGTCAGGAAGGCGATCGAGCTGGGCGCTGCGGGAGTCCTTCTGGCAAGTGCTTACGTGAAAGCGAAGGATCCGAAAAATCTGCTTGCTGAAATGGCTGAAGCATTATTATGAATTATGCAGGATGTTGCAGGCGGAACGCTACTCTTTAAAAGGGGAAATGCGAATTGGTTCCATCAGGTAAGGGGGGAGAATTATGGCCAAGAAAAAGGTGGTATTAGCCTATTCCGGAGGCCTGGACACCTCGTGCATTCTCAAGTGGCTGGTGGACAGGGGATACGATGTAATAGCCTACGTTGCTGACATCGGCCAGAAGGATGATTTTGAAGCAGTGAAAAAGAAGGCGCTTGGCTGCGGAGCTTCCAAGGTCGTGATCAAGGACCTGAAAAGGGAGTTTGTCACAGACTATATATTCCCTGCAATAAGGGCGAATGCGATTTACGAGAACAGGTATCTTCTGGGCACCTCGCTTGCGCGGCCCCTGATTGCCAAGCACCAGATACTTCTTGCCGAGGAGGAGAATGCGGAGTTTGTTTCGCACGGCTCCACGGGAAAGGGCAACGACCAGGTGAGATTCGAGCTTTCCTACCATGCATTGAAGCCGGACATACAGGTGCTTGCGCCCTGGAAGATGCCCGAGTTCCTGTCCCAGTTCCGGGGCAGGGACGACCTCATTGCCTATGCGAAGAAGCACGACATACCCATTTCGGCTACCCTGAAAAAGCCGTATTCGGAAGACGAGAACCTCATGCACATCTCGCATGAGGCCGGCATTCTTGAGGACCCCGGGCTTATCCCTGACGACAGCGTTTACTCAAGAACGGTATCCCCCAGAAATGCGCCTGACAAGGTCGCCACTCTCATGGTGTTTTTCAAGGACGGCACGCCCATCAAGCTGGTGAACATGGACGACGGAACCACCAAGACCGACCCGCTGGAGCTTTTCATGTATGCGAATGAAATCGGCTCTGCAAACGGCGTCGGGCGGATGGACATGGTGGAGAACCGGTTTGTGGGCATAAAGTCAAGGGGGCTTTACGAAACCCCGGGCGGCACCATACTTCACACCGCGCACAGGGACATCGAGTCGATCGCAATGGACAGGGAGGTGCTCCGCCTTTGCGACATGCTTTCGCCGATTTACGCAGAAATAATCTACAACGGCTTCTGGTTTTCGCCTGAGATGGATTTCCTCACCGCGGCATTCAACAAGAGCCAGGAATTTGTCGACGGCAAGGTCATGCTGCAGATTTACAAGGGGAATGTGATGACAGTCGCAAGGGAGTCGCCCACCTCGCTTTACGACCAGGAATTGGGCTCAATGCACAAGGTCGGCGGGTTCAACCAGGAGGATTCCAAGGGATTCATCAGGATCAACGCCATCCGGCTCATGGCCCACAGGGCGATATTGAACAAGATCCAGAAATTGCGCTCTGGCAAGAAGGAGGGCGAAAAGAAACTCCCCTCTTTTGCCAAGGCGGAAAAAAAGCCGGTTATTGCCCAGGCCCCCAAGAAGAAGGCGAAAGCCGCGAAAAAGCCTTCCAAAAAGAGGAAGTGACTATTTTTTCCCTTGCCCATAGCGCGGCATAGAGAAGAATCAGCAGAAGCGCGCAAAGGGGGAGGTAAATTGCAGGGTCGTAGCTTCCCCTGGTGCCAAGCACAAAAATTGCCCCTGAGAAAAAGAAGAGGAGCGCCCAGCCCCAAAGCGACCTTTTGCCGATGAGCCTGAGGAAATCGATTTGCAGCCTGCGCACTTCGAACAGGTGCAGGAAGAGCCAGAATAGCGCGGCTGAAAACAGCAATGCTGCAGGAAGAAACGAAGGGGAAAAGCCTATCTTGTCAACTGGGAATAGCAATGAAGAGGCGAGGGAAGCCGAAAGGAGAATGATTATCCATTTCTCCAATGCGCTGAAGGATTTTTTCCGGTCAAAAGCTGCATTGGGAAAGGCGTCCTGCGCCATGATTGAGCCAAAGATTGCAATAATGAGGTAATAAGGGATTGCGAATATGCCTCCCAGGTACATGCCGCTGAAAGGCGCCCAGAATTGTGGCAGGAATTCCTTGAAGGCGAAAAGAAGGAGCGGGAATGCTATTGAGTATGCAAGGAGAAACCTGCGGCTCACACGGTGCCACAGCAGGTTGAAGAGCAAAATGTCGCAAAGAGCGATCAATGTCACTTCATCCGGGAAAGTGCCAAAGAGGTGAAAGGAGGAGATGACAAGCGCCACTATAAGAAGTGAAAGGAATTTCTTTTCCGCCTGCTCTATTTTTCCGCCCCTTGCCCTGTGCCTGTTGTAATAGAACCAGACAGAAACGCCGGTGCAGAACAAGAAGAGTGGGAAAACCAGGTCGCCGAAATTGAACTCGCCTTGCTGATTGTGGACAAGGAGCCCGAATTCAGGCACCTGGAAATACATGAATTGCCAAAGAGAAAAGACGATCACAAGAATTATTCCAAAGCCGCGCAGATGGTCAAGGCTGTTCAATCGCAAGGAAATACCCTAAATTGCTCTTGTCTCGATTTCCCTTTTCACCTTGTTGATGAATGAGTCGATGGGAAGGTCGTTTTCTATTTTGCCGTCCCTGGTGCGCACCGCAAGCCTGCCCGATTCCTTTTCCTTCTGGCCGACCACCAGCATGTAGGGGATTTTCTCCAGCTGCGCATCGCGTATCTTTGCCCCGATTGTCTCCTGCCTCGCGTTCGCCTCGGCGCGGATTCCTGCATGACGCATCCTGAGGGCGAGCTCTTCTGCGAATCCGTTGTATGTGTCCGACACTGCGAGGAGGGAGACCTGAACCGGGGAAAGCCACAGGGGGAACTTGCCTGCAAAGTGCTCGGTGATCACGCCGATGAAACGCTCCATGCTGCCTATTATCGCGCGGTGGAGCATGACAGAGGTGTGCTTGGATCCGTCCGCACCCTCGTATTCGCACTTGAAGCGTGAGGGCATTTGGAAGTCCACCTGTATGGTGGCAAGCTGCCAGCTCCTCCCAAGCGCGTCCTTTACGAGGAAGTCTATCTTTGGCCCGTAGAACGCCCCGTCCCCTGCGTTTAAGGAGTAAGGCATGCCGTTTTTCTTGAGCGCATCCTCCAGGTGCCTTTCTGCCGCGTCCCACTGGCTAATCTCCCCCATGAATTTCTCTGGCCTGGTGGAAAGCTTGGCGACAAAGGACATCTTGAAAGTGTCTGTGTAGACGAATTTCACGAAGTCCAGCATTCCGTCTATTTCCGAGCCTATCTGCTCAGGTGCGCAGTAAATGTGCGAATCGTCCATGCAGAATTTCCGCACGCGGGTCATTCCGCCCAGCACGCCGCGAAGCTCGTTCCTGTGAAGCATGCAGAAGTCCGCTATGCGAAGCGGAAGGTCGCGGTAGGAGTGCGAGGACATGTTGTAGAGCAGGCAGTGCGAGGGGCAGTTCATTGGCTTGAGCGAGAACTCGGTGTCATCCACGTCGAGAAGGAACATGTTCTCCTGGTAGTACTGCCAGTGCCCTGACTGCTCCCAGAGCGCCTTGTTGAAAAGCTGGGGGGTGATGACTTCCTTGTAGCCCCGCTTTATGTATTCGGCCTTTAGGAAATCCAGAAGCTCGTTGAAAATAATGGTTCCCTTGGGCAGGAAAAATGCGCTTCCTGGCGACCACTCGTGGAAGGCAAATAGCCCGAGCTGAACGCCGAGCTTGCGGTGGTCGCGCTTTTCCGCCTCCGAAAGCCTTTGCAGATACTCGTCAAGCATTTTCTTCTCAGGGAAAGCTATGCCGTAAATCCTCTGCAGCTGCTCCTTTGAGGAATCCGCGCGCCAATAAGCCGAGGACACCTTGGTGAGCTTGAATGCCTTGAGAAAGCCAGTGGAGGGGAGGTGCGGGCCCCTGCAGAGGTCGACCCATTTTTCCCCGCTGTAATATGCCGAGTGCTCGCCATCGGGTATTTCAGCAATCATCTCGAGCTTGAAGCGGTTGGAGGAGAAAAGCTTCCCAGCCTCCTTTCGCGAAAGCTCCGCCCTTTTTGAGGGCTGGTCCTCACGGACGATTGCGGCCATCTCCGACTCAATTCTTGCGAGGTCCTCGGGCTTGAGCGGGGGGATGTCCGCAAAGTCGTAATAGAAGCCCTCCTCAATGGCAGGGCCTATGGTGGGCGCAGCCGTTGGGAAAATCCTCACTACCGCCTGAGCAAGAAGGTGCGAGCCCGAATGCCAGAACACCTCCTTGCCTTCATCGGAGTCGAATGTGAGTGCTTTGAGCGAACAGTCGCCCGAAAGGACATGGGAGAGGTCGACTTGCTTGCCATTCACTTCCGCAGCAAGCGAAGCCGAAAGCAGCCTCTTTGATATCTGCCCTATTGCCTCGGCTGCGGAAGCCCCCTGTTTCACATCGATTGACTTCCCGTCGGGAAGGGTCACTTTTGGCATGGCGATTCTTCGGAGAAGAAAATTAATAAGCGCTTCTTGCACACAGGGTGCTTCTCAGATGAGCTCTCCCACGAAGCCCGAGATGACCGTCTTGAATATGATGAACATGACGATGGAGCCCAAGGCTAGCGGGGGGAAAAACTTGAGCCCGTAGAGTATCTTGCCCTCCCCGATGACGCCGATGAGGACAGAGGTCAGGATGGATGTGCCGACTATTATCACGAATGCCATGGCTTCTATGAAGCCCGAGTCCACCGATAGCTTGGGGGAGGATAGGCCGGCGATTTTGGCCGTGTCACCTGTTGCGACTATGTTCTTCTGGAAATCGGTGAATATGGAAAGGAACTGCGTGGAGATCGAAAGAAGAAGCGGCAGACCGAATACCAGTATGAACCCCAGGAATATCGCGTAGGATTTGGTGGCTATCATCATCTGGCGCTTTATTTCCTCGGTCTCCCGGATTTCCTCTGCAGAGGTCTCCAGCAAGTGCGCCAGCTTCCCTCCTGACTTGAGTTCGTTCTCAAAGAATGCAATCATGCGCCGAAGCATGGCCGAGTCGATCGTGGTGGTGAGCCCCCGAAGCGCCTCGGAAAAGGACTCGCTTCCGAGCGAGCGGCTGGAAACGTATATGATTTCCGACTGCAACGGCCCGAATTCCGGCCTGGAGGATGCCTGGAAGGCTGAAAACGGCGTCATGCCGGACCGGAGGTTGGCTGCGACCATCAAAAGGAAGTCAGGAAGCACCCTTTCGACCCTCTGCGTGCGCTCGGTGACCAGGTAATAGAGGTGCATGTAGATGAGTATGCCTGCGATTACCGAGAATGCCGCTGCGGTAACAAAGCTCAGGATTATCCGGGCAGGCAAGGTGGGGTCTTTCAATATCGGGTATGCCGAAAGATCGATGTATTGCAGGACGGAAAAAGGTATTATCGCGCCCACCAGGCCGAAAAGGAGAACTATAAGTATCCGTGAGCCTATCCAGACTTCAGGGCTGGTTTCCACGCCCGCAAAGGTGAGCAGCTGGGCAATGCGGTCCTTGGTCCTTGGCCTAAAGAAAGTGGAAAAGCGCTTGTCAATAACGTATCTTGCCATGTTACCAGCTCATGCGAATATGTTCGGCCTCTTGGAGTTCACATATGCGATTATTCCCATCTGCCCGAAAAAGCTCAGGAAGATTATCCCGAGGAAAACCTCGCTTGTGATGCCCAGCATTCCGAACACCGAGAAAATTACGAGCACAGTGGTGCCGATGGTGGGCAGCACAGCGGCTGTCATGAGGTAGACGAGTATGATGAAGTTGAGCTCGGCATTGAAGGACTTTGAAAGCGAGAACTGGTAGTCCACCAGGACCTTTACTATGCTTTTCAGGGTTTGTGTGAGGTTGGCGCCGGTGCGTATCGCGGTCACCAGCTGCCAGGAGGTTTTTTTCAGGTACTCGGACTGGGTGCGGATCGCCATGCTCTCTATTTCATCAAGCAGCGGGGAGCCTGCCTTCACCTTGTTGGTGATGTCCTTGAACTCATCGGAAAGGTATTCGTAGTTCGAATTGCCAATATTTTCCACAACGTTGAAGAAGGGGACGCCCGAGGATATCTGTATCAGCATGTCCCTCATTGCGAAGATCAGCTCGCGGTCCTCCTTTGCCGATATGCCGCCCGAGATTATCTTGGGATAGGCAAGGTGCACAATAAGCACAAGGAACGTCATGATAAACGAGGTAAGAAAAGGGACCAGGATCTTGACCGGCAGGGGCAGGGTGCCGCCGGCAACCAGCATTATCATGGTGACCACGATCGTCACCAATACGGACCAGACCATTGCCGAAAAGAAGGCGATGGTGCAGTAGTTTTCAGGCGGCTCATCAAAGCCTACTGCCCTCAGGTCGTATCGCACGCCCGGGTAGAATCCCAATATCCTGATGCCGACGCCCCTGAACCTGGAGCCCATGGTGTGCGCGCTTGAAAGAGGAAGAAGCATGAAGGGGATACGCTTGATTTTCATGTTTACCAGCCGGTTGCCTCTGCCCTTCAGGCTGCCTCGGGCGCGGCCTTTTTGAGCTCTGACTTTTCCGCCCCGGATTTCTTGGCGATTTCCAGCACTTCTTTCGGCTTTGCGTAATAAAGCGCCATAATCCTGCCCACCGACTCTATGTCCGTAAGCTTGTTGTTTATCATCCACTTGATTATGGTGGCGCGGTTCTTTATGTCTGCGAATATTTCCTCCTTGGTCATGCCTGTGTGCAGGTTGAGCTCCTTGAGGTACTTGTTCGGCTCGCCCACCATGTCGAAAGTGTCGGTCCTGGGGCGCCACCTATAGACCACGTTTGTCGTTAGGTCGGCGTCCTTTGCTCCGGTATTTATCTCGCAGATTTCAAGCGTGCGGCGGATGTTCTTCCTGCGGTCGCGGTACTGCACCACCAGGAGGTTGATGGCGTCGAGGTCAGAGGGCGGAAGATCTATGGGCGGGGTGGTCAGCCTGCGCAATGCCTGTATGCCCGTGTCGGCGTGCAGCGTGGAACAGACGGAGTGCCCTGTGTGCATTGCCTCGAAAAGCACCTCTGCCTCGCGCTGCCTCCTCATTTCGCCAAGGACAATGCGGTCAGGCCGCATACGCAGGGATGTAATCATCAGGTCCAGCATGGACACTTCGCCCAAGCCTTCGGCATTCTGGTTGCGCGTGAGCAGCGGCACCCAGTTCCACTGGTAGGGGGGCAGCACGATTTCGCGGGTGTCCTCTATTGTGACAATCCTCTGGTTCGGCGGGATGAACGATGCAAGCGCGTTCAGGGCAGTGGTTTTCCCGGATGCCGTGCCGCCTGCGATGATGATGTTCATTTCGTAGTGGATCGCCTGCCAGAGCATGCCTGCCATTTCAGGCGTCATGGAGTAGCCCGGATCGCCCACCAGGTTGCCCACTGTCCAGGGATTCCTGGCAAAACGGCGGATGGTGAGCGTGTTGCCGTGCGAGGAGATGGGCATCAGCGTGGCGCAAACGCGGTCGCCGGTCTCCAGCCTCGCATCAAGGATGGGGGTGAGCACCGCGATCTGCTTTCCCACCCTGCGCCCGATTTGCGAGGCATAGTTGAATATCGACTCCTCGTCAGGCATGAAGATGTTGGTCTTGAGCCAGCCGAACCTCCTGTGATAGACGCCAAGGGGCGCCTTGGAGTTGTTGATGATTATTTCCTCCAGCCAGTCGTCCTGGTTGAGCATGTCCATTTCGCCAAGGCCGAACAGCTTGTGCAGGAGCATCCCTACAAGAACGTCCTCGGCCTCCTTGCCCAGCCTGAACTGGGAAAGGTACTTGGCAATCAGGGAGCGGAATTCCTCCCGCACCGCAGCCGCTTTCTCCACGTCAGAAACCTCGTTCTGCACGCTTGCCGGAAGAGCCCTCAATAGTTCGTCCTTTATGAGGTCCAGGAAGATTTTCGTGGCTGTGCCGAACTCCATGAGCGATATCGCGTAATACTTTTCCTTCTCCGAATCGGTGATCACCACGCTTGCAGGGACGCCGTCAGCGGTGAAAGAGTAGCTTGAGATCGTCTTTCCCCTGCCCATACTCTCTTCCGCCTGGGGGGGCTCCATAGGAAGGAGGCGGAAAACAACCGTGGGCTTTTCGGTGATGTTGATCGGGTAATTGAGGTCCAATAGCCCGCCCTTTTCCAGCACCGCGCAAATCAGCTCCACGGTCTGGGGCGGCATTTGCAGCTGCTTTGCCAATGCCTCAAGGCCTACGCTTTTCCTTTTCTGGATTAACTGCACGAGCTGGTCTATCTTAGTCTCAAACATGGGAAGAGCCTCGTTTGTGAATTTAATAATACTTGCGTTGCCTCAGCCCCTCATTTTCGAGGGGGGAAGCGTCCCGTTGACCAGGAGGTATCCGTCCTTGTAAAGCGCGGAGATTTCCTGCGCCGAAAGCGCCTTTGCAATGGCCCGCGGCTCGTCTATAAGCCCTCCAAAGCCCTCGCCAGAATAGTCCGGCCCAGCGCCAATGGAAAAGTTGCCCGACCCGCCTACCTGCCCGGATGCGTCACCGCTTCCTGATGCAGCGCCGTTTATGTAAAGGGTGCCGTTTCCGCGGAACCTGGTGGCTGAAACGTGATACCATTGGCTTGCCGAGAGGTTCAAGCTGCTTGCTATCGATTTTCCTGCCGCATAAAAGACAAGCTGGCCGGAGTCGATGATGAGCGCGGCGCCGTCCGGGTTTGCCGAGCCAAGGTTGCCCATTATGTAATGCGGGCCTGTTGTGCTTGTTGGGTAGATCCAGGCAGCCAGCGTGAAATCAATTCCACCCTCTAATACGGGCGACATGACGGTAATTTTGTTGTCCGAGAGGGACGTGAAATTGTAGGCGCCGCCTGACCAGCCGCTTGCGGTCCACCTCGCCCCTGATTTCGTGCCAGGCGTGAGCATGGGGGAGTAATCAATTATTTTCCCAATCGCATCTGAGGAGACATTCGTATCGAATGGCAGGTAAAGCACTGTGTCCGGAAGGGCTGTCCGAACTCGAAGGTATGCGTTATAGCTGGCAGGGGAAAATCCAGGCGCAGACGAATAAATCGATGTCAAGTTGAAAAGGCACCTGTCCTGGTAATTGCCAATATAATGGCCTCGGACTTCTGCGGAGGTAAGCGCCCGCTGGTAGAAACGGACCTCGTCCAGCTTGCCCGAGAAGTAACCAGAATCGCCATTCCCGATTTGGAACGCGGCGCTATTATTCATCCTGCCAAGCGTGAAAGCCCCGGTTTCAATTTCTTCGCCATCCAGATAGGCAGTGTAATTGCCCATGCGGTCCACAGTAAGCGCTGCCAAATGCCAGTCGGCGTCTGAAATGTTCGCGCTTGGGGAAATGTTTGCCCAGCCCAGCGGATACGCACTATATAGCCCCATGATAAGCTTCCCCTGATTGTCCACCTTCCAATTCATCCCCTGGTATGATCCGTTCTCGGTCCCAAGCTTGGAAAAAAGGCTGCCATCGTCAAGGGAGGGAAGCTTCACCCAGACCAGCATGGATAAGTCGTGCATTTCCGTGACCGAAAAGTCGTCAACGTAGGAGCTTCCGGAAGAAGGGGGGTAAAGGCGGACCTGCACGTGGGAAACGTTGTGCGCAAGCGTGCTGAAATTTCTCGAAAAGCGCTTGTAACTTGCCGAATTGACTCCTGCGCTCAAAACGATCGGGCTTTCGTAACTTCCATTCAGCGGGCTGAAAACCCACCCGCCATTTGAGGAAAGATAGGCGTCATTATTGGCATCATATATTGCATACCTTGGGGCATCATTCAGGTACCAAAACTCGAGCAAGTATTTTGAGCTGTTTTTCAGCACCAGTTGCGAATTGTAAATGTAGGAGTCACTCCCGCCTGATTCAAGGTAGAGGCAGGCAGAGCCAGTGCGCTCATTTGTCGTGTCCAGGCTGATTCTTCCTGTTCCGTTCTTCACCCAGTTCGCGATTATTGGAGTCGCTGATCCTCCTGTGTCATTGAGGGAATAGTTGCCGGGACCCATGCTTGGGGCTGCCCTGCATTCATAGGCAGAAGTGCAAAGGCTGGAAGAAGCATTGCATGCAAAACCATCAGGTATGCAGCTTCTGCAAACGCCAGGCGATTGGTTTGAAGGGTTGGGATTGAGCAGGTCGCAGAAAAGAGTGTTCAGGCTTGCCGGAGAAGAGCGGCAGCTTGAGTTGTCTGCACATGGGCCTCCTGAAAAGCTCAGGTTGAATGCCTGGGCGCACCTGCCGCTTTCGTTTGCAAGCGGCTTTTCGCACCTTCCTGAGCAGCAGTCAGAGCCCCTTGAGCAGGTCACATTGATGCCGTAGCATAATTCACAGAGGCTTGTGCCAGGGTTGCATCTTCCCCCGCAGCACTGCGAGCTTGAGGTGCAGCTTGTGGAGCTTCCGTCAAGTATGCATGAGCTGCAGACGGACGAGCCGCCTCCTGAGGGCGCGGCGCACACTGGGCAGCCAGGAGCGCATTCGTTTGACTCCGCGCACACTGAGCCGCAGCCCCACTGCGAAACGCAGGTGGAGTTTTCGCATTTGCCCAGGCAGCAGTCTGAATCGGTTGTGCAGGAGAAGCTCTGGCTCCTTGAGGGTATGCAGCAGGTCCCCAAGGGTATGGAACAGGAAAGCCCCTGCTGGCAGCAGTCGGGCGATGAGCTTGCCAGGCTGCATCCTGCCCCTGCGCCAAGAGTGCAGTTGAGCGCGGCAAATAAAATTCCTGATAGTGCTAGGAGAGCCGCAAAGGAATACAGCGCCGCCATTTTGATTTCCACTTTCATTGCACCTCAGTTTGTCGTGTCAGGGAAATAATATTCGAATCCTCCGTTCAATCCAACTGACTGGCGAAGGATGATGCTGTCAAAAAATACTTGGTCGCCCTCTGAGGGGGCGAGCCTTATTTGCACTGCATTGGAGCCCGCTGGCATGGAAAATTGCCTTGAAACTTGGGTGTAAATCGTTGCAGTGACCCCCGTATCAAAGAAGTATTCGCTGCCCCAGTTTCCATCTGCCTGGAGATAGCGGTCTGCAGCTGCGTCATATATTGCATAGCTTCCTGAGCCCGTGCCACTTGCGCTTTTGGTGAAGAAGGAAAGCGTGTAGGGGACGTTTTCGAGCATGCTTATTTGCTGCTGCGTGAAATTCCCGGCGGTTCCTGAGGATATTTTCATGGCATGCCCAGAGACGCTTATTGTTGTGGAATCGAATATTGCTGAACCGTTCAATGTCCAGTTTGCCCAAGAATCCGTAATGCCATCATCTGTATTGTTGGTGTGGTTTTCCAGCCCTCCATTCAGTATCCGGTCCAAGCCCTGCCGGAATTCCAACTGTGTTTCGGTCAGGGAAAAGTCCGTCCTGTTTATGAAGTCATTCGAACCGTCAAAGGAATAGCAGGCTCCGAGCCTGCATCCTTCTTCAGTCCAAGCAGGGGCAAAGTCCGTGTTTCCTCCGCCAAGTGTCATATTGTTCGCACGCTCAGAGTAATCGCGAACCTGGCCTTCGCCTATTGAGGCGTTCTGCTCAAAGGGAAGTATCAGGAACCCCTTGGGGCTCTTGGTGTATGTCAATTGCGTGTAATTGCTGGAAGCTGTTGATGACACTATTGATTCGAATGAAATGGAGGTTCCGTCCTCAAATGACAAGCCAAAGGACGCATTCCCCTCATTTGCCGTTGTATTTTCAACAAGCAAGGAATAGCTTGAAGCATCGCCGTACACGATGTAATAGGCAGGGCCGGGCGAAACGCCGTCCTCCTGAATAGAAAGCGACCCGGCTTCTCCTGCTGGCTTGATGCAATTTATCGAAAAATTTATTGATGAGGGCGCCCAACCGCCCGGGTGGTAGTAAGTTGCCATGTCCTGGAAGCCGTCATTATTGTAAACCAGGCTGCCTGTGCCTGAAATTACCATTACCGTGGCATTGCTCCCCACCAGGCTGTTTGCGGAAAGCAAGGGCTCGGCTCCAGTTCCGCGCAACGAATAGGGAAGGCTGTTCGCATATTCGTCTATCCTGGCAATCGGCTCGCCCTCCTTCTTGAACGGGAAACTGCCCGATATTCTTGTGGATACAACGCCCGAGATATTTTTCCGCACTGATGCGTCTGCCCCAAGGAGTTCTGCAACTCCTGCTGAAATCCTCTCCTGCAGCCTTAAGCCTTCGAATGGCAAGGACAAGGCAAATGAATCGAGCTGGCTTTTCCTCCACTCAGGGGCGTACGCAGCCATGGAGATTAAGGTAAGGCACAAAAGGAGCATGGAAATGGTGAATGTGAATCCCTGTTTTTCGCTCATTGCCTTGTCCCCCTGAACCATGCCTTTATGACCGCATGGTAATATTTGTTTTCGTTCTGGTTCGCGTTATGGGCGAATGGCACAACAACTGACTGTATTTCGCCGCCTGAGTAAAGGCAGCCTGGCATTTCAATCACGTAAAGCAGGTTGTCCTTGTTAGAATAGATCTGCGCCACCTCCCATGCCTCAAGCGCCCTGCTGTAGATCCGAATGTCATCCAGTTCCCCATCAAAGGGGTCGCTTGCCAATGTCACTGCCGCGGTTTTGCCCGCACCCGGAGTGCCGTAAACCAGGTTGTTTGCATTAATGGCGCTGTTGGAAAGGTTCCCGTCCACATATATCGAAAGGTTCCTTGTTGTGTTGTCAAATGTGCCGCTGATGTGCGTCCACCTTCCTGGCTGGACTGTATTGGGCGCGGATATTGAGTCAACAGAGCCGCCAACATTGATCCAGAAAGTAGGCTTTGAATTCAAATCAAGGCCAAGCCCGTAGCCACCTGCCCTTTCAACAAGGCTGGCCTCTGCCCCGTCCTCATGAGGCTTCACCCAGGCTGAAACAGTGATTTTTTGCGGCTCAAGCTTTGTGCTCTGGGCGGTATCCACCTGGCTTTCGTCTTCCCCATCAAAAGATACCGAGCTTCCTGAAAGGCCCGGGTCAATGAACGAAGCGCCGCCTTTGAGCGAGCCCGTAAAGCCGTTTTGGGAATGGTCTGCCGCTGAGCTTCCGAATGCCTCATTGAGCTTCCAATAGCCCTCCAAGCCTTCGCTGACAATCTCGCCGTAGGATGCGACCGCCATACAAACCGATGAAGGAAGGGAAGAGATAACCTCGGAAATGCCCTGCGTTCCAGAGCTGTTGGCGGATTCCAGGGGGGAAGGGAGGTAGCCCAGCTTTTCCATCACAGTGGCCGCGTCCTGCGCGCTTGCCCGAAGGGAAAGCGATTCGTAGGTTGCGCTCTTGGGCGCCCAAACGTATGAAAATGAAATCAGAACCACTATGAAAAGAAGGAGCATCGCGGCTATTGAATCGAGGGACAGGAACACCCCCCTCATGCACGATAGTGATTTCCCAATCATGCAAAAGCCCCTTTTTGCCTCCAGATTTCCACCTTGAGAATGGCAATCGAATCGTTTAGGATGGCCATCCGCTCGGAAGTCACTGATGCGATCGAACCGTTCATTTGACCGGATTTCCTTCCAAAGCTGTAAAATAGCGTCCCGTTGCCTGAGCGCGCCTCTATGTAAACCTGGTGGCGCCCTGCGCCCATTTTTTCCCGGACAGCGTCGTATTGCGTTTGGTTCAGGGATTGCAACGCGGACAGTTTCTGATCCGAAAGCACGTTTTTTTCAGAAGCAAGCCCAAATGAGCTTGCGTTCTCCTTAACTGTGGATTCCCAGTCTGACGGGTCGCCTGGCGAAAGCACGAGCGCATCGGAAATGCCGGACAGCGCCAGTTGCATCTGCAGTTCCTCCTCCTGCGAAGCAAATGAGTAGGAGATGAAGCTCCAGGAAAGCAGGAAGACCACAAGCGCGGCAAGGAACATGCTGAAGGCAAGCACCACCTCTGTAGAAAGAAGCTGCCCTTTCATTGCGATGGTTTTTCCCATTTCATGCAGCCTCGACATATATTGTTCCATTGACGTTCCTTATCAGCAGCAGCTGGTTGAGGGGTATGCTTCCGGATACATTGGTGTTGTTTGTTGAAATCGCGGCAGAGGAATAGCCCCCTGCAAGGTAGAATGCCCTTACCGAGCGGCCGTCATAAAGCGACATGTTTGTGATGTCCTGTCCCACCCTGTTGAAAAATGCTATCGTGGCCCCGTTGCCCGAGGATGACGCCTGGTTAATTGCCATTGCCAGCCTGTTTGCCGCAGCGCCCGCCTGGAACGATTGCTTCTGGCTTTCCCAGGAGGAGCGGAGGTACTCGTTCACCAGGAACATGGCAATGAGGAGGCCGATCATGGCGGCGCTTATCACCACCATCTCCACTGACAGCTGCGCACGCATTTTCATCAGCCCACCCTTACCTCCACGCTCAGAGGCAGCTGGAAGCCCTGTTGCGTCTGGTTGTCACTTGCCTTCCAGGCGCTGACATTGAGCGCGCCCTCGTATGTGCCTGCATCATCGGTATCCGAAGCCGCGTCGATTTTCACCTGCATGCTGGAAACTCCGTTGCTTGTGAATATTGAAGGCGTTATTGAAATTGTAGGGCTTGAAAAGCCCCAATCCTTTGTTACGTTCACGCCAACGATGGTTTCGTTTGTGAGAATGGTGAACGTCAGGAATGCCGACTTGGTGCTGCTGCGGTCAAGCACGATTCGGACTCTGCTCGGGCTTGCTGACACCAGGCCTGCGCCCACTGTCACAAAAGAGCCCCTGGAAGTCACATTCACCACATATCCTCCTGGCGAGCCTGGCAGGCTTCCGACCAAAGGCGCCCTGCTGAAAGCGTAGATGTCATTGTTTTCGAGCCTTATGCGCACCATGTTCGAAGGCGCCGAAGGCAGGGCGCTTGGAGGCTTGCCAACGAATGTGTCGTTCGGCCCGAAGATTGCGCTTGGCGGGATGGTGATCGCAACCGACTTGCTTGCCCCCTCCCCCTGCGCGAAAACTGCATCAGCGGCTTCGGCAATGCCCTGCACCGCGTTCCTCGCATCCTTTGTGTCCTGCTGCACGCCTATGTCGGTCAGCAATCCTGAGGAGAAAACCGCGAAAAAGAGGATCACGACCAGCGCAATCCCGAGTATTGATATGAGCTCCATGCTCGCCTGGCCTGCGCAGCCCGCTACTCTTAACGCGCAAGGGCTGGCGCCCGCCTGTGCTCTTTCTTTATGCATGCAAACCCATCCGGTGCTGAACTTTATATGATTTGCCAGGCTCAGCCGGAAAGCACGTTGACGCTGATAGGCAGGCTGACCACTTCCTCTGTGCCGCCGGAGGCAGTGGCGTTGAGTAGAAGCTGGAAATTGTGGAAGCCCGAGGCATCAGGGCTGGAGTTGAATACAAGGGTCAGCGGGCTGCCCGAAACGCTCGCGTTCAGCAAAAATGGCGACACAGAAACATTGATGCCCGGAAAGGACCAGCTTGAGTTGGTGTTCACAGGGACCGGGGAGCTTCCCGCGCTGTACACCTTTATTATAGCAGTCCGGGATTCGCCTTGCGCCATGATTATCGAAAGCGAGTTCCGGTCAAGCTCGATCAGATGGGGGTAGATTGAGACATATCCTGCCCTTGCGGTCACCTTCATCCTGTATTGGCCAGGAGCCGAAGGAAGCAAGCCTGAAAGCCGCACAGACGAAGTTGAAAACACGCTATTGTTGTCCAGCCTGATTGCTATTTCCTTGGAGGACACACTGTCAGGGCTTCCTGAAGGCCTTCCAATGTAGGTTTGGCTGGAGCCGAAAACCGCGTTCGGGGGGATTTTGATGGTCACGATTTTTGTCGCGCCCTCACCTTGCGCATGCACTGCGTCCGCTGCAGATGCAAGGGCCTGCACAGACTCATAGGCCTCATTGTAGTTCTGCTGCAGGCCGATGCCAGTGAATGCCTGGGCCGCAAGCAGGGAAAAGATAAGGACCACAAGGAGGGAGATTCCCATTATCGATATGAGCTCTGCGCTCGCCTGCCCCCGTACAATTGCCATGCGTGAGTATCGGTGCTGCTGTTTAAAAATTTGCCATCCGTTTAACATGCATGCTCTTTTCAGAGGTCGCCGAAAGCTTTGCGGCAATCGAGGCAACGGCTTCGCGGCTTGAAATGTCCTCACAGGTGGCTGCCCTTTTGAAGAAGTGTAAAAAGGACGAAATCCGCCCCTTAATATACATAATAGAGGGGAACGTGGCGCCTTCGCATGAGGGCCTTGACATAGGAATCGGGGAGAAGTTCGCAATCCGCGCCATCTCGCAGACTTCGGGGCACAGTGAAAAGGCGGTTCTCTCGGAATACAAAAAGAGCGGCGACCTGGGCTCTGCTGCCGAAAACCTGCTTTCCAAAAAATCCCAGATGTCGCTTGCCTCCTCGCCCAATACGCTTTCAAGGGCATACTCGTCTTTTGTGAAAATCGCGCAAATGAGCGGCACGGGCAGCCAGGAGAGCAAGATTTCCATCCTTTCCGAGCTTTTGAACGGAGCAACCCCGCTTGAGGCAAAGTATCTCATCCGCTTCTGCTTGGGCAAGCTGCGGCTCGGGGTGGGCGATCCCTCGATTATTGATGCGCTTTCCATGATGAAGCACGAAGGCAAGGCGGACAGCCAAATCATTCTCCGGGCATTCAACCTCTGCTCGGACTTGGGGGAAGTGGCCGAGCACTACATAGCCGGAAAGGACTTGTCCCACTTTTCCACGCAGCCCTTCAAGCCCATCCGCCCCGCACTTGCCGAAAGGCTCCCAAACGCAGAGGAAATAACCAAAAAGCTTGGAAAATGCGCAGTGGAGGCAAAATATGACGGTCTTCGCATGCAGGTGCATCTTTCCTCTGGCAAGGTTGAAATTTACTCGAGGAAACTCGAGAAAATGACGCACATGTTCCCTGAAATCACTTCTGCTGCAAGCAAGCTGAAAGCCAAGAGCGCAATATTCGAAGGCGAAGCGCTCGCCTACAACGCCAGCGAGAAAAAATACTACTCCTTCCAGCAGACAATACAGCGCAAGAGAAAATATGGCATAGCAGGAATGGCAAGGGACTTCCCGCTCCGCCTGTTCGTATTTGACCTGATGTACCTGAACGGCAAGGACCTTACGCTCTCCCCTTATTCCTCCCGCCGCAAAACACTGGAGAAGGTATTCGCCAACACAGAGCCGCTCGTCCCTTCCGAGCTCATCTACACCGACGACCCAAAGAAGCTGGACAACTACTTCACAAACCTTTTGGGCGCAGGATTAGAGGGAATAATCGCAAAGGACCTCTCGCAGCCCTATGTGGCAGGCGCGCGCAAGTTCGCCTGGATAAAGCTCAAGAAATCCTATGGCGCTCTTGCGGACACGGTTGATGTCGTGATCATTGGATACTATCTTGGAAAAGGGCAGCGCCAGGAATTCGAGTTCGGGGGGCTGCTTGCCGCGGTTCTCAATGAAGAAACGGGCGAATTCGAGTCAATTGCGAAAATCGGCAGCGGCTTTTCCGAGGACGAAATGCAGTCATTCGAGAAGATGTTGGATGAAATAAAAGTGAAGGAAAAGCCAAAAGGAGTGAACTCAAAACTTACGCCGGACTTCTGGGTCAAGCCTGCGTACGTTATCACTGTTGCAGCAGACGAGATAACTCTTTCTCCGATGCACACCTGCGGCATGGTCGGGGACACGGGCTACGCTCTCCGCTTCCCGCGGATGATGTCTCTTCGCGACGACAAGGGATCCGAGGAAATCACGACAACAAAGGAAATAATAGAAATGTTCGAGATGCAGAAACGAAGGAAGGAATAGGTGGATACTTGGATGAGTGAAACGCTTGATGTTCTTGAAAAAAGATGGCGCGGCGCGTGCAGGATACTTTTTGGCGCCGAAGCCTGCGGGCTTGAAGAATGCAAAGAATGGCTGTCAGGGCTAACCGAACCGATATCGCACCACCGCTCAAGCATTTCCAGCAAGGAAGTGATAAGTGCGCCCACCGATTACTGCAAAAGCGCCAAGACGTTCATGCTCGCGCTTGCATTCATGCTTATGTACGCCTACCTAGCCGAATTCATCAAGCTATCGGCAATAGTGGGCGCGTTCATTGCAGGCATTGTGCTGAACAGGAGCAGGCACCTCAAGGAGATAGAGGACAAAACTTACGGGCTTGAGATGCTGTTCATGCCCATATTTTTCATCAGCCTGGGAATGCTGGTAGACGTGCATGCGCTTGTGGAGTTTGCTGTGCCCATTGTCATCATTACCCTGATTGCGTTCGCAAGCAAGCTCATCCCCTGCGCACTTGCCTCTGTTCTTGCTGGCTTAAGGCAAAAGGAAGCGATTGCGGTGGGGATAGGCATGGCTCCCCGCGGGGAGGTCGCGCTCATTGTTGCATCGCTCGGACTGACCACTAATGTGCTCACTGCCGGGCAGTACTCGATAATTTCCGCAATGGCGCTGCTGACCACCTTCATGGTGCCCCCGCTCCTGAGCAGGGCGCTGAAAAAATAGAACGGCGTTCCACGATTGTGGAATGCTGTTACGCCGATTGTGGAGCTGTTTGGTTTAAAATCCTCGATCGAGTATGCAGCTCATGGCTGACGGGCAAATCGAAAATCCACTGGTATCGCTAAGGAAGCTGCTTGTGCCTGAGCGTCCGTCGGTCATCATACCCTGCTACAATGAGGAAAAGACATTGGCTTACGTGGTCAATGAGGCCAAGAAAAGCTGGTTAACAAAGGAAATTATCGTAGTCGACGACGGCTCGGCCGACAGGTCTGCTGAAATCGCCCGTGAGTGCGGGGCAAAGCTCGTGCAGCACAAGAAGAATTTGGGCAAGGGGGCGGCAATAATGAGCGGCGCCCTGGCCGCGAAAAGTTCCATCCTTGTGTTCATCGACGCCGACCTGGAGAACTTCTCGCACGAGATAATCGCCAAGCTTGCGCAGCCCCTGATTGAGAACGAGGCGCGGTTCTGCAAATCCACGTTCGAAAGGGAAGCCGGAAGGGTGACTGAGCTTGTTGCAAAACCCCTGCTGCAATTCCTGTATCCCGAAGCTTCCCTTTCCCAGCCGCTGTCCGGGCAGTTCGCGATAAGAAAGGAGCTCCTGCTTTCGCTGGACGTCTCGCACGACTGGGGCATTGACATCTCCATAGTGCTTTCAGCGCTCAAGAAAGGGGAGAGGATAGTGGAGGTGAATATTGGGGAGCTGAAGCACAAGCGCCGCGAGATGCCCTATCTTGTTGGGACTGCCCGAGAGGTCACTAGAACCATACTGCAGAACGCCGGCTTCCTGGCCAAGAAGCACAAGCTCATCATATTCGACTTTGACGGCACTCTTGTCAGGGGGAGCAGCATAATCCAGATATTCAAATCTTTGGGGATGGGAAAAAGGCTTTCTGAACTGCGGGAAAACTTCTACAAGGGGGCCATAAACGAAAAGGAACTGACCAGGGGAATCGCCCGATCGCTTCGCGGCTTGGGCACAGGGGAACTGGAAAGGCTGTCGTCGCAGGTTAATGCCGCGCCCTACGCATACGAGACTCTGGAATACCTCAAGAGGATGGGCTACAGGCTCGCGGTGGTCTCATTTGCCTTCCGGCGCGTGATAGATTCGGTGTTCCCCAAGGGGTATTTCGACCTGGTCATCTGCCCTGCGCTGCACGTGAAAAATGACAAGCTGACCGGCAAGGTGAGCATACCGAATTTCAAGTCCGACAAGCACACCTTTTCCAAAGGGAAAGCCACACGGCAATTGCTCCGGGCCCTGCGTGTCAAGCCGCACGAGGCGATAGCGATAGGGAATGCCAAGTCTGACGAGGAGATGTTCAGGGAAGTCGGGATATCCATCGCGATCAACCCTGAAACCAGGATTGATTCGTCCTTAAAGGTGAAGACCCTGCCCGAGCTTTTGATAATCGCCAACTGAAAGAGGGAGGGCGTGATTGGTGAAATGTATGGGAATTGATTTGATTGACATGGGCTGGGTCATATTAGCGATCGCCGCCTCGCTAGTGGCATCCAGGGTGGTGAACCTGCTATTGACGAAATATGTGAAAAGGCTGACCGAGAAGACTGCGACCACGCTGGACGACCGCATGCTCGAGGCTATACGAAAGCCCGTCACAGCAGCCATAATCTTGCTTGGGACTTATCTTGCGCTTTCCTCGCTTCCTTCCTTCTTACAATTTTCGCAGCCGATAACCACAGGGGCGTCCATACTCGGCATTGCGGTTGTGGCCTATGCCGCACTGAGGGTGGTGGATGCGTTCCTCGCCTGGTACGCAGATGAAAGGGCTCCGAAAAACGAGGCGATGACAGACCTGATAGTGGTGTTCAGGCGCATTGCCACTGCTGCAATAATAGTGATCTCGGCCATAACCGCGCTTTCAGAACTGGGCGTGGAAGTAACTCCGCTGATTGCATCAATGGGTATAGCCGGGCTTGCGGTGGCGCTTGCGTTCCAGGACACGCTCGCGAATTTCTTTTCCGGGATTTACCTCACGGTCGACCGCCCCATCCGCTCAGGCGACTACATTCAGCTTGAGGGAGGTTACGAGGGCCATGTCCAGAAGATAGGCTGGAGGAGCACACAAATCCGCACGCTTGCCAACAATCTCGTGGTGGTACCGAACTCAAAGGTGGCGTCAAGCGTCATCACGAACTATTACGCGCCTGACAAGTCCATGGGCGTGGTCATACCGGTCTCGGTAAGCTACGACACAGACCTGACAAGGGCGGAGAAGGTGACGATAGAGGTGGCGAAGAATGTGCAGAAAATGGTGAAAGGCGCGGACGTGAAATTCCAGCCTTTTGTCCGCTACAATTCGTTCGGCGACTCCGGGATAGGGTTCAGCGTGATTTTGCGGGTTAACGAATACGTGGACAAATACCTGATAACTCATGAATTCATCAAGGCCCTGCATAAGAGGTTCATGAAGGAAAAAATAGAGATACCCTATCCCAAGAGGGACGTTTACCTGAAGGATGGCGCGTGGAAGCGGCCTCGGAAGCGGAGCTAGCGCAAGGTGGCAATATGGACAGCTATAATCGGCTGGTGCAGGCAGCCAAAAGCAAAATTGCTGGAAAAGAGTTTCTTGTGGTCAGCCACGGCGAGCCCTATGTGCACTACCACGAAGGAAGCAAAGTAAAGTGGCGCAAGGCTAGCGGGGGGCTGGTGACTGCGCTACAAAGGTCGCCTATCTTCTTTCCCACGGCCGGGAAGCCAAGGCGATGGGGAAAAATGCAGTTGAGAAGGTTAGGAAGAACTTCCTTATTACGAGGCTGGTAAAAGACGAAATGGAGCTGTTCGGCAGCCTCACTGACAAAACGCCCCTCAAGTACATAAGGGACCAGGAAAGGAGGCTGCTTGGGCTTCTCCAGAACGTGAAATCCGTTTTCCGCAGCCTGAAAGGGCTAGGAAGGCTGCCCTGATTCCACCAGCTTAATCTGGTTCACCTTGAGGTTCAGCTCGACCCTGGAATTGAGGTTCTTCTCGAGCGCAAGCCGCATTTCGTCAGCCTTGTCCTGCGTGATTTCCTTGGGCGAGTCAATTGTGGCAATGACTGCGATTGAACCGCTCTTGGCGTAGGCGAATTCAGCCTTGACAAGCTGCGCCTGCGGAATGCCGTCCAGCTGGGACGAGATGACATTGCCAATGGTCGTCCGGACGTTCCCTGTGCTCATGCTGTCCCACATTATCCAGGCAAGGGGCAGGAAAATCAGGAGAAGGAGGATGGACGATGTCTTCAGCTTCTTTTTCACCTCCTCCTCTGCCGAGAGCGACCACTTGGGGCTGAAGTTCATGAACCAGAAGACCGCGGATGCCGCGAAGTTTATTGCCACTATGTTCGCAACGAACGTAAGGGCGCTTCCCAATGCAACCTCGGGCATGCGCAGGGCAAAGCCTATGCCCACCACGCAAATGGGGGGCATTATTGCGACGGCTATTGCAACCCCTGGCAGGGCGGCGCCTATGCTCTTCTTGGAAAGCGCGTATGCCGCTGCCGCGCCGCTTGCAAGCGCAATGATGAGGTCAAGCGGCGTGGGGTGGGTCCTCAGGAGTATTTCGCTCGTCACTGCCGCGTTCGGGACTACCAATGTAAGCACTGTGACCAGAACAAGAACAATTGCTATTCCTTTTGCCTCGGCTTCCACTGCGGTCCTGAAAAGCTTCAGGTCGCCCTTTACTGCCCCGAGCGAAATGCCGATGACCGGAAGGAGCAGGGGCGAGACCAGCATGGCGCCGATTATCGCAGCCACGCTGTTGGTGAGAAGCCCGATTGATGCAATAAGCGCGGAGATAACCAGCATGACGAAGTAGTCGATTGAGGGATTTGAGCCTGCGGATATTTGCGCAAGCACCTCTTTTTTCTCCTCATCGCTTATGGTGCCGAAATATTTCCTGACCGTGCCTTCGAATTCGCTGGGCATGGAATTGACAGGGCAGGCACCTTATTTATAGCTTAGCCCGCAACCAGGGGGATGTCGCCGAACTGCAGATAGAAGATGATTATTATGTAGAGGAGGTAGAGAAGCCCCATGGCAACGCCGTCCTTGCGCTCGAATTTCCTGTTCACGGTCGCTATGTAGAGGAAAACCATGTTCGCGATAACCGCGAACAGGAGCGCGGCGATGAACACCTGGAGCTGGACAACTATCGGGCTGATTGCTGCCGCAGTCCCCAGGACGAGGGTGAGGTTTGCCATGTTGCTGCCTATGGCGTCCCCAAGCGCAAGCCCGTAGTGCTTTTTTCTTATTGCCTGCAGGTCTATCGTGAGCTCGGGAAGCGAGGTGCCCATGGCAATGAGGGTGGCGCCTATGAAGCTTTTTGACAGCCCAAGAATGTCTGCCAACTTGACCGAGGAATCAACCACGAAACTGGAGCTTATGATGACCGCGATCACTCCCCCGAAAAAGAAAAGGAAAGCCATGAGACCCTCGTGCCTGCTTATCTCCTTGCCCTCCTCATGCTCGTGCCTGGTCTTTTTGTTGAGCATCCTGAAGGCATACCAGACCGCTATGAGGAGCAGGAGAATGCCCTCGTAGAAGCCAAGCGCCTGCCCGAATATGTAGGAATGGAATATTATGTAGACCGAAATTACCGTTGTGAAAAGCAGCACAAGCGCCAGGTCCTCCAAAGTCTCCCTGCCGACCTTGAAGCCGTAAAGGAAGGCGGCGGTCCCCAGTATCAGCAGAATATTCGCGATATTGGAGCCGAACACGTTGCCTGCGGCAATCGCCCCCTGGCCTGCAGAGGAAGAAGCCACCGAAACCGCGAGCTCGGGAAGCGAGGTGGAGACCGCAACCAGCAGCATACCAACTGCAAGCATCCTAACCTTGAAGAATTTCGCAAGCTTGGAGGCGTTGTCCACCACCACTTCGGATGCCTTTGCCAGGACGAAAATGAATATGAAGAGCGTGATCAGCTCGCTGAGCGCCATGCAAGTGAAAAGAAGTTGGTCATTTTAATCCTTTCCAGATCAGCCTCATCCGCGCACAAGCGTGATGAGCGTTACTCCTTCGGGCGTTGTGTTAAAGCGGGTATTGTGCGTCCCAAGGCCAGCAGTAATGTGGAATGTTGTCCTCTGCGATGCCACGCCCCACTCGTCCTTCTGGCTGTTGATATTCCCGTATATCTTGAAAAGCTTCAGGAACGCATAGCCGTCGAAAAGCAGGAAGTTCTTCTCCCCCATGTGGGTGTGGCCCGTGAGGACCAGGTCGAAAAAGCGGGGGGAGCTGCCATCAACTGCATCAAGGTTGTGTGTTGCAAGCACATTTGGAATGAGTTGCGTTGCCGGAGCAAAGCCCGGGAGGGCTGGCTTTCCGCACAGTAAATCGTCCAGCCCGGTCATGGCAAAGGGCTTTCCCCTCACTTCAACTTCCATGTGCCTGTTTGTGAGGTTTGAATAGCCCGAACCGCAGAGAGCGTCCGATATCTTTTTTTCGCCGCCGAAATCGATGTCGTGGTTCCCGAAAACGAAAAAACGGAGCGCTTTTGGAAAAAGGCCGGCAAGCGCTTTTTTCGCCCTTTCTGAAAAGTCCTCTGCTGATTTTGTGATAATATCTCCCGTGACTACAACAATGTCCGGAGGGTCGATTTTTCCCCTGAGTGTGGAAAGGAAATCAAGCTTCTGTTCAGTCTTTTTCGCCTTTTTCCCGTTCCTGCCGTCAAAGTGGATGTCTGACAGGTGCAGTATGGTCGCGCTTTCCTGCTCTTTTGCAAGATAGAGCAAAGGAACGCTGTATTTGTAGATGCACGCGCCCCCATGCTCGACGATTTCCCTGCTTTCATTGATTGACTTGAGCTTGTTATCCATGAAGAGCTTGGCTGCGTTTGCGATGATTTTGCTGGTGTCCGACAATTCATGGGAATATGGCTTGCCCTTTTTTAGCTTGGGCGCATACGATGCCTCGGCGCGCGACAGGTCGGTTATTTTCCCCATCCTGTCCGCGTCTAGGGGGGAAAGAAGCCCATCGCCGTTTGCATCAAGGAAAAGGAAGCATTTGCGGGCCTCGGGAACAAACTTATCCCCCAGATTCCCCTTCTCGCGCTCGGAAAAAACCAAGTCAGTGTTCCATGCAAATGATAGGAAGTTCTCGAAGGTGATTGCGCCCATTTTCCTTGTGTCAAAGCCAAGCAGCCTGTAGGCAGGGAAGTTATTGAGTTTTTCCCGCATGTGCTTTGGGATATGGGCTATGCTCTGTGCCTTGAAATTATCCATAGGTCAGATATATACATAAAATTATATAAATAACACCTTAATTAGGGCCACATCCCCGCAGATTTTTTCAGCAGCAGAGCTAAGCGGATTTCAGAAGCGCATTCTGCTGTTTTTGCGCGCCTATACCTTTTTCACGTTCTTTGCGCGCAGGCCCCGCTCGCCGGATTCGACCTCGTACTCTACTTCCGTGCCGACTGGGAGCGCAGCGCCGCCTTCAATCGAAGAAGTGTGCACATACACGTCCTTGCCGTCGTCGCCCGTGATGAATCCAAAACCACGGTCAGCGTTGAACATCTTCACTTTTCCTTTCATTAGATCACCATTTGCATACCCCTTGTGAACAGCACAGTTTTTATTCTGCATTGTTGGGCGCCTGCGTAAGGCAGTGCTGGAAGCCACCGGCACCCTTGCTTGGCGCGTGTTTTTAAGCGCGGTTGCAGCAGCTTTTTACATGATTGCATGAAAACCCCCCTCCACCTATAAGAGAGGAGCGCCAAACAAAAAAATTGGAGGGGGTTGGTATGCAATATGTGGGATTGGACGTGCACCGGGCGTTTTCACACGCCTGTGTGATGGATGAGAAAGGAGTTGTGCTGATGTCAGAAAAAGTGCCAAATGAAATGAAAGCTGTGGATGAGTTCATCTCTGAGCTTGAGCCTGGCTCAAAGATAGTCGTGGAGGCAAGCTACAGCTGGCAGTACCTCTACGACTACCTTGAGCAGAACGGGTTTGACATGACGCCTGCCAACCCACTCCAGGTAAAAGCCATTGCTTCCGCAAGGATAAAGACGGACAAGATAGGCGCGGAAATGCTTGCGCACCTCCTGCGTGCAGACCTCATACCTGAAAGCTACGTTGCGCCGCAGCGCGTGAGGGATGAGAGGCAGGTGGCAAGGCTGCGGTCATCCCTTGTGAACATCCGCACTGAAGTGAAAAACAAAATCCATGCCATACTTGCAAGGCACGGAATAAACTATGAGATGTCGGACATCTTTGGCAAGTCGGGGATGGAATACCTGCAGACGCTTGAGCTTCCTGCAGCAAGCAGGTTTGAGATTGACCAATACCTTTTCCTCCTGCCCGCGCTCGATGAGAGGATAGACGGCGTGCAGAAACAGGTTGAGGCAATGGCAGAGGACAACTACCATGCCAGGCTCATCATGACAATCCCAGGAATAAGCCATTACTCCGCGCTGATGATAATGGCGGAAATAGGAGACATAACAAGATTCCCCCCAAGCAGGCTAGGCTCGTTTATCTTGAGGAGGGAGAACTTATCAAAGTCCTTCGCTGCTTTGCCACCCACAAGGAATACGAAAGATGGTTCAATTCGTTCAGGTAGCTCGTTCTCCTGCCGCGCTGTTCGCCCTAGCGCGGGCAGAAAGCGGGCAGCAGGGGGGAAGAAAACGGCGAAACTGAAGAGCGAATGGTTTCCCTTCAACCGAACATCTTCAGGTATCTCTTTTGATATTCTTTGTGGTTTCCGATAAAGAAGATAGTTCTTGTTGCAGCCTTTTCGTCAATCAGGTAAAGTGCGCGGAAATCGCCAATCTCAAGGATCCAGACCTCGCCATGCTTCCTAAGCGTCCTTGCTGGGCGCAGGGTCCTTAGGGCTTCCAGCCTCTTTTTCACCCTCTCCCTTACAGATTTGTCCAGCCTGTCCAGCGCAGACAGTGCCTCATCAGTAAGAAGGACGCTGAACTCCCCTTTTTGCGCCATCCTTTCACTCAGATTTTCTCAAGCCGGTGGAGCCTTGCCCTCCCTGCTTTCAGCTTGCGCAAGGCAGGCTCGGCATCAGCGTACATCATTTCCTCAATCACTTCCTCCCTGGACTTGACGAGGCCGTACTTTGCCGCAAGCTCCATTGCGCCCACCCGAAATATGTCAGCCTTTGACTTGAAGACGCCCAGCTGGAGGAGCCGCTCTACCGCATCCTCAACCGAACCCTCGTATTGCAGCATGGTGGATTTCATGAACGCTCACCTCTGACAGATATACAGCTTTTGTATATATAAGCCTATCCTTGCCAGGCGCGTTCTTGTGATGCTATCCGGCCCTTAAAAATGAGAACAAAGTGGGATGCCGGTCTTTCGCCCTTGTGCCGCGTTCTCGTTCCTTCGCGCGAGTAAAGGGCCGGAAAGCGGGCAGGAAAGGTGGGGGAGTTGGGAGACAGACGAACAGGGGAACGAGAGGAAACCGGAGAGTGAGAAACTACCGGCACCCCACTGGACTCATCTTTTTAAGCGCCAGTAAGGCAGTGTTTTCCATGCCAAAGCCGGAACACACGGGTTTAAATATACCTAAGTATACTAAAGTATACGTGATGTATATGGACGTATGCACTATAAGGCTGCATAGGAAAACAAAATCCCACCTGGACCAATACCGGGAATACAGGAATGAGAGCTACGACGAAGTAGTGATGAAGCTCGTTGGAATTGCCAAGGCTGCCAAAGATGAGCCTGAGCTGTCTCGCGAGGCTGTTGAGAAGATAGAAGCCGCAAGGAAAAGGATAAAGGCTGGAGACTTTGTTACTGAAGAGGAGGCACGGAAGAGGCTGGGCCTGTGACTTATGAAATCATTTACGACAGGAAACCGCTTGAATTCCTGGAGAGCTTGCCAAAGGAGCTGCGCAAGCGGATTTTCAACAAGGCTGCAGACGCAAAAGAGAATCCTCTGCACTTCTTCGAGCAGCTTGAGGGCCGGAAGGATTTCAAGCTTCGGGTTGGCGACTACAGGCTGATTGCGGACATAGACCACACGCTGAAAAGAATAGACGTGACTCTCATTGACCATAGGAAAAGGGTTTACAAGCACCTTCCGAAGGAGAAGTAGGCTCATTCGCCCTTCATCCGCGTTCTCGTTCCTTCGCGCGAGTCAGTGAGCCGGAAAGCGGGCAGGAAAATGAGAGGAGAGGAAACGAACGACAAGAAGAGCGAGGGGTGACGGAGAAGAGAGGGGTTGGAAGAACGAGAAGGAAACTGGAAGAGCGAGAAACAACCGGCACACTACAGCTTCAGCATATCTTTGAGGATGGAATCAATCGCAGCAATGTCTTTTGCATCCAATTTTCCAGCTTTTTGAAGGAGGCCGCTTTTGTCAAGCGATACAATCTGAAAAACCATTGCAAATGTTTCATCCCAGAGCCCATTTTCCTTTGACGGCATGAACAGATGCGTATATGGATAATTCTCGGTCTTTGGTTTGGAGGTAAGCGGCACCACAACAGCCATGTTCATCTGTTTTATGTCACGCAAAACCGCTGCGTATTTCCTTCCCTTTTGCTCGTGACCTTCCCCTCCGGGCAGGTTGGTGAGCCAGACATCTCCCTTTGCAACCTCTTTCACATTTCCACCATTTTATGAGAATTTTTTCATTGTCTCGCGCGAGGCTGCTTCCCAGGGTGCCATTTCCTTCTTCAGCTGCGCAAGGTCATCCGCTGTCGGCTTGAACACCAAATCCTTTGCACGGTTTATGCCCTGCACAAATTGCATTTCTGAGAAAAATGATTTTTCCTCCTTTGTTTTTATTGTCGCATCCCTTGCGCTCATGCCCCGCTCCTTGAAGAAATATGCGTAGGCTGCGGCTATTTCAAGAACTGCCGGATCAGGCTTCTTGCTCATTTCAGCCTCAAATTCATCAAGGACACTGTTTTCCTTCTGGTTCAATTTCTCCTCACCAGAAAGGCTCTCGACTCTAGATCGGGATTCATACAAATCCTTTGTCAAATCAGGCGAGTAATTGCCGCGGACATACCAGCCATAAGAATAACCGAGTTTTATTCCCATGATTTGCAGAAGATAGACTGTCTTTTGCATGACCAGCTTGCTTTCAAAATCCCCAACCCTAGGGGTAATGCCGAGCCTTTTGAAGCACGCTATCGCCTTACCCAGGTTTCCTTTCATCCAACCGCCTCCCTGCCCATTTCCTGAACCATGACTCAAGGCTGCGCAGCTCTTCCCTGCCCTGATTTGTGATGTGGTATGCCGTCATGTTCCTCTTCCTGACCTTGACATCTATTTCCTCAACATAGCCCATTTCCTTGAGAACGCCGAGATTGGTAAAAAGCACGCCCTCGTTCAGCCTCAGGCCCGCCTTCAGTTCACGGAACGTGGCGCTGTCCCCTTCCGGCAGCTCATCCAGCACCGAAAGTATGAGGAGCCGCGTTTTAGAGAAAACCCTGGAGTTAAGGGCAGCGGATTCGTCAAGGAGCCCCAGCGTGCCGCCAGCCATCGGAATGTTATCTTCCGATAGGTTTAAATAGTTAGTTGATTATTTTTGAGAATAGTCAATTGGAAAATCAACTCAGTTGACTGGAGTGAATAAATGCTGAAGATGCTAGGAATGACCGCAGTAGGCATGGGCGCCATGCTTGTCGGCGGCTTGCTCCTATCCAAAACCATGAATCTTGGCCTGGATCTCCTCTTCGGGGGATTGCTGACCTTTTTCGTTGTGGCAGGAGGGATAGCCCTGGTGGCGAAAGCTGCCAAGTAGGCGGGAGCACAGGAAGCGGATGAGTCCTATTTTGGAGGCAGGCGAAAAGGTAAAAGGGGCAGAGGGGCGGCAGGAAAGGTGCCGGTATTCGGAATTATCGAGAGAAAAGGCAGGGTCTGGGTGCAGCCAGTGAAAGATGTGACTGCTGATACTTTGCTGGATGCAACAGTGCGCAAGGTGCGACGGGGCAGCCTGGTCTACACTGACAAATACAAGAGCTATGACTCCTTGATGTTCTATGGCTATGGGCATATGAAAATCAATCATTCCAAGCATTTTGTCAGACAACAAGTCTACATCAATGGCATAGAGGGCTTCTGGTCATTTGCAAAGCAGAGGCTGATGAAGTTCCATGGGGTGGACCCCCATAAGTTCCCCATGTACCTGAAAGAGCAGGAATTCCGCTACAACAATCGCGATAAGGATATATTCCAGTTGGTCGTAAAGTACCTTGCAAAGATGAAAAAATAGGTGGCTAAAGCTTTACAATTACCTTTCCTTTTTATTTTCTATCTCTTTCCCTTCCTCCTCAAAAAAACTCAGAATGTTCTTTGGGTCGGTGGTGCGGTATATCTTGTGGCCGTTTTCGGTCAGGTAGGCAACCAGCCCCTTGCTGATGAGCTTGTTTATGATATCATACACATTCCTGCGCTCTATTCCAGTAGCCTCGTGTATGCTCTGTAGAGTCGCGTTCTCTGAGTGGAGAATTGCCTCGTAAACTCTGCCCTCGCCGTCTGAAAAGCCCAGTTTCTGCCAGATGTCCATATTTTCACTCTTAGTGGTATTGATATAATGCCACATTTTATTAAATATATCCTTATATCACAAAACGACACGAAAAGAAACAGAAAGGAGGTGGATTGAAATGAAACAGAAAACAATAGGTCCTGAAATTGGAGGAGAAAAATATTCCCAGATTATTCGGCATCTCAGGAAGCTTCCACTGGAAGAGCGTATTGACATAGATTGGCAAAGGGCGACGGAACTTGGGCATGAGCCGAAAAAGTTACTCCACAAGCCAGTGGTAGCTCTTTATGCGGAGAAGCTTTTACCTGAACATCTCACTAAACCAGACCGCTGGGGCTATAGGGAGATATTGGGTGCAGATAACGTAGTCGGAGGCGGCGCAAGAATACTCGATAAATATATGCTTAATGCTCATGATGTGAAAGCCGTACAACTGAAGGCCTATGAAGATTGGATGGCAAAGGGTCGTTTTGACATCGCAATGGGAATCGCAATAGCTGGCAAATTGGGTTATGACAAATTAAAGGCGGCTGGGCTGCAATACTTTAAATACTACTTGAAGGAGTTGCACTATGATGATGCAAAGAAAATTGCGGATGAAGCGGGATTAACAGCAGAGGATATTCGAACTGTAGCTTTACAAGCATATGAAGACATGATGTATGGGGGCGATCATGCTGAGGACCATCTTGGTGGAGAGGCGAGATACGTCAATCCCCATCCAATTCGGGCAAACTATGGGGTTGCATTGGAAATTGCGAAGCACTATGGCCTTGGACAAGATATGATAATTGAAGCAGCCCAGGCTATTTTTCGTGTGAACTACCGCAAAGGGTATACCAGTGACGCTATCAGCATTGCTCGGAAATACCGGCTAAGGGATAACTTAGTATTAGAAGTTGTAATAGATAGCTATAATAGAATGGTGAATGATTGTTCGGGTAATGGCATTGGATATTTTGCTGCGAAGTTAGCTGAAGAATTTGAGCTTGGGAAAGAATTGATTACCAAGGCAGCTTTGGCTGAATACGCCGCATGCATGCGTAGAGGAGAGTTTACTGACGGATATAACTGTTCGGCAGTTTCTATTGCCGAAAAATTCGATCTTGGGAAAGATAAGGTCATTGCCGCAGTTCTAAAAGCGTTTGAGCAGGAGATGTCTACTGGGTATTATATTCGAGCGGCGGAGATTGCAGAACGCTATGGCCTTGATAAAGCGTTGCTGGAGTCTGCCAAAACGCTCGCTGAGATAGCTAAGAACAAGTAACCCTACTTTTCTTTCCACTTTTTTCTCTCGTGAATTTCGCTACTTGGTATATTCTTTATAAATATAGTATCCGAATAGCGTGTGGCGATCGGTATGGACAGCTTA
>DUFS01000006.1 GCA_013331805.1 Microcaldota archaeon | reverse complement strand
TCTTGTACTTGTCCGTGTAAACCAGGCTGCCCCTGCGCACCTTGCGCACTGTTGCATCCAGCAGGGTTTCAGCGCTCACATCTTCCACAGGCTGCACCCAGACTCTGCCTTTTCTCTCGATAATCCCGAATACAGGCACCTTGCCAGCAGCCCCTCTGCCCCTCTTGCCCTTTCTACGGCCTCCAAAATAGGATTCATCAGCTTCCACCTCGCTTATCTCAAGTTCAGAAGCAGCTGTGTTGGTGCTGACCTCCAGGACAAAGAGCTTGATCATCCAGAGCCACTGGACCGGAGGTGGCCTGACACTGGAAAGCCAGCGTCCGCTGAACAGGTTGAAGTCTGATTTGCAGCGCCTGCAGCGGTATCTGCCTGATGCAAGATGATAGGGATTTGACCTGCCACAGTTCGGGCAAAAATGATGCCCTTTTTTCGCACACATCTTCTTGATATATCAGAGGGCGCTTTTCTCTGTTTTTACGACGTTTCTGAATTCCCTGATGTGCACGAAACCACCCATTCAATAGGTGGCTTTTGTTTTATAATTACCAATATTGGTCCGAGTGGAATTGCGCTGTTCCGGTTTTCATGAAAAAAGCATTGCTCATCATTTTCTATAATTTATCACATTGCTTCGTCAGCTTTATAAATAATGCTTCCTAACTTCTCTCGGTGATCGGATGAGTTTTAGGAAAGGACAAGCAGCGCTTGACTTCCTGATGACGTACGGATGGGCAATTGCTCTAGTCGTGATAATTGCAGCCGTGCTCTTTGCTCTCGGAATATTCGACGTGAGCAATTTCGTCGGAAGCAAAGCAGCAGGGTTTTCTGGAGTGGCAGTGACTGGATGGAAGTTCGACACAGCTGGTGGATTTACCATGAAGGTAAGCAACCAGGTGGGCCAGCCGATAACGGTCAGCAACATCTCAGTGACCATTGGCAGCAACACATCAAACGTTGCAACTCCGTTCGACCTTGCAACTGGGGAGGCTTCGGCAACGCAGACCTTCTCTGGATTCGCAAGCCAGATAGCTGGTTCAGGCTACACCGCAAAGGTGACCATTGCCTACACCGACAAGAACTCCGGCTTTGACTACACATCAACCGGAACCCTGACTGGAAAGGCAACAGCTTAAGGGAATTTTTTCCCTTTTTTCCTTCTTTTTTCTTATTCTTTTCCTTACGAGAATGAGCCATGCGTGTCTTTCTACAATCGAAAAGAAAAAGAACAATTTGAAAAAGGGCAATCAGCAGCCGAACTCGCCCTCGCCCGTGGGGTCGCATACTCCAACAGTTTCATTTTCGGAAACGCTAAGGCTGCCAGGCTCGGACCCGTTCACAACATAGCCGGAATAGTCCCGCTGTATCTCGAGCCAGCCTGCTGTCAGGTGCTTGGAGAAAATTCCCTTGTCAGCAAGCGTTTTTCCGACCTTCCTTGAAAGCATGCAGTAGGAGCTGTAGCAGTAGGTGATGAACGGCTTGTCCGAAGGCAGCCTCCTGAATGCAGCGACTATCTGCTCTTCGCTCATCTGGCCAGCAGGCACATTGACCGATGTCACAAGATGCCCTGCATTGTACTGGGCGGGTGTGCGCAGGTCCACAACCAATCCCGCCCGGGTTCCTGCTTTCAAGTCGTATATGTAGTCAGAAGGGCTCACGCTCATTGCTGTTTCGATATCGTAAAACTCCTTCGCGGCATCAAGCTGGCTTTTCGGAAGGTAATTCACCACTGCATAGGCTGCCAGAATTCCGAAAATCACGCTTGCAGAAATGCACAATGCAGCCAGCTTTCCTTTTTCTTCGCCCATCATCAAACCACCATCGGAGTGTCAGTTTATCCGCACTCCTTAAAATGCCTATTTACTCGCGCCTGCCTTCCTGCAATGACTCTTCAGGCGACTATCGAGAGCTTGCAGCTTTTCACCCCGCGTACCGCGCCAAGCCTGTCTCCTATCCCCTGAATCCTGCCGGCTTTCCCCCTCACAGCTATCACTTCAAGGCATTCATCATGCGAAAGGTGCACGTGCAGTGTGGAGATTATGCTGGCTCCAGAATCGTGCTGTATCTCAGTAATCCTTTCCAAAACGCCATGCGCATGGTGGTTGTACACCAGCGATACTGTTCCCACCCTCCTGCCCTTTCCCACCTGCCACTCCTCTTTCGTAAGATAATCCCTTATTATATCCGAAACCGCCTTGGAGCGGTTCCAATGCGCCCGCTTGCCCATGCTTGCTTGCAGCTTTTCCAAGGTATCCCTTTCAAGCGAAATGGCAATCCTCTCCACGCTCATATTCCCACCCTGAAAAGTATTACGAAAACAGCATTTTTATTACTTGGCAGAGTTACTGCTGCCAAGGTGATCCATCATGGCATGCTTCCTGGTCCCGACAATAATCGGAATAGCGGTTGAAAAAGGGAAAAATAAAATCCCAAAGCACTACCATGCAGGCTGGCTTTCTGCAATGATTTTCGGCGGGGCTGCGGCGCTCACTGTCGAGCACATGGCACACAACGAAATCGTCCCCTGGCCCCCGTTCCTCACCGCAATGGCAACCCCTGCGGACACCGCTGCCATGCTTGGCGAAATGGTGGCAGTGGGAATACCAATGACAATCGCGTTAATTGCAGTCTGGGCAGTGCTGGTCGTGGCTTACAACAAATTAATTGCGGCAAGAAACAGCCCAGCCTCCGCAGTCGCCTCAGCCTGATCGTTGGTCATCCATATGTGGCTCATTGTCTTGCTTGCTGCAGCGCTTGCAGCCTCGGCGGCATATATTTTCATTCCATCTGCCAACAGGAAGAAATTCAAGCCCGGCCTGCTTCTTCTCATGCTCTGGGGCGCAACAATAATGGTTGCGGTCGACCATTTTCTCGCATTCCTATCTGGCGAGCCTTTCATAGAATTCGAAACTGACGGAACAATCCAGAACAGTGTGCTTCTCGGTTTTGCCATGGTGATTCCCATTTTCCTGATTTGGGCGGTTGCGGTTTTCGTCCAACTCCAATACAAATAAAAGCCGAGGCGCGAAAGTAGAGCCGGTGATGGGATGGCATTGAAAGGATACGTCGTTCATCTTGAGAAGCACACTGAAAAGAACAATGATTTCCGCCGAGTGCTATACACCGGCAAGCACAGCCAGCTCGTGCTCATGCGCCTTGCGCCAGGCGAGGAAATCGGCGAGGAAGTCCACGGCCATTTAGACCAGTTCTTCAGGTTCGAATCAGGCGAGGGCGCTGTTTTCATAGATGGAGTGAAGCACAATGTCCATGGCGGGGACGGGGCCATTGTGCCTGCGGGCGCAAAGCACAACGTGGTGAACACATCTGAGCGCGTTGATCTCAGGTTCTACACAATCTACTCCCCTCCTGAGCACATTGACAGGACGGTCCGCAGGACAAAGGCGGACGCAGTGTCAATGCCAGAGGAATTCGACGGGAAAACAACGGAATAGCATTTCCGAGGAAACAAGCTCGAACCGGTTAAATGTTCTTGACAAATCGTTCGAAGACAAATTCGACAAACGGCTTCTCATTCTTCTTTTCAACAGATTTTATCAGGGCGTCAAAATAGCTCTGCGTTTCTTTTGATATGTTCAGAATTGGATAGCCCGAATCAAAAAATGCCTTATTCATGAGCAGGCGCGAAACTCGTTTGTTGCCATCTTCAAAAGGGTGAATCATGTAAAAGCGGAGATGCAGTAAGGCAGCAAGCTCGATAGCGTTCAGTTTCCCTACATTAGTGTTGTACCAGCCAATGAGTTCTGCTAGTTTCTTTCCAATCTCTTTAGGCGTAGATGGCCGGAAGCCTATTTCCTCAACTTTTTCGTAGCTCTTCAGGTAGATGTAAGCCTGTTTTTGCCTGAACTTGCCCGGATTTTTCTTCCCGTATTCAGCCATGATTATCTTGTGCAGCTCCAACAGGAATTCCAAAGATATGCCCTTCTCGCTTCCCTTGACGTATCTCAGTCCATTTATCATGTCAAGCGCCACGCGAAGATTCTCATCCCTGATGCTCTTGACATTCTTCCGGGTAAATTTGTAAGCGAGGTTGGCATCCTCCTTGGTTACCGGCACGCCCTCGGTTGTCAGTGTCGTGTAGACAAAATTGACAATGTCTATTTCATCCTTCTCGTCAAGCTGCGACTTGCCGAGTTTTTTCATTTTCCAAGCGTACCGCCTCCTTCGTTTTTCGGCTTCAATAAGTTGTTCCTCTGTCAGGTATATGCGGGCAGCGCTGTTCAAAAGCTCATTATAGATATTGTCCAGCAGCTTCTGTTTTAGTTTTTCAAGCTGGCTTTTGGCAGGTATCGTTCTGCCAAGGAAGACGGAATAAACTCTTGCCTTCTCCAATCTTATCGATTCTTCCAGATAGTAATACTCCCATCCCTTCACACGCTTTTTTCTTATTCGCATGGACATATTTGGCAGGCAAGATTATTAATAGTTACCACACATCTGAAGCCTGTTTGTGTGCCTAACAAATACTAGGTAAAAAGTTAGCACACATATTGCATAAAATTGTAAGATATCAGCCCGAGCGCCACACTCGTCCAATCTTGGTGGCAAAATACCATGCCCTTACCCTCCGCAAAGGGCGAATAAAAGTA
>DUFS01000035.1 GCA_013331805.1 Microcaldota archaeon | reverse complement strand
CTTCAAAATAACTGGATGAGAAGTCAACATTCTGGGTCTTGTCTACAAGTCCATTCTTCTTAGTCCACTGCTGGTATTTGTCCATGACAAACTGGCTGTTTTCACCAAGGTATTCGACTGTCCTGTTGAATGACCGGTCAGACTTCTTTTTCCCGAAGCCAAGTATTGTGAGCTTTTCCTTAGGGGTGAAGTCCATAAGGCGGTGGATTGCGACAGAGTCCTCAAGCTTGTTTACCATGAGGAGCTTGACAGAAGGAATGAAGTCCCTTGCCCTGCCGCCCAGCCCACCAAAAACATCCCTGAAAAATCCTGTCTGGGCGTCAGCTTTTTCAATCAATGCTACAGAACCTATTGAGAAGGTTACGTTTGTTTTCATTTGTTTCACCAAAACTGATGAAACAGCGTACCTTCTTTATGCTTCAACTGGCGAAGTCAGGTATGTAGTCTCACCTGACTTTTTGTACAAAGTGGTTCTGTGAAGATAATTCTGGCATCAGGTTCCCACCGAAGAAAACGGCTGCTTTCAAAATTGGCGGGGAAGTTCAGCATGAAAGAGGCAAAAATTGTGGAGAGGATCCTTCCTGGAGAACCCTTTGCCTCTGCTGCTGTCAGGCTGGCGGAAATGAAGGCTAGGAAGGTTGCGGGAACGGAAAGTGGCGCGATTGTGATTGGCGCGGACACGATTGCTTATTTGGGCAGGCGGATTTTCAGGAAGACGGAAAATGAAAGGGAGGCGAGGAAAATACTGTCCTTTTTATCAGGGAAAACGCATCATGTGGTTACAGGGGTGTGTGTCCTTTTCCCTGATGCAGCATGCGTGAAGTATTCGGTGGGGGCTGCTGTGAGGATGAAAAGGCTCGAAGCAAAAACGATCAACGGCTACTTGAAAACTGGTGAGTGGGGGGGAAGGGCTGGAAGCTACGACGTTTCTGGGAAGGGAAGCAAGCTGGTGGAGTGCGTCAGGGGCGAGAGGGAAACAGTGGCTGGGCTGCCGCTCAGGAGGCTCAGGCCGCTCCTTTCCGCTTCCTCACGAAGGAAAAATAATAGGCTGCGCCGAGAATGACCACGCCAATGCCAACCAGCCAGGAAAGCTGCGGAAGGCTCAGCATCAGGACGATGCACGAGAAGAGCCCCGCGGCTGCAGCGAAGCGCAGATTCCCCTTGAATGTCCTGATGCCGATCAAGTTGATTGCGCAATAATAGAGGAGGAGCGAGAAGCTGCTAATGTACGCTATGTGCGGAAGGTCAGATGAGACGGCGAAAATGAGCATTGCCGCGCCGGTTGAAAGAACGGCGTTTTTCGGCACGCCGCCGCTGTCAGTCTTTGAGATAAGCGAGGGCAATTGGCCGTCGTTTGCCATGGCCTGCGCGAGCCTGGACAGGCCGAACACGGCGCTGATTGCGACCGTGGCAGTGGCAACAAGTGCGCCAAGCGCCATGACCGATGCCCCAGCGCCAAAGCCCTCGGCCTCCATGGCAGCTGCGAGGGGCGCGCCTGAATCGGAGAGGGCCTTGTAGCCGGCTATCCCCACGGCCGCAACCGCGACCGCCAGATAGATGGCTGACGAGACTCCGATCGATATGAGCGTGGCGCGCGGGACGTTTTTCTTCGGATCCTTTATTTCGTCCGCCACCACTGCCACCCTGGCAAACCCCGCGTAGGCAAAGAAGATGGTCGCAGCACCGGCCAGGATGCCCTCGACCCCGAAAGGCATGAGGGGCTGGAAGTTCCCGGGCTTGAACGCGAAAACCGCGCTTACGACGAAGAAGAGCAGTATCAGCATCTTGACGGCAACCAGCGCGTTGTTTATCATGCTGGATTTGCCGGCCCCCAGGAGGTTGATGCACGTGACCGCGAATATTGCCAGGGCGGCCCCAATGCCCGCAGGAACAGGGATGAAATACGCCAAGTAATAGCCGAAACCCACGGCCACCGTGGCGCCTGCCACGATGTTTGAGAAGAGCCACACCCACCCGACCAGGAACCCCGCTGGCTCTGAAATCGTTTCCCTTGCAAACAAGTACGCGCCTCCGCTCTTGGGGTAGCGCCTGCTTAGTTCGGAGCTTGCCAAGCCGGTCAAAAGAGCGACCAGCGCCGCAACCAGGACTGAAATGAAAACCGCAGGGCCAGCAAGGCCGGCTGCAGCGCCTATGACCACGAATATGCCGGCGCCTATTATCGCGCCGAGTGCAATGTTCACTGCGTCAAAGAGGGACAGTGTGGGGATGGATTTTTTCATGGCTTAAACTCACCTGTAAGAATCTTTTTAATTACGTCGATGTCGGTGTGGCTTTTTATGTGCTTTCCACCGGCAGGGAGCCGTTTGCCCCTGTTTATAAGGCGGGAAATTGGAGCTTAAGATTGGTGATCAGGATGAAAATCAACATTGATGAGCTGACGTTCGAGGAAATAAAAGAGGTTGTGGAAAGGCTGCGGAACCTGAAAATCGAGACCAAGTTCCGAAGGGTGGGCCCGAGCATAATCCTGCAGACCGAGCAGGGCCCTGTGCAGCTGCCCAACAACGAGGCGCTGGAAATCGCGGGCGTGCCGGCGATGATGTTTTAGTTTTTTGATTTTTAGGAATGGTGTCAACAACCCCGCCAAGATGCCGGCTCTTAAGTGGCGTGGGTTGTTGGAAGGAGGGTAAGCGCTTAAAATTCTTCTGG
>DUFS01000059.1 GCA_013331805.1 Microcaldota archaeon | reverse complement strand
CCTCTATACATATGCGATGACCAAACGAATGCTCTACCAGGGGGTGCGTGCCCTTAACAGGCAATTTGGGCTGAAATACCTCTGCCTGGTGCCCTCCACACTCTACGGCCCTGGCTATCACACTGACGGGCGGCAGATGCATTTCATTTTCGACCTTATCCGCAAGATAATGCGCGGCAAGCTCTACGGCGAGTCTGTGGTGCTCTGGGGCGACGGCTACCAGAAGCGCGAGCTTGTTTATGTGGATGATTTCGTGGGCATAATGACTAAGCTTGCGGTGAGCCATGAAAACGAGCTTGTGAACATAGGCTCTGGCGAAGAGCACTCCATCCGCGAATTTGCGAAGATGATATGCAATAAGGTGGATTTTGACTTTGGCAAGATAAAATTTGACAAGGCAAAATATGTCGGGGCAAAATCCAAGTGCCTGGATGCGACAAAAATGCGCAGGCTCCTTCCAGAAACGAAGATGACTTCACTCGAAGACGGGCTGGAAAAGACGATAGAATGGTTTGAAAAAAACAGGGCAACCGTATTGAAAAAATGACGCTGATTTCATCTTTTTTCAGCCTTTAGCATCTTGACGTATTCTTCAAACAGCAACAGGTTTTTCCCGAGGTTTTTCCTGGTTATCGGGTAATCCAGTCGAAATGCCCTCAAAACTGAAACCGCTATTGAAAAGAGAAAGTACGGCATTAATATTATCGTTTTGATGAGGTTTGCGGCTACTTGGGCGTGCGAAAGCCCGGACGAATAAATCTTGCCATCCGAGTATTTTAGCGGCTTGGAAAGAAGGAGAAGCGGGAGCAAGTCGCCACGCTCATAAAGGAACTTTGCCGTTGGGGAGAAATAATCCCCGTGCGAAAACAGCGCTTTTATCATGGGTGCCACATTGGCTAAGCCGTTATTCCCAGATGCAAAAACCACTCCCGATGTGGAAGATTCACCAGAAACCGAGAGCTTGACTGGCTTGCCTGTTTCCTTGGCTTCGGTTAAAGTGCTCGTCCGCGCACTGCTTGCCTTTGACATGTCAAGGTGCATGGCCTCGCAAATCACAGGGCGCAGTATGTCGTCATATTGAGAATAGAATATCCGGGTCTTTACCGCTGACAGGAACGCTGACAGGAAATGTTTTGCCGCGTTTGTGAACCTGAGATGCCGGATGGAATAGCTGATTAGGAGTATCTGTGCCAGCATCTCGCTTTTTTTATAGTAGATATATTTGTTGCCGCGCGATCTTAATAGCGAGATATAGTCGAATATGTGCGACTTGTGCCTTACTAGGACAGACTCATCATATATGACCTTGCCTTCCATCACAAGCCGTTCGCAGTAATCAACATCTTCAGAGCCCCTGAAAAGACGGAAATAAATGAAACCAAACTCCGTCAGAAGGCTTCTCGGGCAGATGCCATATTGGTTTATTATATAACCGCAGAGCGGATAACCCTTATATTGGACAGACTTTGGAAAAACTGCCTTGCCAGAGGATTTGGCAGTTTCGAATAGGTGCCTTACAAGATTTTTTGATATCGGCGTTGCATCAACATCTGAATTTATTACATATTCGTAACCGAGAAAATATGCAAGAACCTGCCCTATTCCAAAACCGCCGGATGACCCTAGGGGATAAATTTCATCATAGAGGATAAGGTTAAGCTCGCGTGGCACGCTGTTTGGCATCTTACCTATGATTATGATGTCGAATTTTTTGTAGTCTTGATTTGCCAGTATTCGCAGGTGAGCTTCGAGAAGCTCGACCGAATCTGCGGATGGAATTACAATTGCAATGTCATTCTTTCTTTTGCCTGAACGAAACAAAACCAGCCTTCCAAGGCTCTTTTCAGCAAATTCATGTGGGTTGTTTCTCATATTTTGATGCCTGCAAGAAAGTTTATTAATGACACATAGGTTAAGAAAGCCAGCCCGCTTTGGACAGTGAACGATTATGGAAGAGCAGGAATTTGCAGTTTCCCCTTTTGGTAATGTGTCCTTTTTTGATATTCCCAGTATTCTTATCAACCTTAAATTCAGGCAGATTGTCATTCTGAAGAACTACGTAGTCTACGCCCTTCTTGGCATAAAGACGGTGGATAATTTTCCCGAAGTAGCATTTGGACTTTTGAAAAATAGGGGCAGAATCGTGATGAAATTCCGCGACGGCTCGCAGTATGAAGTTGCGGGGAAAAACCTCAAGCGCACACTATACCTTCTTTTGCACATCAAGGACAAAAAATACGATATTTTAATGAGAAAAGATTTCGGATGTGTCGAATTCGATTTCGATAAGCAGAAAATTGTCCTCGAAGGTCCTGATTGCCTTGGGCTTGCTTATGATGTGTTCTTTCGTAGGGAATACGGCAAACTTTTCTGTAAGGGCAGGACAGTCATAGACATAGGCGCAAACATAGGAGACACTGCCGTTTATTTTGCAGCCGGGGGGGCAAAAACAGTCATTGCGTTCGAACCATACCCTTATTCATATTCGCTTGCGAAAAGGAATATAGAGAAAAACGGGTTTGGGAACGTACTTGTGTTGAATGCAGGAGCTGGTGGGAATAACCATACAATAATAGTTGATGAAAAAAAGGTCACGGTTGGCGGGAGCCAGCTTTCAGCTTCAGATTCTGGGCGCAAGGTGCCCATACTTTCGCTTGAGAGCATAGTCTGCAAATATCTTAAAAATGAGAGAGGAGTGCTTAAGATGGACTGCGAAGGATACGAATATGAAATTCTGCTTTCTGCTCCAAATGAAGCGATAAGGGCGTTTGACGAGATGATGGTGGAATTCCATTACGGGCATGCTAATCTGGAAAAGAGACTGAAAGAATGCGGATTTGAGGTAAGGATTATTATACGTCCATCTTATTTCTATTGCGAAGGTTGGAAGTATCCGCACGGGAGAGTTGGGATGCTTTATGCAAAAAGGAGGGTGTGAATGTCAAAAATAACGCTTGTCGCAGTCTTCTTCAATGAGGNNCAGAATATCAACAAGGCTCTCTCCAAAGTAAAGAAGGGGGATTGGGCGCTCATACTTGACGCGGATGAGAGGCTTTCAGATGAACTGAAACGCGAGATCCGCCAGGCAATATTGCGCAAGGACGCGGACGTTTTTTTCATGAAGCGCATAAATTACCTGTTCGACGGATTTTCCACCAAAAGCTCAATCAACACCTGGCTGCCGAGGCTCTTCCGCAAGGGGGCAGTCAGGTATGAGCACGGCATTCCGCACGAGCCTCCAAAAATCTACGGCAGAGGGGCAAGACTCCCAAGCCTATTTTTTCATTACGCCTATCCGGGCGTGCAGGAATACGTTAAGAAGATGGAGGAGTATCTCTTCCAGATGCCGATCGAATACGCAAAAACTGGGAGAAATAAGGTGCGCAGCAGTGAGAGGGACAGGCGCATCTCCCGCCTTTTTGGTGACCATGGGCTGAGAATGATGTTTCTCTACCCGATAGTTGCCACCATCAATCTCCTGCTACGCCACAGGCTCATACTCGACGGAATGAGAGGCATAATCTACTCAATTTGCGGAGGAATCTCGGTTTTCCTAGAGGAGGCAGCCCATTATCAACAGCAGTCAACTGCAAAAAGAGGAATAAGGATAGATTGGAGCAGGGAATACCCAGACAGGTAATGCTAGTGGCTCTTGCTCATCCCAGTATCCCATTGGCTCGCAAAATAGCAAATCGAATCGCGTTCTTCAGATACCTGCTGTCATCTCTTTCTTCCTTGATGTGGATGTCACGGATATTCCTCATCATGAGGAATGAAACAACGAGCAACTGCCTTGCAATGGGCGTGCGCCGGGCAGCCTCTACAACGTAGATAAAGGCAAGCCCTAAGCGGTCGCCATCCCGCTCAAGCAGCTTCCTGTGGAGAACAAGGCTCATCAGGTATGCCTCGTCCAGTTCTGGTCTTAGGAGCGACAGGGCAGCCCGTATGAGGAAGGCTTTGAGATTGTAGTTTTTTGCCCCTTCGCGAAACCAGCCGTACCGCATTTTCGCCTCAAGCGAATAAGTCATGAGTATGAGGTCCAGATAGAACTTCTTTTCGTATGAAACAGTGTTTGCGTCTGCAACTATTCTCACTGCTGGTAATGGTTCGATTCCGAAGCGACCGCTCTTTAATATGCATTCCAAAAAGAGGTACGTATGCACAAAGTCGTTGAATACGTATCGGTCTTGCGAATCTTTGACAAGTTTTCTACCGGCGATCCTGATTTTTTTCCTGATTATGCTGTTTGCAACCGCAGTATTCAGGCATATTGAGCCTCCAAAACTGGCATTGAGAGGTGGGTAGTCTGAGTTGGATTTGGAAAATGTCGCAAAACGTCTGAACCTGAATTTTGTTATGGGCCGTCCTATGCTGAGCGCGTTTATGTAAATTGCCCCTGCGCCTTGGGCTTTTTCTATGTCAGAAAGCAGCCTGCTGACCGATCCTGGCTCAACCAGATCATCATCCCCAACATACCAGGCATATCTTCCCCTGGCCATCTGCAGTGCCCGGATGGCGTTAATGTCGTAGCCGAGATTTTTCTGGTTTTTCCTTGCTCCAATGGGAAGCTTCGCCTTCCACTTGGAGATTATTTCCTGTGTTCCATCCGTAGAGCCGTTGTCAGATATACAAATTTCCACCTTCCCCTCTTTCCCTTTCATTTCTCCTAAAAGGCAGCCGAGCAGGTGTTCGAGTGCAGCAACCCGGTTGAAAGTCGGTATGCAGATTGACAATAGTGGTGCCAAGTCCTTGTCCATAGCTGAGTGTTCATGAGTGATGTTTTAAATTGTTGCTAAACCTATCCTAATTGGTGCGGTCGTAATGGAATCGAATACTAAAGTAGTCATAATGTGTGGAGGGCTTGGCACTAGGCTCCGTGAAGAAACCGAGTTCAAGCCCAAGCCCATGGTGCTGGTGGGGGGCATGCCCATACTCTGGCACATAATGAAGATCTACTCTCACTTCGGTTTTAGAGACTTCGTGCTCTGCCTGGGGTACCGCGGCGATTACATCAAGCAGCATTTCCTCAACCAAGAGCTGATGAACCAGGACTTTACAATTAGCCTCAGGGATGGGAAGAAGACGGTGCACGATGGGGCGAGCGCCATGGAGGACTGGAACATCACTTTTGCTGAAACCGGCCTGAATGCCATGACTGGCGCGCGGGTGAAGCGCATAGAACGATACGTCGACTCAGACCGATTCATGCTCACCTATGGCGATGGCGTGGCAGACATCGATGTTAAAAAGCTTCTGGAATTCCACCAGGTGAAAAAAACAATCGGCACGCTGACGGGCGTCAACCCCCAATCGCGCTTCGGCTTGATAAAATCCACACAAGACGGCTTCGTCAACGGGTTTGTGGAAAAACCAGTGCTGCGCGACGACTTCGTGAATGTGGGATTCTACGTATTCAGGAAGGACATTTTCGATTACCTGCAGGACGGTGACTCATGCGTGCTTGAGACCGAGCCCCTTAACAGGCTGGTAAAAGAAAAACAGCTTTCCATGTACAAGCACAACAGCTTCTGGCAGTGCATGGATACGTACAGGGACTACCTAGAACTGAACCGGATATGGGATTCTGGCAAGGTACCCTGGAAGGTGTGGAAATGAAAAAGGAATTCTGGTTCCAAAAGAACGTACTTGTGAGCGGCGCCTCAGGATTTTTAGGATCGCATCTTGCCGAGCTTTTGCTTGAGCAAGGAGCGAACGTGACTTTTTTCCTACGGGATTACGTTCCCTCATCCAGAATTTATGAGTCAGGCATCTGGGAAAAGGCAGCAGCAGTGCGCGGCGAGCTTGAGGACTACTTCGCTCTCGAGCGGACCATGAACGAATACGAGATAGATACAGTCTTCCACCTGGGCGCGCAGGCCATTGTGGGCGCTGCCAACCGATCGCCTCTGCAGACATTCAAGTCCAACATCGAGGGGACCTGGAACCTGCTTGAAGCTGCAAGGGTTTCAGGGCTGGTAAGACGGGTGGTGGTAGCGTCCTCCGACAAAGCATATGGCAGCCAAGAAAAGCTTCCCTATGTTGAAGAGACCCCGCTTCAGGGCACGCATCCCTACGATGTTTCAAAGAGTTGTGCCGACCTAATTTCACAGTCCTACTTCCATACATATGGACTTCCAGTCTCGATTGCGAGATGCGGTAATCTATACGGGTCTGGCGACACCAACTTCAACAGAATAATACCTGGCACCATCCAATCAGTGCTGCTGGGGCAGCATCCCATCATCAGAAGCGACGGAACCTATGTCCGCGACTACCTGTTTGTAAAGGATGCGGCGTCTGCATATCTGCTCTTGGGTGAAAACATGCACAGGAAGGAAATTGCTGGCCAAGCATTTAACTTCAGCACCGAGGCTAAGATTGATGTGCTGTCGCTTGTCAAGCTTATCCTACATGAGATGCATTCCGACTTAAAACCAGTCATACTTGGGGAGGCGACTGCTGAGATAAAGGCGCAGTACCTTTCCAGCAAAAAGGCTGCAAGACTTCTTGGCTGGAAGGCGCGGTACGGGATTGAAGATGGGCTGAGGGAAACCCTTCCATGGTATAAAAAGCACCTCGAACTCAAGGGGATAGTCTGATGGTCACACCTGCAAAATCCCTGTCTGCAGCAGCAACTCAGATCAGAAGGGACGTGGTGGGCATGTGCCACAAGGCAAAAGCCTCCCATGTGGGAAGCTGCCTCTCCTGCATCGAAATACTCACAGTGCTCTATTTGGACAAGGTGATGCGCTTTGACACGAAAAAGCCCCTGTGGGAAAATCGGGACTATTTCATATTGAGCAAGGGGCACGCAAGCGCCGCCCTGTATGCGGCTCTTGCGCACGCGGGATTTTTTCCAGCTTCCAGGCTCGACTCCTACTACCAGAACGAAAGCAGCCTGCCTGGGCATCCGACCAAGGGCTGCGTTCCTGGCGTGGAAGTTTCCACAGGTTCGCTGGGGCACGGACTCGGGCTTGGGTGTGGGATTGCCACGGCAATAAAGCTTGATGGGGGAAAAAACAGGGTGTTCGTGCTGCTCTCCGATGGCGAGCTGGACGAGGGCAGCGTCTGGGAAGCCGTCCTTTTCTCCGGGGCGAAGAAACTCGACAACTTGGTGGCAATCGTGGACTACAACAAGATCCAGAGCTTTGGCAGCGTGGAGGAGATCCTGCCCCTGGAGCCCATTGAGGAAAAATTCAGGGCTTTCGGCTGGGAGACTGCGCGGCTGGACGGGAATTCCCTCGAGGCGCTGCTGGGGCTTTTCTCCTCCGGCTTCATGAAAAGCGGCAAGCCCAAGGTGGTAATAGCGGACACGGTGAAGGGCAAGGGAGTCAGCTACATGGAGGGCAGGCTGGAGTGGCACTACAAGTATCCTTCGGACGCGGAATACGCAAAGGCAATGGAGGAGTTGGTGTGAATGGCTTGCAGGGTTTGCGGCTCGGGCTCGCTTAAGACGGTGTTCGAAACCAACTCCTGCCCCAAGTACAGCCACAAGTACCTCTCGGAAAAGGAGCTGGAAAAAGACGTCCAGGTAAGGCTGAGCGTATCAAAGTGCCTGGCCTGCGGCTTGGTGCAGCTGGCCGAGGACTTCCCGGAGGAGGAGTACTCTTCAGACTACCAGCGAAACATATCCTTCTCTGGGCTGGCAGTGGAGCACGTCGAGCGGTTTGCAGACTTGCTGGCTGGAAAGTACGGGGCGAAAAACTTCGTGGAGATAGGCTGCGGCAACGGCCTTTTCTCCTCTGCGATGGCCAAGCTGGGGGCAAGGGTGGTTGCCTTCGAGCCCTCTGTTGCCGCGTGCAAGGCAGCGCAGGCTGCTGGCGTGGACGCCCACAACATGTTTTTCGACCGGAACACTCCTGAAAAGTTCAGCGGCTACGATTCATTTGCCCTGCGCTTTGTGCTGGAGCATGTTTCAAATCCAGTGGAAATACTCAGGAACGCCTCTTCGCGCTGCCAGGAGGGCGCAGTGGGGCTCATAGAGGTGCCGAATGCAGAACAGCAGATAAAGAACAAGAAATGGTTCGAGTTCTTTCGCGAGCACACGCTCTATTTCACCCCGCAGACGCTCCTCAAAACCATTTATCTTGCGGGTCTGCAGCTCTTGGAGCTCCACTCCCCCATGCGCGAGGAGTTCCTTACAGTCATAGTAAGAAATTCCGCGCAGCCCGACTTCGATTGGGGCCAAGAAAAAATGAAGGCACAACTCCTCTCGCTTATAGAACCTGGCAAAAAGACTTGGATGTGGGGCGCCTCTGGAGCCGGGGTTACCCTGCTTTGTGAATGCGGGATTAGCCATCGGCTGGTTCCATTCATCGTTGATACGGACAGGAACAAGTGGGGTCTCTACGCATCTGGAAGCAGGATGAAGATAGTGCCTCCATCAGAGGTGCAGTCGCAACCCCCCGATGCCATAATCATCCTTTCCTCTGTATACGAGGACGAAATAAGAAAAGACATCCGCTCGCTTGGGTTTGCTGGCAGGATAGGCTCGATATTTCCGTATCCAAGGTGGCTGGAGGAAAAGGCATGAAAGTCTTTGTGAGCGGCTCGACGGGTTTTGTGGGCGCCAACATCGCGCGCCGCTTCCTTTCAGAAGGCTGGGAGGTGCACATATCGGTCCGCAGGGGCGCCAACACCTGGCGCCTGCATGACGTGCTGGACCAGATGCAGGTGCACGAACTCGACCTGCTGGACTACCCGGCGCTGTGCAGCACAATGGAAAAAGTCAGGCCGCACTCGATAATCCATCTGGCGACCTACGGCGCCTACCCCAGAATCCAGACTGATCTGGACAAGATTTTCGAAACCAACATGGTGGGCACCCTGAACTTGGTGCGCGCTTCGGACAAGGTGAAATACGAGTCCTTCATAAACACCAGCAGCTCTTCCGAGTACGGGCTGGTGAAAAAATACATGGCAGAAGGCGACCTTCCTGCCCCGGTGAACTATTACGGGGCCACCAAGGCAGGCGCCACCATCTTTTGCCAGGTCCATACTAAGATTACCGGCGCGCCCATAGTAACCACGCGCCTTTTTTCGGTCTTCGGACCTTTTGAGGAGTCCACGCGCCTGGTGCCGTCCACCATCAGGAAATGCCTGCTCAACCAGGAGCTGGAGTTCACTTCTGGCCTGCAGAAGCGCGACTTCATCTACACCCAGGATATCGAAGATGCCTACCTTGAGCTGGTGCGCCGCCCAGAGCTGAAAGGCGAGGTAATAAACATCGGCACCGGCAGGCAGTACGACGTGCGAAGCATGGTCGAGGCAATAATAGCCGAGACAAAGACCACTTCCAAGCCAGCATGGGCCAAGCTTGCGACTGATGAATCAGGCGACTTTTACTGGGTAGCTGACACCAGCAAAGCGGACAGGCTCCTGAAGTGGAAGCCGCGTCACTCGCTTAAGGAAGGTGTCAAGAAAAGTGTAGAATGGGTGAGGCAAAATCTCCAGTTCTACGCGGAAAAAGGTGAATGAGGTGAGAACGTCCTTTTTCAAGGCACTCTTCGGAGTTGCAAAAGCGGATCCACGTGTGATTCTGCTCACTGCTGACATGGGCTTCAATCTACTGGAGAGATTCCGTGATGAGCTGCCCACACAGTATGTCAACTCGGGCATATCTGAAGCAAATACCATGTCGATGGCTGCAGGCATGGCGCTTGCAGGCAAAAAGCCATTCGTGTATTCAATAACTCCGTTTGTCACCTACCGCTGCCTAGAGCAGATACGTGTGGATATCTGCTACCACAACATTGGCGTGAAAATCGTGGGTGTGGGAAGCGGATTGGACTATGCACAGTCAGGCTCAACGCACCAGCCGACTGAAGATATAAGCATCATGCGTTCAATGCCCAACATGCAAGTGGTCTGCCCGTCAGATTCTCTCGAGGCAGCCACGCTTCCTGCGGCAATATGCAATCTGAAAAGCCCAGTATTTGTCAGGTTGGGCAGAGGCAAGGAGCCCGCCATCTACAGCCAGCCTCCAAAAATGCAGGTTGGAAAAGGCATCCCCATTTTTTCATCAAAAGGCAGCGGAAAGAGGATTGCCATTCTTGCTACTGGCAATATAGTCTACAATGCCTATCTAGCAGCCAAACAGATTGCCTCTGGTGACATACCAGTAGATATCTTCAGTGTACCGTGGATTAAGCCTCTTGATGAAAGACTTGTTCTTGAGCAGGCACAAAGTTCTAATCTTCTAGTCACCATCGAGGAACACAGCGAAATAGGTGGTCTGCGTTCAGCAGTCTGCGAAACTCTCTCCAAAAACGGAGTTTGTGCCAACTTCAGATATATCTCACTTCCGGATGCATTCCAAAAGACCGTGGGCGACCAGGAGTACCTCCGGAAGCTCAACGGGCTGGATGCCAAGTCAATTGCCAGTAGGATAAGCGACTGGGCAAGCCGTCTCTAACCGGGGGATACCAATCACGGTAGTTGATCTGTACTGGGTGCAGCAAAACCAGCATCTTTCATCTCCTGCTCAGCCTAAAGCCGCTGTGTTTGTACGAGAAATTGTTCCGCACAAATGCCAGGTCGGAATCCACCATCATACCCACCAAGCTCTTGAAGTCCGTTTTTGGCTTCCAACCGAGTTTTTCCCTTGCCTTTGCCGCATCTCCGCGAAGCGCGTCCACTTCCGAAGGGCGGAAATATTCAGAGTCAGTCTTCACATAATCCTTGTAGTCCATCCCTGCGTGGGAAAATGCAGCCTCGCAGAAGTCCCGGACAGTGTGGGACACCCCGGTCGCAACAACATAGTCATCCGGCTTTTCCTGCTGCAGCATCAGCCACATTGCCTCGACATAGTCGCCAGCAAAGCCCCAGTCGCGCTGGGAATCGATATTGCCAAGCCGAAGTTCGGCATCCATCTCTTCCTTTATTTTTGCAACCCCTAGGCTGATTTTCCTGGTGACAAAATTCTCGCCGCGCCTTGGGGACTCATGGTTGAAAAGTATGCCGCAGGAGTTGTGCATCCCATACGCCTCCCGGTAGTTTACCGTTATCCAGTGCGCAAATACTTTTGAGACGCCATAGGGGCTTCGCGGGTAGAACGGGGTGGATTCATTTTGCGGCGTGTGTGCAACCTTGCCAAACTGCTCTGAGGAAGATGCCTGGTAGAACCGCACGTTCAAACCAGATATGCGTATGGCTTCAAGCACATTCAGGGTGCCGACTCCCGTGACTTCGCTTGTGTAAATGGGCTGGTCGAAACTTATCTTCACGTGCGACTGCGCAGCGAGGTTGTAGACTTCGGAAGGCTCGAATCTCTTTATTATGGCGACCAGGGATGATGCATCAGTCATGTCGCCGTATTGGAGAATTATTTTTTTCCTTACATCCGGGTCGAGATGATCCAGCCTGCCTCGGCTGTCCACGCTGCTTGAGCGGCGCACGATGCCAATCACGCGGTAGCCTTTTGATATCAGGAGTTCTGAAAGGTATGAGCCGTCCTGTCCAGTAATCCCGGTTATAAGAGCTGTTTTCATGGCATTACCTCCCCTGCTTCAAGCTTTCCAAATCAGCATCCACCATCATATGCACAATTTCTTTAAATTTAACTTTGGGCGCCCAGCCCAGTTTCATGCGCGCCTTGGAGATGTCTGCTTCAAGTCGCTGTTCGCTTTTTCTGACAAGCGCAGGGTCTGAACGGACATGGTCTTCCCAATCCAAATGCACGTGCAAAAAAGCCTCCTGGCTAAATTCGCGCACCGTGTGCGTTTCACCTGTCGCGATTATATAGTCGTCCGGCCTTTCCTGCTGCAGCATCAGCCACATTGCCTCCACATAGTCGCCAGCAAAGCCCCAGTCGCGCTGCGCGTCCAGGTTGCCCAATGCAAGCTTTTCTTGCTGCATTCCAAGGCTGATTGCGGCGGCTGCCCGTGTTATCTTGCGTGTCACAAAATCCGCCTGCCTTTGGGGGGATTCATGATTGAAGAGGATGCCATTGCAGGCAAACAGCCCTTCCTTGCGGAATTGCCTGGTCATCAGGTGTGATGAGAGTTTTGAGATGCCATATGCGCTATTGGGCAATGGAGCGGTCTCTTCGTTTACCCTCCCTGGCTTTGCTTCGAATATGTAGGCAGAGGAGGCATGGAAGAACCTTGCCTTGGGGGCGTTTGAGCTTATTTCCTGCATTATTGCAATAGGCGCAAGCGCATTGACACGGAATGCGAGCGTGGGGTTTTCAATTACTTTCTGGTGGCTGTTTATGCCAGCAAGATAGTATATTTCATCAGGGGCAAAATTGTGCAGGGGCTCAAGATACGCCCGCTCGTCTCCTGCAAGGTCGGCTTGTGTAAAGCCGACATCGGGCAGAAGCGCTGGCTTGCTGTGCGAAATCCCGTGTATCTCGTAGCCCTTGGATTGCAGCAGCTTTGCTGCGTAGTAGCCATCCTGGCCGGAAATCCCGTAAATAAGCGCTTTTTTTGGCATCAGAGGCCCCCTGAAACAATCTGCTGGTAATAATCATAATAATGCTGTGCCATTGCCTCGGTGCTGAACCTGGACGCGCGCTGTTGTGCCATCCTGCCAAGTTTCCTTGACAACCCCTCATCCTTGACGAGAGCAAGCGCGGCGCGGATAAAGCCGCTCTGGTCGTGCATATCTGAAATCAGTCTTCCGCCCTCGTTTTTTCCGATAAGCTCGGATGCTGCGCCAGTGTCGAATGCCACTGCCGGCGTGCCGCACGCCATTGCCTCTGCAGTCACCAGTCCAAAGCCCTCGTAGCGCGACGGGTGGACAAGCAGGTCTGCGGCACTGTAGAGAAATGGGAGGTTTTCTATTTTTGTTGTGGTTGCAAGCATGTTGGAGGGCATCATGCTGGCAAGCTTTTTGGGCACCCTGCCATTCACCACCAGTGTGCAGCCCTTAGGGAGCAAGCCCGCAAGCCCAAGCAATGTGTCAAATCCTTTGTGTGCAACGCTCATCCTGCCGCATGCAAGCACTATCTTTTCATGCCCCTCAAGCCCAAGATGCGCTTTTGACTTTTCCTTTGCCCTTGGGAAGAAGAGCTTGGTGTTGATTCCGCAGTTTATTGGCTTTGCCTGTGAAAAGCCGTAATGCAGCACCATTTCTTCGGTCTGTTTTTTGCACAATGATGCCACTGCATCCGCCCGTGCGCAGGCATTTTTTTCAAACCTAAGCTGGGTGAACGAAAGATACGCTTTGCGCCAGAGGGGAAGGCGGACGTTTTGCATGTACTGCGCTATCGTACCGTACACGGTGGCAAGCACAGGC
>DUFS01000064.1 GCA_013331805.1 Microcaldota archaeon | reverse complement strand
AAAGAATTAAAATGACCGGCGCCGGCTTGAACGAACCGGGGTTCGAATCTTCAACATTTTTCAGGGCAATTTTCAATAAACATTCAAGACCTGCTACCCAGAAAACTACCCAGAAAATCCTTGATTCCATCAGCAAAAATCCAGAAATCACGCGGAAAGAGCTTGCAGTTCTGCTCGGATTGACTGGGGACGGAGTCAAATTCCACCTAAGCAATCTCAGGAAGAAGAGTCTGCTCCGCCGTGTTGGCCCGGACAAGGGCGGGCACTGGGAAATCATCCACGCGAAGAGGGGAGATTAGCATGAAAATGCCTGGCAAACGCCCGAAACGCGGCAGGATGCTTGTTGCGGGCAAGGCGCACATTTCCCCCAAGCTCATTTCCCTTGCTGAAAAGACTATGCTGCTAAGGGTTGCTGAAAAAAAGTGAGAGGAGATACTATGGCGCTTTTCGGAACCAACGGGGTGAGGGGGAGGCTGGATGTGCTCACCCCGGGCCTTGCCTTTGACCTTGCCGCGTCTTTTGCCACGTCTTGCGCAGGCAGAGAGATTGCGCTGGGAAGAGACATGCGCCTTACGTCCCCAATGCTCCATTCGGCTGTGGAGGCGGGGATACTTTCAGCTGGAAAGGATGCGCTTGACTTGGGGATGGTTTCCTCCCCTGTGGCCGAGTGGGCGCTTGAGAAGAAGAAAGCAGCCGGGCTGATAATCGTCACTGCGTCGCACAATCCCCCTGAGTGGAACGCGCTCAAGTTCGTGGACGGGAAGGGGATTGCCATTTCGCATGAGAGGGGAGCCGAAATCGAGAGGATGGCTCTTGGCAAGAAATTCATGAGATCTGAGTGGAACCACGTTGGCAGGAAGCAGGAGTATCCGAACGCGGCAACCGACCACGCTGCTGCAGTCCTGAAAGCTGTGGATGCGGAAAAAATCAGGAAAAGGAAACTGCGAATCGCCCTGGATTTCGGCAACGGCACCTCCGCTCTTTCGCGTCCTGTATTCGAGTCCCTTGGATGCGAAGTGACTGTGCTAAACGAAAAAATCGATGGGCATTTTCCTGGAAGGCTTTCCGAGCCCTCCGAGCCAAATGTGCAGAGGCTTCTCAAAACAGTGCGCGAAAAATCGGCAGACTTCGGCGTTGCATGGGACGGGGATTCCGACCGCGTTGTGTTCGTGGACGAAAGGGGGAGCTGGATAGTGGGCGACAAGGGATTTGCGATTTCCGCGAAAAAGGCATGCGAGGAGGCAAAGGGGCAGAGAGAAAAGGTGGTGGTGACTACCGTTGCAACGAGCAGATGCGTGGAGGATGCCTGCGCTTCGCTTGGCGCGAAAACAGTTTACACAAAAGTTGGGGCGCCTTATCTTTCCGAAAAGATTGTAGAGCTCGGGAAGAAGGTGGTTTCAGGCGGCGAGGAAGTGGGAGGCGTAATCTGGCCCGGCTTCTCGCTTGCAAAGGACGGCATTTTCGCGGCTGCGAAAATGTGCGAAATGGCCTGCGACAAAAAAATGAGCGAGCTTGTGGCTGAGCTTCCGGTCTATTATAATGCGAAGGCGAAGCCTGAGGCTGCGCCCGAGAAGAAAGAAGCCGGGCTTGCTGCTGCGAAAAAGCACGCTGAAAAGTCAGGCGGCAGGCTCACGCTCATAGACGGAGTGCGTATTGATTTTGAGGATGGCTGGGCGATTGTGAGGGCATCGGGCACCGAGAACGCCATGCGGATTTTTGCAGAGGCGAAGACGCAGAAAAGGGCAGATTCGCTGATGAAGGAATATAAGGACGTCGTGGAGAAGGCGATGGAGAGCTAGCTTAATGCATTTTGATAAACCTGTTTTACAAAATGCACGCTTTTTGTCAATTACAATTTACAAAATGTAAGAAATATAAGCCTTTCTGCCATAATTCATCCATGGACGAAATGGCCTTTTCAAAGCTGTTGAAAAACAGCGAAGCGCGCAAGGCGGACGCTGGCCGCTTTGTTTTCAGGCGTTACCTGTTTGACAGCCTGGCAAACACGCCTGCCGGAACCCACGCTGGCATATGCGGGCTTAGGGGAATTGGCAAGACCGTGCTTCTGCTCCAGCTTGCCAATGCGATGAAAGACTCGTTTTACTTTTCATCAGACGCCGAGTACCTGGAAGAATACGACCTTTATGACATAATGCGGTTTGTTGCCTCCAGAGGCTGGAAACATCTGTTCATAGACGAAATACACACGCGAAGCGAATGGAAATCGGCCCTCAAAACCGCTTATGATGAAAACCTTGCCCGGGTGTTTTTTTCAGGCTCATCCGCACTGGAACTCCGAAAGGGCGCGGATCTTTCAAGGCGGGCGCTCTTGTACCATATGAAGCCGGTCTCATTTCGTGAGCACCTGGTCATAAAAAAAGGAATCCGGGATGCGGGACGCATCAGCCCGCAGGCGCTTTTCGAAGAAAAAACAAGGGCCGTCTTCGCTTCGTCCAATTCGGAATTCGCAGGTTATGTTGCGGAATACCATTCCTTCGGAGGATTGGCATATCCAAGCGTGAACCCGGAGCAATTCTCCCTCATGCTTTCCAATTCGCTGGAGAAGATAATCTATTCTGACCTGCCACGCTCGGAAGTCCTGAAGCACGAAAGCGTGGAAAGCGTGAAAAAAATACTGCAATGGATTGCCATAAGCCCGCCTGCCGAACTGAGCTATTCGTCGCTTGGCGGAAAGCTCAGCGTTTCCAAGCCCACCCTGATGAAAATAGTGGACGCCATTTGCCGGATGGGGCTGGTGATGCGCGTACTTCCGTGCGGAAAGGATCTTGTGCGAAAGGAACCGAAACTCTACCTGGCGCCCCCGTTCCGCACCCACATAGCAAGGTCGGTCCTCCGTGAGCCGGACGCTGGCGCTCTGCGGGAGGAGTTCTTTGTTTCCCATGCTGACAAGCTCTGCTACCTGAAAGGCAACCGTGGGCAAAAGACGCCTGATTTCCGATTTGAAGGGCGGACAGTGGAGGTTGGCGGGGCGGGAAAGAACTTCGGGCAGGAGCCGGAATTCATATTGAAGGATTCCGAGGAGTTCACTGGCAAGTCCATACCGCTTTACATGGCTGGGTTCCTGTATTAGATGATGTTTCGAAAATCTTCTGGGTGTTGCACAAGCCAGTCATGCCCTTTTTCTGCACTGGAGCGGAATCCCTATTCCGCTGCTTCGGAGCTTTTCATCAGGAAAAGCCAAAGCGGCACAACCTTAACCTTGCCTCTTGGGGAAAATTCATCCTTGCTTACCACCACTCCACGCGGAGATTTATAAATTTCCATAAATCGCAGGGCCTGCCCCTGCGCAACTTTCCCAAACTTGACTTCCACCGGCACGGCAACCTTCCCTTTCTTTTTTACAAAATCAACTTCAAAGCTGTTGCGGTAATAGTACTCTGCCTCAAGATGGGCGGCAACCAGCGTTTCAGCCACTTTGGAAAGGACTGCCCCTGAAAAGAAGTCTTCCCGCATGGCAAATGTGAATGCAGGGCTGGTGGGATAGATTTTCTTGTTCTTCCTTGACGTTGCCAGGGCGCTTCCACGCAGGTTTTTCACATCGCATATGAGAAGGGCATGCTTGAGATATTCAATGTAATTTGCGACAGTTATCCTGTTCCTTCCCAGGTCTTTCGCAATCCCCTCAACATTGGCAATCATGCCAGGCTCGCGGGCAAACAATTCATGCAATGCCCTCAAAAGCTCGAGATCCCGCACTCCAAACTCCTGCGGAATGTCGCGGTAGAGTATCCTGTCCAGCACCGCGCTTTTGACGTACTTCCGCACCATCCCGTCCTCCGCGTGGTCGGTTATTTCCGGAAAGCCGCCTTTCCGCATGTAGTCTGCAAGATGGAGGGACGCCTCTTTTTGGTAAAGCTCTGGCCGGCTTTCATCCATCTTTGCACCCTTCCACTGCAAAAACTCGCGGAATGAAAGCGGCTTGACATGCACGTCGACCACGCGCCCGGCAAGGCTTTCGGCGGCTTTTTTTTGCAGTGAAATCGAAGCCGAGCCGGAAACAAATATCTTCAAGTCCGGGTTCAGGTCGTATAGGACTTTGAGCTTGGATTGCCAATCGCCGACCTTCTGCACTTCGTCCAGGAAAAGGTAGGTTTTTTGCCCGCCAATCCTGCCTTTTATCACCTTTTCCTCGTATGCAGACAGAATCTGCTCGATTTGCGCAGGCTGCTCGTCAAACGAAAAGTAGAGCACCCTCAGCGGATTTATGCCTTTTTTCAGGAGCATGTCCGCCAGCTGGTAGAGTATGGTGGATTTGCCCACTCTCCGCAGCCCATAGAGCAGCACTATGAACCGTTTGTCAATATACTTTGCCGCTTCTTCAAAGTAGGGCCGCCTGTGCGTGCCAAGAAGCCCGGGCGGCACACCTTCCCCTACCCACCAGGGATTGAATTTCTCCAATGCGCCAACATCCATGGCAATCACGTTCATATAGTGTAATATACTAATAAAGCTTTTATTAGTATAGTATGATATACTGATACAGCATGATAACCCCGAATTTGATTCCACCTGCTGGGCGTACCACTTTACATGGCCGGGTTCCTGTATTAAGAGATGTTTCGAAGAATATCGAAACCTATATAAATAGCCTAATTCAAAAATCGAAACATGAAGAAAAAGGAATGGATTTACAGGGAACTTGCCTGCAACGCGCTGAAGGAACGTGGTGCGCGGTTCACCCAGCTTGGGCTGTCCAGGAAATTCGGGATATCACTGTCCACCGTGCACAATGCCATTTTCCCGCTTGTGCAAAACGGGATTGTTTCCCCCCTTTCCAGGGGATGCAGGCTCTCAGACCTTGGAAAGCTCCTGGCATTCTGGGGAACGCAGCGGAAGCTTGCGAAAGACGTTGTCTGGAGCGGCTGGGCAGCAAGCGTCTCCGAAGCTGAAAAGGCGATGCCCTCGGGGATAGTCTGGGGAGGCTGCACTGCATACAGGCTGAGGCACAATGAGGCCGTGGCAGACTATTCCACAGTGATTGTTTATGCTGACCAGAAAGAGGCTGCAGAAGCTGGGGGGAGATTCAGGAATGAAAAGGGAAATGCCAGAGTGCTGGTGCTTGGCAAAGACCCCTTTCTTGCAGGCTATGCCGACAAAGGCATATGCCCTGACCCGCAGGTCTATGTTGACTTATGGAACCTGAACGACTGGCAGTCCGCCAGATATAAGGATGCACTTGGAAAGAGGATGGGGCTATATGAAACAGTATTGGAATGAGACGGTCACTGAAAAAAGCTACCATTTTTTGCTGGAGCTGTCATCTGGGCACTCGTTTGTCCTTATAGGCGGCTGGGCAGTCTACCTCCACACAAGGGCCCAAAAATCAAGGGACATTGACATCGTGGCTGATTATGGTTCCCTTTTGGCGCTCGAAAAGGAATTCGGGCTCTTGAAAAACGAAAGGCTCGCGAAATACGAAATAAGGACAGGGGAGTTTGACGTTGACATTTATGTCCCGAAATTCTCGCGCTTGTCCTACCCTGTGGAAAAAATATTGGAAAACCACAATGTAGTAGATGGAATCCGGGTGGCAACCGTGCCCCAGCTCCTGATGCTCAAGCTCGGGGCTTGGAAAGACCGGGCCGAAACGCCGAAGGGCGAAAAAGACGCGATAGACATCGTGAGCCTGCTTTACCATGCCGAATCCGATGCGAAGGAAATCGTCAACTACCACCGTCTAAAGACGGTGGCTTGCTCCATCCGCTTGGAGAGCAATAGGCTGGTTGACAGCAGCCCTTGAGGATTGGTATTTATGCAGGATGTTTTTGGCAGCGTTCAAGTCGGCGTGGAGAACCACGTTGCAGGTTTTGCACCTGAACACAGAGCCTTGCCTCTGCCCCTTCTTGATGCTTCCACATGCGGAGCAAGCTTTGGAGGTATTCCTTGCTGGAACAAACTCAACAGCGACACCTCGCTCTTCCCCTTTGTATTTGAGAAAGGTTTCAAGCTGGTAAAAAGCCCAGTTGGAGAAGAGCCAGTTCTGCTGATGCCTGTGCCTTGCGGTTCTGATTCCCTTGAGGTTTTCCAGAATCAAAGCTCCGTTCAGTCCTGCGCTGTCTATCAAAGTTCTGCTTATGCAATGGTTGACATCAGCCATAAAACGTTTCTCCCTGCCGCGCATCCTGGAAAGATGTCTCTTGGCAGAACGAGTGCCTTTGGCTTGCAGCCTTGCCCTGAGCCCAACGTATCTCTTCTTGACGGAAAAAACATCACGGCCTTCATAGAGCCAACCATCAGAGGTGGCAATCAGATTGGTTATTCCCCTGTCAACACCGATAACTTTTCCACTCCCGTTGGATTTGATGGCCGGCTTCTCAATCATAATCATCAGCCTGAGCTTGTTGTCCCTGCATTTCACGAGGTTGCTTTCCTTGACCTTCCAATCGGAGAACTTCTGAAAATACAAAGGGACGTTGAGCTTCACCTTGAGCCTCCCTTCCTTTGTCAGAAGGCTTGCGGATTTCTTAACGAGGTCTATTGTGCTGCTGCGGGAATCATAATGGACGGCTCTTCCAGAAAAATTTGGTCTTGGAGCTTTTCGCCTGATGGCTCCCTTCACGGAAGAGCAGGCATACTTGTTGGCAACAACCGCAAGCTGGGAGGGAAGGCCAAAGCGTTCCCTGAGAATGGGATAGTTGAAATGGTGCATCCTGAAGGTGTTGGTTTCTTCATGGTCATAGCAGGAGGAAACGACAAAGTTTTGGGCATCAGCCATAAGCAAAAGGTTTTCATCAAAGATAGCCCTCTGCTCTGGCAGTTCCTCAACAACAGTCTGTATCGTTTTCATCATAACCCTATTAGGAAGGAGAATGCTTATAAGCCTATTTGGGCAAAATCCACTTCTGAAAACAGTTCTCAGGAAAGGCAAGCTATGGTCTCCAAGTTATTATGTGGGAACCGCAGGACATGTTTCAGAAGAGACGATACGGAGATATATTCAAGAGCAGGAGAAGGGTCGCAATTCCTCCTCTGGCTGAAGCCAGAGGTCTCCTTGCGAGGGGCATTATGAAAATAATACATGCATTCGGGAGCCGCGCCTGCGCCATAAAGATGGCGCCTTTGATCAAGGAAGGAATCCGCAGGGGGCACAAGAACGTCATTGTCTGGAGCGGGCAGCACTATGACGACAATCTGTACCTGGACCTGTTCGACGATTTGGAGATCCCGAGGCCGGACTATGACATAGAAGCCAGGGGATCCTCGCCGGAAATCGGGGCAAAGATACTTGTGGAATTCGAAAAAATATGCAAAAAGGAAAAGCCGGACATTGTGCTTACGCACGGGGACACATTCACTGCGATGTTCTTTTCCCAGGCTGCCGCGCTCTCACTGGTGCCTGTGGGGCACGTTGAGGCTGGCTTGAGGACCTATTCCTGGGAGCCATTCCCAGAGCAGATATGCACAAAAACTTCTGATGCCTGTTCCGCGCTTTTCTTTGCGGCAACGGAAAAGAACCGCAAGGACCTGCTGTCCGAGCATGCGCCGGAAGAGAGGATATTCGTTGTCGGCAACAGCGTTGTTGATGCCGCCCTGGAACACGCTGTACTCGCGAAGAAGAAGAGCCGCATTACCGAACGCTTCAAAATCAGGCATCCTTTTGTGTTCTGGTCCTGCCACAGGAAGGAGAATATGCTTTCTGAAAAGAGGATGACGGGAATATTCGGATCGCTTCTTGATATGAAAGAGGTGAATTTCTTCTGTTCAGTGCTTCCTTCCACACAACTTGCGGCTGAAAAATATGGGTTTGCTGACAAGCTCAAGAATGCCCCGCACATAATCTGGGAGAAGTGCCTTCCCAAATATACAGACGCGCTTTGCCTTATGCTGGAGTCCGACCTGGTTCTCACTGACTCAGGGGGCATGCAGGAGGAGTGCGCAGCGCTCCACATACCCTGCCTCACCCTGCGCTATGTGACCGACAGGCCCGAATCAGTGGAGGCAGGGGCAAACAGGTGCGTGGGCTGCGAAAAGGAGAATATCGTTAAGGAAGTGAAAGGGATTCTTGGCAATCAGGCTGCGGCAAAAAGGATGAGGGGGACAAAAAACCCCTACGGCGACGGGAAAACCTCGGGGCGCATTTTCGACATAATCGAGCGCTTCAAGGGCAGGCTCGAGCGCTGGGAAAAGAAAATCAGGAAAGAAGCTTAGCCCCCGAACACGCCCCTAATGCGCATTTTCCCCCCCTTGCCGATATTTATAGAATCCTTTGACATCATGGAGATATGGTCTTCTATTGACTTGATTTTCGGCTTCACGTGTTTATCGAGGAATGTGCGCATATCCAGCTCGTTATTTTTAAGCAGGTCGGCAATCTCTGCGCTGTTCCCATTCCGGCTCCTTGCCAGGAATTCAATCGACGCAGCCACGCTGAACAATGGATGCAGGGCATCTTTGTTTTCATCCATTCCCTTCACCAAGTAGGAAAAGAGTTCCTGGCTGGTAAGCGAGCGCGGGTCCTTTTTTTCCTGTGCTTTGACTGTTACGAATATTTCACTTGCCTTCGGGTCATAGTTGAGAAAGGAGCGCCCATGGAGCATTTTCGAAAAGCTCTTCGTCACCATGCCTGGATGATAAATTAGTAATTCTGAATGCGGCTTTTTCTGTGTCGTTGCCATCCGATATCACCTGTTGTAATTTATAAATCAACGTATTATTACTGCCATGAATATTTATAAACACTATTGAACAGAAATATACATATGCTTAGGTACCTTGAGGAGCACTTCGCAGGCCAGAGGGCTAAGCTTCGAGTAGTTACAGAGATGCTGCGGCTGGGGCTGCGCGTGGGCGAGAAGGGAAAACTTTACTGCGGGAACATCGAGCTTGCCCCTGCAAAGGTGGCGCGCGCGCTTTCTGTGGACAGGCGGGTGGTGATCGAGACCTGCAGCGAAATCGCCTATGACGAAAACCTTTACAGGATATTCTCTGAATTGGTTTCAGTCGCAAAGGTGTCAGGGGCGGCAAAAAGGCTGGGCCACGACGTGATAGAAATCGAGGCAGACCCGGATTCGCTCGGAGTGGTGGCAAAGGTGGCAGGGGTGCTCTCCAGGCACAACGTGAAAATCCGCCAGATAATCGCGGACGACCCTGACTTGTACCCTGAGCCCAAGATGCACGTGGTGGTAAACGGCAAGCTGCCGCAGAAGGCTGCCTCTGCCCTGCGGTCGCTTGGCCTGAAGTCGGTTTCGTTTAAATAGGTTTTCAGCAGAATTCCTGGGGGACAGAGCATGACAAAAGCAATCGTTCTTTGCGGAGGCAAGGGCACCAGGCTGCGCCCGTATACATATACAATACCAAAGCCCATGCTTCCACTTGGGAAAAAGCCCATACTCGAATACGTGCTTGCCAGCCTCAAGAGGGCGGGAATAACCGAAATCTACCTTACTGTTGGCTACCTGCACGAGCAGATCGAGAAATACTTCGGCGACGGGGGCAAATGGGGCCTGAAGCTCCACTATTCAGTCGAAACTGCCGAGCTTGGCACGGCGGGCTCGATAATACCGCTCATGGGGAAGCTTGACGGCACGTTCGTGGTCATGATGGGCGACCACCTCTCAAACACAGAGATAGGAAAGATTATCGAATTCCACTGCAAACACGGCGGGATTGCCACGATCGCTCTCAACAGGAAGGGCGTGCCGCTGGAATACGGGGTGGCTGACATGGAGGGCGAGCGCATTGTGCGCTTCCGCGAAAAGCCCATAGTTGAAAACCTGGTGAACACCGGCGTATACGTCTTTGAGCCTGAAATATTCGAGCTCATCAAGCCCAAGGAGGATTTCGCAAATGACGTGTTCCCCCGCCTTCTTGCGGAAAAAAAGAAGCTGACCGGCTATGTCTTTTCCGACTACTGGCTGGACATCGGAAGGACGACGGACTACGAGCACATCAACCAGTTCATCTCGGTAATCGACCTGGCAAAGGGAATGGACTGACGGGAACAGTGGGTGCTACTTTTCAGCAACAATCTCCTTCAGGCCCTGCTCAAGGGGGATTTTCGGATAAAAGCCGATCTTCCTTTTTGCAAGCGAGATGTCGGCAACGCTTTTCCTGATGTCGCCTTTTCGCTCGCGCTGGAGCAAAGGGTTCGGCGTTTTGCCTGCAAGCGAACACATCTTTTCCAGCAGGTCCAGAATTGCAGTGCCCTTGCCCGAGCCTATGTTCAGGGGAGAATCGCAGCCGTCTGAGCTTATTGCAAGGGAAAAGGCGTTTGCAGCATCGTCCGCGTGCACAAAGTCGCGGGTCTGCTCCCCGTCGCCGTAAATTATTGGCTGCTTGCCCTCGGCAATTGCCTCGGAAAATTTCGTTATCACGCCTGAATAGGGCGAAAGGGGATTCTGCCCCCTGCCATAGACATTGAAGAGGCGCAACACTGTGTTCCTCATGCCATAGAGCCTGCTGTAAAGGAGAACGTAGCGCTCTGAGGCGAGTTTCGAAGCCCCGTAGGGCGAGAGGGGGCTGGCTGGGTGTGATTCAGGCACGGGGATCTCCTCGGGATCGCCGTAGACTGCCGCAGAGGAGGCGAATGCCACCTTGGGGACAGATGCCCTTCTTGCAGCCTCAAGCACGTTTATGGTGCCCTGGGCATTCACCTGGAAGTCGGAAAACGGGTCTGAAACAGATGCCTGGACGTCTATGAGCGCTGCCAGGTGCACGATTGCGTCAGCTCCTGAAAAAAGCTTCTGCAGCTTCAACGGATCCAGCACCGAGGCGCGCACGAATTCGGCCTTCACGCCCATTGGCGGAGGGGCAATGTCAATTATCCTGACATCGTGCCCCTCTTCAGCAAGAAGGCTGCACAAATGCGATCCAATGAAGCCCGAGCCGCCTGTGACAACTATCATGGAAAGACCAGCCAGGAGTCAGATGAGCCTCCCGTACAAAAGAATCGCAAGCAAAGCACATAATCCTTCCGCCGCAATGAAAGCCAGCACCAGCTTCTGCTCGGAAATCCCCCCGCCCAATTTCATCACCAGCTGCGCCAGTCCCCGAACGCGGTTTTCCACAGGGTAGAGCCTCCCGTTTTTCAGTTCGCCCCACCACTTGGCTGAAGGGAAGCGGTTGGCTGCCTTGATGAAAAAGTCAAGCACATAAGGGATGACCAGTATTGCCCCTGCGGTCTCCAGGTTGCCTATAATCACTGCAGAAGCAAGCGCAGCGCCGATCGTAAGGTTGCCAATATCGCCTGTGAACACCTTGGCAGGATACCAGTTGAACGGAAGGAATGCAATAAGGGCGCCTGCCATGGCTGCCGAAATCATTGCCATTTCGGTCGAGCCGTTGGAAAGCGCAAGAAGCAGCGTGCAGGCGAATATCACTATGCCCATGCCAGATTCCATGCCATTGAAGCCTGCAAGCATGTTGGTCAGGTTGGAAGCCACTGTCACACCCAGGGGAATTACCAGAAAGATATAGTAAAAGCCGAAATCGAATGAGCCAAGGAAGGGGATGGATAGTTCTGTGCTGCCGGCTGCGCTGACCGCCACCAGCGGGAGGGCCGCGGCCATGGGGAGAACTGCCTTGATGGACTGCCTCATGGAAAAGAGGTCGTCATAGGTGCCGATTACCGAGATTATCATTATTGTGAGCATTGCCGCGAGTATTTCGATGAGCTTGAAAGGGTAGCCCAGGAAAGTCTGCAGCGCAATTGCAATGAGAAGGGAGCCGATCGCGCCCATCACTATGCCAAGGCCGCCCATTTCGGCAACTTCTGGCGCGCCTTTCTTGTTCACGTCCCTCCCGGTCATTGAAGCTGCCGTGAATTTCCTGATTAGAAGGGGCATGACAACGGACGTTATTGCACACGAGGAGAGGAAAATTGCCGCAATGAAGCCGAGATCGACAACCATTTCATCACCTGGTCAACCAAATCCAAATTTTCTTCCTAATTTACCTTAAATACGGTGACTTTCCCATGTTCCGAAACCTTTGCAAGCTCATCAGCTTTCCCGGAATATATTTCCACGAAATAGGGGACGGGCTCGCCCTCTTCCACCACTATCAGGCGGTTCTGCGCAGAGTCATGTGGAATGTCCTGCCTGAGAAGCAGCATTCGTGAAAGGGGGACGCTTGCGTATACCCTTCCTGCCTGGTCGATGAGCTGGCCATCCCGAAGCAGGAAATCGCCTTTGGTGTCAAGCTCGCGCACCAGCACGCTTCCGCTTAAAGGGGATACGAATTGCGCGAAATTCCTCCCAGAGGAGGTGAGGTTGGAGTACGGGAAGTACGATTCATAGCCGCCTCCCGGGGCTGCCTGCTCATCAAAATAGGAAAGCGAAATGAGAAGATGCGTCCCTGAGTCAGGCACCCCTTTTCCGCTTGCCAGGTATTGCGACAAAGCCTTCTGGCTTTCCAGGCTGGAGGATCGCAGGTAGAATCTTGCAGCGTCCTGGTAGCCGATCAGCGCAACCTTGGGCACGCCCTTGCCCGTAAGCGAGGATAATGCACCCGCCATGTCCTTGTCAACGTATTGCGGGTAGAATTCCTTGCTGGGAGGCAGCTGATAGAATAAGGCAATCGAGGAGGATAGCACGAGAAGTGCCAGGCCGCCAGCGGCAAAAGCAGGGCCGTTCCTGTATCCGTAGAAATGCAGGAGAAGGGGGGAAAGGAAGGAAAGCATGAATGAAATCGCAACAGCCTTAAGTTCGCCTGCAAGAGGGGATGCCAAGCCAAAGATTGCAAAAAATGCAAGGGAATAAGCGCACGCAAGCTTTGCCTGCCTTGAGGCGAGCTTGTCAGAGGCAGCCTGCCTTATACCATCTGCAGCAGGGGCGAGCAGCAGCATGGAACCTGCAAAAGGGCTTACTGCGGATGCCAGAACACCTGACAGGAAAAGGAACAGGTATTCCTGGCGCACCTCGCGGAAAAAGCAAAGGACAGCCGCGCAGGAGGAAGCAGCGAGCAGGAAAGGCGAGAGGGAGAATAATGACTGCATTCCCTGCAAGCCAAGCGAGATAGACTGTGCATTATGTGAGAGGAAGGCGCCTGCTGCGAAAGTGGCGCCAAGCGCGATTAACTGCGCAAGCGCCTTTTGGCCCTTTTCCCTTGAAGGGAGCGCAAACGAAAGCAGGAACAGGAATCCGGCAATTCCGAAAACCGCATCCAGGAAGGCAGAGAGAAAGGCGAAGAAAACCGCTATAACAAGCGCGATGGTTTGCCTCTTGGAATGGAAATGGGAGAAAGAAAGGAGAAAGAGCGAGAAGGGCAGGGCTGCAAAAGGCAGGCTGCCAAAGACTCCTGGCAAAAACTGCATGGCTGAAAGCGAACAGGCAAACAAAATCACTGCAAACGCGGATGCGCTTCTTCCTGCGCCAAGCTGGCGCAGGGCGAGATAGAGGAAAAGTGCTGTCAAGGCAAGCAGAACTGACGGGAATATCAAAAGGAAGGAAACTATTGCCTGCGGCGAGGAAGCCTCCTGCCCTGCAAGCGAGGCATATGCGCCCTGGAGTGCGGCTGCAGCCTGAAGGTGCAGGGGCTGGATTGCTGACATTTCTGGCAGCCGCTGGATCACCATTGCTGTGTTGAAATCTGGAAGAGTCTCCTTCATGGGAAAATGCCAGAAGCCAAGTGAAACCAGGAATACAATGAGCACAGCGTATATTTCATTTTTTTCTATTTTCAGCTCGGGCATCAATAAAACCCCATTATTCATAGCTCTTGAGCAATTCCTCAGCGCGCCTGGTTGAGACGTTCCCCTCTTTTGCCATCTGCCCGGCTACCCTGTCCACCGATTCGCCTTTTGCGCCAGCGGCAATCGCCACGTTTTTTGCATGGAGCGCCATGTGCCCGCGCTGTATGCCTTCTGTTGAGAGCGCCTTGAGCGCTGCGAAGTTCTGCGCCAAGCCGATCGATGCCATTATGCACGAAAGCTCGCCTGCTGATTTCACGCCAAGAATTGCAAGGGCGACTCCTGCCGAGGGAAGCGAGCGCGTGGCCCCTCCCACTGTCCCGACTGCAAGCGGAAGCTCGATTTCGCCATGCAGGTCGCCGTTCGGAAGCTTTTTGTAGCGGGTGAGCGGGCCGTATTTCCCCCCCATTGCCGCATAGGAGTGCGCGCCTGCCTCAACCGCGCGCCAGTCGTTCCCGGTTGCAACCGCCACTGCGTCAATCCCGTTCATAATGCCCTTGTTGTGCGTGGATGCTCGGAAAATATCCGCATCGGCAAAAGCCCAGGCGTCGAGTATGCCTTCCACCGCGTCCTGCCCAATGGTCTCCTTTTTCCAAATGGCAGTCGCTCTTGCCAAGCGGAGCACAGCCAAATTCGTGAGTATCCTCAGCCGCGCCTTGCCCCCTGCAATTTCGGCGATTTTAGGCGCAACCCCTTCCAAAATCGTGTTCACCGTGTTCGCGCCCATGGAGTCGCGAACGTCAATGTGGAACTCAGCAATAACCATGCCGCCGCGCTTTGTTTCAATTGCCCGCGCAGAAAAGCCCCGCAATCCCCCGCCGTAAGAAGCAATATTGGCGGCAAACGGTTCTGCATGTTTGAGGATTTCTGCCCTGGCGGCGTTTAGCTTCTCGGCCGCATTCTTCGCGTCCTTCATCCCCACAATCTGCACCTGGCCGATCATAACAGGCGGGTCGGCGTTCGCGGAAAAGCCGCCGGTGTCCCTGCAAAGCTTCGCCCCGTTGGACGCGGCTGCGACCACCGAGGGCTCCTCGATTGCCATGGGCACCAGCACTTCTCGTCCGTTCACTATGAAATTCGTTGCAACCGCAAAGGGCAGTGCATGGAAGCCAAGGACGTTTTCTATTATTTTCTCTGCCGAGGAGAAGGGCAAGGGCGAGTCTGACTCCAAAAGTTTTTTCTGCTCGGAATTAAGCCCTGAAGCATCCACTGCCCCATCTATCCTCTTTTTCCTGTCCATCTTGTACAGGCCCGGGATTGCGGACGATTTCTTTTCCATTTTCACTCCCGCCAAAAGGTGCATTAGACAGTTTTTAAAGATTGCACATGAAGAAACACCGCGAGGCAGATAAATGCAGGGCAAACGAGTCGTTTTGGGCCTGATTCAGATGCGCATGGGTGAAAGCAAGAAGGAAAACCTTGAGCGTGCGCTGGGCATGATAAAGAAGGCAAAGGGAATGGGGGCAGAAGTGGTTTGCCTGCCAGAACTTTTCACAGCCCCGTATTTCGCGCAGCAACGTGGGGGGAAGCGGGAAGCCGCCTTTCAAGCCGAAGAGGTGCCTGGGAATACAACCCTTGCCCTTTCCAATGCTGCATCGGAAAACAAGGTTGTGATTGTGGGCGGCTCGATATATGAGAAAGACGGATCAAGACTATACAACACAACGACCGCATTTGACGAGAAAGGCAAGCTGATTGGAAAATACAGGAAAATCCACATACCGCAGGATGAATGTTTTTTCGAAAAGGACTATTTTGACGAGGGGAACTTGGGCTTCAAGGTTTTCAAAACCGGCTTTGGGAACATAGGGGCCCTCATTTGCTATGACCAATGGTACCCTGAAGCTGCCAGGTGCGAGGCGCTGTTGGGGGCGGACATGGTATTATACCCTACTGCAATAGGCACTGTGGATGGCATGGAACAATCAGAGGGGAGCTGGCAGTCAGCATGGGAAAACGTAATGCGCGGGCACGCAATTGCAAACGGCATGGCAGTTGCAGCGGTTAACAGGTGCGGCAAAGAGGGAAAGATGGATTTTTGGGGCGGCTCGTTCGTGTGCGACGCATTCGGCAAAACAATCGCGCGCGCAGGAAGCAAGGAGGAAGTGCTGATAGCTGCAATCGACCTTGAGCATGGCAAAATGGTGCGCGAGGGCTGGCGTTTCTTCCATAACAGGAGGCCGGACCGGTATAAAGGAATAATCAGCCGGAAAAAATGAGGAAAAGCATGGCGGCAACTCCTTCTTCCTTGGGATTTTCCATGCCAGCAGAGTGGGAACCGCACGAGGCAACCTGGCTTTGCTGGCCAAAAAATGAGGAAACTTTCCCACCTGCAATAATCAGGAGGGTGGAAGATGCCTACTGCAAGATGATAGGCGCATTGCAGCAGGGCGAAAAAGTGAAGCTCCTCGTTGACAGCAAAGAGGAAGAACAGCGCGTTGAAAAAATCCTGCAAAGCAAAGGGGTAATGGGCGGCACTGTCCTTTTTTTCATGATAAAAAGCGTTGATGTCTGGATGCGGGACTACGGGCCCACCTTTCTTTCGGACAGGAAAACAAACAAAAGATCGGCAGTGCGCTGGAAATTCAATGCGTGGGGCAACAAGTACGATGACCTGCTTTTGGACAATAGCACTGGAGACGCCATAGCGGATAGCTTCAAAGGCAGCATGGAGGTTTTCCGCCCGGGCATTGTGATGGAAGGCGGCTCAATTGACGTGAACGGGCAGGGCTCGCTCATCACAACGGAACAATGCCTTCTCAACAAGAACAGGAATCCCGCGCTTTCCAAATTGAAGATTGAGCGATACCTTTGCGACTACCTGGGTGCAAATAGGATTGTCTGGCTGAAGGACGGCATTGATGGGGACGATACTGACGGGCATGTGGATGATTTTGCAAGGTTTGTGGGGAAAAACAGCGTCTTATGCGCCAGAGAGGACGATGAACACGAAAGCAACCACGCTGTCCTGAAAAGGAATGAAGCGCTTCTTTCGGAATCCGGCTTCGAGGCAATTCCGCTTCCCATGCCCACGCCAGCAATTGATCCGGCGGAAAACAGGCGCCTTCCTGCAAGCTTTGCCAATTTCTACATTGCGAATTCCTGCGTGCTTCTCCCAACATTCAACGACAGGAATGATGCGAAGGCTATTGAAATTGTGCAGGGCTGCTTTCCCAATCGTGAAGTCGTGCCCATCCCCTGCCGCGATCTGGTTTATGGTTACGGGGGCATACACTGCGTGACCCAGCAGGAGCCGAAATAAGCATTTATAACCTCGGCTGCAAAGGAAGAGCATGAAGAAGATACTTGCCTACAAGCGGCTGTTCAGGATCGAGCATGCACTGATGCTTGCCGCAGCTGTGCTATTCTCAGAGCTTCTGACAGCCGACGCTTTCGATATCCCGCTTCCCACGATTGAAATTATCCTCCTCTCCCTTGCAGTGCCGCTCTTCATCGAAATGGGCTCGTTTGCCCTCAACGATTACTGGGACGTGAAATCTGACAGGGAAAACAGGCGTCTGGACCGCCCCATTGTTACAGGCGATATCAAGCCCAAGAATGCTTTGGCTGCGTCTGCCATTTGCTATATTATTGGTGTGGGCGCAGCAGTGCCGCTCCCTGCCAACGCGCTTTTCATAGCCGTCTTCTTTGCATTGTTCTCAATGCTCTATAACCTGCTTCTGAAGGACGTGGCGCTCCTTGGGAACGCCTACATAGCATCTTCCATGGCAATCCCGTTTGTGTTCGGCAATATCATTGTGTCCGATATGTCATTCCTCCCCCTGCTTGCGATAGCAGACGTGGCATTTATTGCCGGCTTGGGCAGGGAAATAATCAAGACAGTGGAGGATGTGGAAGGGGACGTCAAGCACAGGAAGTCCAGCACCCTGCCTGCGCTGGTGGGAAAGGCAAACGCGATTTTCGGCGCGCAGGTCTGCTATGCCCTGCTGGTGCCCTTATCCTTCCTGCCCTATTTCTTCGGGCTTCCCATGAACACCCTTTCCCTGGGGGCAGTCACGCTCACTGCGCTTGCATTCGCCTTCATGGCGGTTGAGGTTTCCAAAAAGCCCACCCAAAAAACTTTCGAGTCGGCCAGGAAAACCTCCCTTCTTGCGCTTGCAATCGGACTTCTAGGCTACGCCGCGAGCCTAATTTAAACATTCCCAGTCAATTCTTCTTCGGTGTGGGCATGGAAGAAGTCATCACTAAGACAGAACTTCCGCTCAAGCTTTTTTCGCGCGGAAAGGTCAGGGACACCTACGAACTTGATGGCGGCAACTTGCTCATGGTGGCGTCCGACCGCCTGTCAGCATTTGACGTTGTTTTCAGCGAAGGCATACCCTACAAAGGAAAGATACTGTCCGGGCTTAGCTTATTCTGGTTCGAGAAGCTGAAAGGCGTGGTGGAAAACCACCTAATTTCAACGGAAATGCCATCCGGCCTGCCTTCCTACCTGAAAGGAAGGAGCATGATAGTGAAGCGGGCCGCTCCCATCAAGCTCGAGTGCGTTGTCCGCGGCTACCTGGCAGGCTCGGGACTTAAGGAGTATAATTCAAGCGGAACTGTGTGCGGCGTCAAATTGCCATCTGGCCTGAAAAATTCAAGCAAGCTGCCCTCCCCGATTTTCACGCCCTCCACAAAAGCGGACGTGGGGCATGACATAAACGTGAACGACGAGGAAGGGAGGAGAATTGTCGGGGACGCAACCTATGACGAAGTAAAATCCCTTTCCCTGAAAATCTATTCCACTGCGGCAGACTATGCCCGCACAAGGGGGATAATCCTGGCAGACACGAAATTCGAGTTCGGGCTTTACAACGGCAAAATTATCCTGATTGACGAAGTGCTCACTCCGGACTCCTCGCGCTACTGGCCTTCTGACTTGTACAAAGAAGGGCAGAATCAGCCTTCATACGACAAGCAGTTCGTGCGGGATTACCTGGAGTCAACGGGCTGGGACAAAAAACCCCCTGCGCCCAATCTGCCGCAGGAAGTGATTGTGAAAACATCGGAAAAATACGTTGAGGCTTACGAGAAGCTGACTGGAAAAAGTTTCGAACGGTGAAATTGGGAGGTGTGAATGATGGTGGACGTCCTTATCCTGCTTGGCTCTGAATCCGACATGCCAATAGCAGCCAAAGCAAAGGAAGCGCTGGACCCGCTTGGCATTTCAAATGAAATCAAGGTCGCCTCAGCTCACCGGACCCCTGATCTTTTGGACAAATTAATCAAGGAATCATCCGCAAAAGTGTTCATCGGCATTGCTGGATTGTCAGCTGCCCTGCCAGGAGTGATTGCGTCAAAAACCGCAAAGCCGGTAATCGGTGTGCCCGTGAACGTGAAACTGGACGGATTGGATGCGCTCCTTTCCACCATGCAGCTCCCTCCAGGCGTTCCAGTTGCAACAGTGGGAATTGACAATGGAAAGAATGCCGCGCTTTTGGCTGCAAGGATACTGGCGCTTTCGGACAAGAAATTGGCTGAGAAGCTGGGCAAGAAGTGATTGGTTACTTGCGAACGCGAATTTGGCAAGTGAGGGTGTGATTCGTTTGTTTTTCCCTGAAATACTCAAAAAATGCAAGCGCGGGCCCCAGGTGGTGCTGCCCAAGGACATAGGCATCATACTTGCCTATTCGGGGGTGGGCAAGAACTCGCTTGTGGTGGACGCAGGCGCAGGTTCAGGGTGGCTTGCTGTTGCGCTTGGCAATGTGGCAAAGAGGGTAATTTCCTACGAATGGCGCGAGGAATTTGCGGAATTGGCTGAAAAGAACGCCAAGCGCGCAGGGGTATCGGAGTCAGTGGAGATAAAGAGGAAGAACGTTTTTGACGGCATGGATGAAACTGAAATTGATTTGGTGACGCTGGACCTTGCAGACTCTGACAAGGTCGTGCCGCATGCGCATAAGGCTCTGCGCAAAGGAGGCATGGTAATGGGCTATCTTCCGCACATAGAGCAGGCGAGGAGATTCTACGAGGCTTGCGAAGCATCCGGCTTTTCTGACATGCAGATGGTCGAGTCGATTGTGAGGAATTATTTGGTGAGGTCTGCGGGCGTGCGGCCCGAGAACACCGGGCTCACGCATACTGCTTACATTGTGTTTGCTACCAAAAAGCAATAAAGATGAAAAAAGGCACAGCTCCCTACTTTGAAGCCTGCTCGTAACCAGCAAGGAAGAGCTTGGCAATTTGCTCCGCAGGCGCTTCTATGTTTACCACAAAGAGCTTGGGCATGTTGGGCTTGCCGATCCCATATATGCCATTAGTTCCTGTTCCCATCCTGTATAAGATTTTCCTATCGTACTCAGTCTGCGGCTCCTTGGATGCCTTGGAGTTGTCGTAGTCTAAGCCATCTGTCAGGCCTATGATCTGGCTTTCGTAGCTGTTCTTGAACTGCACGTAATTGCCATTGGTGCCAGCCATCCTGTACTGTATTGTCGGATTGTAGGAGGCGGCCCCTTTTTCGAATTCTGTGCCGTTTTCAACAACCATGACCAGCTTCTTGTTTTCAACCTGGAACGAAACAAGCAGGTTATCCACTGTGTTGTTGGCTGCCACAAGTTCCCTGCGCGCCTGGTCAATATTATTTGTCCGGCTTCCAAGAATGTGAAGCGGAAAAAACAGTACGAACGGCACTGTCATTTTTGCAATCCGCTCGGAAGAATTCCTGACTTCCATTTCCTCCATGTCCTTCATCAACTCGCGGACAAGCGTTTTTGCCGCCAGTTTTCCTGAATCGCTCTGATAATAGCCTTCTTTTGCAATGCCAGATCCTGCATTCCCTTTTGAGTAGAGCGCATCAAGCGCCATTTCCATAACCTGCGCCATCTCCTTGTTGCCCCTGTAAATTTCGACTGTGCTGTTTATGGCTTGCATGAGGTTTTTCATGTTCTCGATGTTGCCCGTTGCGCTGAGGCTGACTGGAGCATTTGAAAGAATTCCGGTTCGGTCAATTGGGTTCAGTGTTATCCTGAGCGCTTCCTTGTCCTCGCCAAGCCTCTTGAGCGTGAGGCGGGCTTCGGTGTCATAATTGTAAACATGGATGCCAGGCTTAACCACCGTGTAAACGTTCTTGGTTGTTTGCTGGCCGCTTGGCGTGACAACATTTTTTGTGCCTGTTGCGAACCACATTTGCTTGTCTATGTGAAGAACGGTGGAAAAATCCTTTGAGCTTGCAGGCCTTTTTTCAGTCCTGTAAAGCCCTCCTTGCTCAAGGAATTTTCGAACCTGGTCTGAGAAAATCGAAACGTCGCCCCTGTAATTTCCGCTGAACCTGAAATTCGAGGTGTTCTTCACTATCTGCTCATACACTGCCAATTTCAGCTTGCTGTCAAGTGCCATTAATTTTTGTACCAGTGGATTCTTTGCAGCGTGCGTGAGTCCCGTGGCTGCCACTGCCATGCCAGTAATTTTGAGGAAATTCCTTCGGCTGATGTGTTCCATTAATACACCTCATCATTACATTTATTGCAACACATTTATATACTTAACTAATATTTACTTAAATACCACACTTTTAGGATTTGTATGCAACCAAATAAATAGATTTGCAGCGCATTTGCAGCCGGGAGGTGCATATATGGGGAATATCCTGTTCGTGCTATCAATTGTGGCGATGCTGCTTTTCGCGGGCTGCGCTTCGCAGCCGCCCCAAGCTCCGCCTGCGCAGCCGCCAGCATCGCCGCCTGCCCAGCCGCCAATTACTCCGCCAGTGCAAGTGAACAATACGACTGTAACCCCGCCAGCAGAGCCTCCGCCTGCAATGGAGGAAGGCAAGTGCACTGTGGAGTTCCAGAAAGACTCCTCAAGCGTCTATTATGTGATGGTCAAGACCTCCTCGACAAAGAGCCTGCAGGTCATCTGCCCGAGCGGAACCCCTGCTGAAAAATCGGGAGAGCTTTACTTCTGCAACAGGCTGGACCTGCCAAACCCCGTGATCGGATTGCTTGACGGAAAGGAATGCGGCAGGGCGGACTTTTTGGAATCGTTTGGAAAGGGATCGCCGACCAGCGAAATCAAGTGCACCGTGCTTCTTGCCCCAACCAGAATAACCAAGGGCAGCACAACGCAGGTCACAGTTCAGGCTTACACCCCCAACTCCAACGACGTGCTCTCATATCTTTGCGGGACAAGCATGGTTTCCGAGAAGATGGCTGGCATGGTGGACTCGGGCAGGGTGTGTAGGTTTGACACAACGGGCACGATTGACATCTACGCCGAGGTGAACGGGAAAAGGTGCGGAAGCACGCTTCTCGAGGTGTTTGACAAAGCCCGCGAGTGCTTTGTGCTAGGAAGCAGCTTTGAGATGGTAAAGGGGGAATATTCGTACAAGGCGCGCGTGTCAGGAAGGGGCTACTCCGGAAGCGATCTTCTGAAGTACAAGTGCTATGACATCCCGCACGAAATAAAGGTGGAGAGCATACCTTCCTCCACTGACTTCATCTACGAAATCCAGTGCAAAGGAAAGACGGCCCTGGCTGCGAATGTGCCGGTGAAGATCGGCACCGACCCCTGCGGGGAGCTTAGCCTGCCCGGGTAAATTTTTTTCTTCTTTTTTATTTTTCCTTTTCCCAAGCAGGAGCGCCATCCCCTGCCCGCAAGCCTTAAATTCCCGTGCCCTCATATCGGCAAGCCATGGCAAACCAGAGATGGTTTGCCAGACAGCAGTCGAGCAGTAGCGAGACTGCTGGAACTTTAGGTTAACGAGGATGATACCATGTCAAAAATCACAATACCGGCCATAGTCGAGGGAGGCCGTGCAAATGCAGGCCCGCCGCTGGGGCCCGCGCTCGGGCCCCTTGGAGTGAACATGGGGGGCATAATTGACGAGATAAACAAGCAGACAGGCGCTTTTGCAGGCCTCAAGGTGCCTGTGAAAGTGGTTGTGGACAAGGCAACGAAAAAATTCGAAATCGAGGTGGGCAGCCCGTCCACTGGCGAGCTTCTCAAGAAGGAAATCGGGGCTGAGAAGGGAAGAAAGGGCGGTCCCGAGGACCCGAAAGTGGTGGGCAATCTTACCATGGAGCAGGTGGTGAAGGTGGCCAAGATGAAGTCAGGAAGCTCGCTTGTGCGCAACCTGAAGAATGGCGTGAATGAAGTGCTGGGCACCTGCGTATCCCTTGGCATTACGGTTGAGGGGCAGGACGCAAGGAAAATCATCGCAGAGGTCAAGGAGGGAAAACGGGACTCGCAGCTTGCAGGCTGATCTACTTTTTACCACAAGATTTAAATACTCCCTTCCCAATAAGGAAAGCATGTACAGGAGAGTTGCAATCTCGAACAATCAGATTGACTTGTTTCCAAAAACACAGCAGATTAACCCGTTTCCGAAAAGGCAGCGATACTTTAGCAAGGAAAAAATCTTGGAGGAGCGGCTTGATACGATTGCGAAGAAATCTCTTGCTGAAAAAATAAAGGACAGGCTCAACGAGCGGGAGAAATGCAGCCGGAAAGCGCTGGCAACTGCCTTGCATGACCTTTCAAGGAATCACGACTGGATCGTGGCAATAAGGACATGGGAGAAGTGGCTGAAGGATATGAAAATCGCAGGGCTTTTGTATAAACTCAAGGTAACTGACGTGGAGGGCGGGACCCTTCCCCTGGCAGTCACCATGATTGGATTGGTTGAGGGCATGGAAGGCAAGGAGATGGATTTTGGGACTGCCAAGCTGCTCCAACACCTGTCGGGGGATATTTTCAAGCAGGCAAAAGACGAGAACTGGGATGGGTTGTTGTTCGGGGAAGTCGGAATGGTGCGCACCATTGCCACCGAGGTTCTTATGCTGACCGAAATGCGCATTCTGGCTGAGAAGGGAAACCTCCATGATTTGGCGAAATACTACCGCAGGCTGGAAAAATCGGATTCCAAAGCTGCGATATTCCTAAACGAGCACAAGCGGCTTTTCTGGATGGTCGGGGTTTATCTTAATATTTCCGAATAGACGCTCAGCTCCAAAGCCTGGGGCAACTTTATATATCCTTTTTCCGAATGAGGGAACGGTCGTGAAATGAGGCTGCCCATACTCCTAGTTCTGTTCTCATTGTTCCTGTGCCCGTTCTCCTTTGCCACAGTGAAGTGGAGCCTGTCAACCGCGGATGCGATTTCAGGCAAGGGCGTGCTGACCGAGGGCAAGGCGATTTTTGCCTCATACAACGGCAAGGTGTATGCAGTAAATACCACGAACGGCAGCACCACCTGGACGTACGATTCCGGGGGAAAAATCATCCTGGAGCCAGTGCTTGCAAGCATTGGCATACTGGCAGTTGCGAATTCGGAAGGGAAGCTTTCGATCCTTTCGGTTTCGGACGGAAACGTGCTTTTCGAATCAGGCCTCGGCAAGCCGCCGCTTTCGCTTGCCGCAGGCGGGGAGAGGGTGTACCTGGCGACAGAGGGCAACGTGAGCGCATACAGCCTCAACGGCACTCTGCTTTGGAACTCGCCCTTCTTCCCCCCAATCGGGCAAATAGGCTATGCAGAAGGCGAAATTTTCTTCACTTCTGGCTCAAAGCTGAACGCACTTGACGCGGCAAACGGCTCGGTTGAGTGGGCAGCTGATGCTGACGATTCCTTCCTCTCGCGGCCGGTGAGGCATCTTGGCGCTGTCTACTTCGGGGCGATTGACGGAAAGCTTTATTCGATTGACGCGGCATTCGGGAGGGTGCGCTGGGCTTATCCCACCAGGGGATGGGTCATGTCCACCCCGCTTGTGACTTCCGATGCCATATACTTCGGCTCGAATGACGGGTATTTCTATTCTGTTTCGCCATCTGGCACCTTGCGCTTCAGGCATTTCACCTCAGAAGGCGCTTGGACCAAGCCCGAGATATATGAAAATGCCGGCAGGCAGGTGGTGGTCTTCGGAACGAATGAAGGCAAGGTTTACGGGCTGGATTCGCAAACCGGCAACGAGCGCTGGGCGTTCTCCTCATACGGAAAGCCGACTTCGACAACTAGGAGCGGGAATGCGTTCATATTCGGCACCTCGACCGGCAGGATATATTCCCTTGTGCCCTCGCCCATCTGCAGCTTCACCAAGCCTTCGCCTCTTGAAACAGTTGGCAACTTCCCATCCGAAATCGAGGGAAAGTCGAGCGCTGACACCGGGATTTCAAGGGTGGAAGTCCGGGCAAACAAGGGGGACTGGATATTGGCGCAGGGCACTGAAAACTGGAATGCGGACGTGGATTTCAGCCCGTTTGATTCCGGCGCTGTGACCGTGGAGTGCCGCACCAGGGACAACGCGGGCAACCTCGAGGAAGGCGAATATTCCTTCCTGCTCCTCATCAAGTCCGACACTGCGCAGCTGAAAAAGATGTATATTTCCTCCCCATCCGAAGTGGACCCGAAAAAGGCGTTCAATATTTCGGCAAGGGACAATGAGGGAAAGGAGCTTCGCAGGGTGACTTTCAGCATAGAAGGGGTGAACAGGACTTCTGACAGCCCGCTTGAAGTCACGCTAGGAAAAAGCGGCATTGTGCCTGTTTCAATTCACAAGCCTGGCTACGACCCGGTTTCATTCACAGTAAACGGAAGGGGCGGCGGGGAGGCGCTTTTTGCCGCAGCTGCAATTATCCTGCTGTTGGCAATTGCCCTTCTTTATTTCTTCGTGATAAGAAAGAGGAAGAAGTAGGGAACACAGGCTAATTTTGCTCGGATGCCTTCTGGAACACCTTGATCGTGTTTGCCTTGATGGTCACCGGGATGGGCACTGCCACCTCGGAAAGCTCCACCGTCACTTCGTCCTTGTTGGTGTCGATTTTTATGACGCGCGCCTTTTCCCCCTTGAAAGGGCCGGAAATAAGCTCCACCAAGTCGCCCTTGTTCACCGAAAGCACCGCGGGCTTCGCGGCCTCTATCATGCCCTCGATGTCCTTGATTGCCATGGGCCTGTCCAGCACCCCTTTTATGTGCGGGATCCTCAGGCCTGCCTGCCTGACCGACACCTCGTCCTCGCCTTCCACGATCAGGTAGCCTTTCAGGTCCTCGAAATGCGCAATGGAGTAGACCTTGAGGGTCTCCTTCTTGATTTTCTTCATAAGCATGTCCAGCACGACTTTTTCCTGGCCGGCTGTCACGCGGTATACGTAAATCATTTTCACACCTTTTTCCAATAACTCATACGATGTTCAGGAGGAAGGAGAGCAGCACTCCGATGACCCCGATGAGGATTGTCCCAAGGCCGGTGATCTTGACTATCTGCTCGAAATCGCGCCTCTTGGGCCTGGATGCCACATACAGCACTCGCCTGCATTCGCGAAGGTAGTTTACTATGTTGAACATGATTTCACCCTAAAAGGTCCAGGTCCAGCTCAGCATCCTGCAGCCTGGCCGCAACCTGAGAGAAATTCTTAAGCTCGTATTGCGGGAATTTCGCGCCTGCCAGGACCGAAAGCACGCGGATGGAGCTTTTCTTCGCCGCCTTCTCAATCCTTGCCCCCCAGATTATGTGCGAGGAGGGGTCTATCCTTTTGGAAACTTCGGAGACAATGAGCTCCGCCTCCTTGAGGGTCATGTCTTCCCCGCCTATGACGTTTATGAGCGCGCGGTTCGCGGTGGAGATGTCCACGTCCAGAAGCGGGGAGTTCATCGCTGTATCGACTGCAATGAGCGCGCGCTGGTCTGGCTTTGCCTCCACGGATGCCTCGCCAATTCCCACGACCGCGCAGCCCGCGCTGGTGAGTATTGTCCGCAGGTCGGCAAAGTCAAGGTTGACCAATCCCGCCTTGGTGACCAGCTCGGCAATCCCCTTGACCGCGCCTGCCAGTACCTCGTCAGAAACCTTGAATGCGGTGTTGAGCGGAAGGTCGGGCACAATGGAAAGAAGCTTGTCGTTAGGAATGACTATGACTGTGTCCGCGTGCTTGCGGAGCTTGTCCAAGCCTTCGATGGCGTTTTGCATCCTGATTTTCCCCTCGGAAGTGAAGGGCAGCGTGACCACTGCAATTGTGAGCGCGCCTATTGACTTTGCCTGCTCTGCTATTATGTGGGCGCTTCCTGTGCCGGTGCCCCCTCCCATGCCGCAGGTGATGAAAACCATCATGGCATCGGCAATCGAGGCCTTTATCTCCTCCACTGTCTCCTTTGCAGCCGCCTCGCCCACGGACGGGTTGCTTCCCGCCCCCATGCCCCTCGTGGTCTTCTTGCCGAGCAGTATTTTTTTGTCCGCGCGCATCTTGACCAGGTGCTGCACGTCCGTGTTCATTGCGATCAGCTTGACCCCCTCGATTCTGACCTCGTGCATCCTGGCCATGGTGTTGCAGCCCGAGCCGCCTGCGCCCACGACGTAGATTTTGGGCTTGGACTGCTCTATGAACTTGAGAAGCTCCGCGTCCTCCTCGGAAACCGTGATGCCTTCTGGTATCTGCTTTTCGATGTTGTCCAGGCTCATGAAAAAACCAACATTCTTTCTTCCTCGCGCATGCTAAGGATTTTTTGTTCCACGACGAATATGCTGGGGAAAATTTAAAATGGGAGCGGACTGGCGGTAAGCACTTCCGAACATCTTTTGCGACAACGAGCCAGAGGGCTTATTTTTGCTCTCGAAAGCCAGCGGTTATTGCCCAAGCATAAACTTTTGTTTATGTATTTTGATTAGAAAGGGCTGCTTGCTGCTCCGTCGTGAATTTTATCGTCTGAAACCACTTTCGGAAGTACTGGCTAGTCGATCGAGCTTAGCACCACCCTGCGAAGCTCCACAGGCTCCCAGCCCTCAAGCGCCTTGATGGCAAAGTCCAGCTTTGCCTCGGAGTCGGAGTGCATTTCGAACAGCGGGTCTCCCTTGTTCACCTTGTCGCCCCGCTCGCAAAGCAGCAGCAGCCCGGCAGCCTTGTCGTTCGGCGCGCCTGCCGCGCGGGCGACTTTGGAGATCATCTTGTTGTCTATGTGGAAGATCCTGCCGTTCTCCTTTGCATAGACCGTGTGCTTGTAGGAGGCGACCGGGATGTCGTCCACGTTTGCGTTTTTTTGCCCGCCCTGAAGCTCGACTATCTCCTGGAATTTCGCCAATGCCTTGCCAGAGGTTACCAGCCTTTGTGCAACTGCGTAACCGGACCCCTTTTTCGCCTTTCCGGAAAGCTCGATCAGCGCCCCTGCCAGCTGGCAGGACTTGTCAAACAGGTCGGGCGGCCCCTCGAAAGACAGCACGGACAGCACGTCGCGGCACTCGAGTGCGGGCCCGATCCCCCTGCCAACCGGCTCAGAGCCGTCGGTCACCAGCACCTCTATTTTCATGTCCAGGCGCTTTCCGATTGAAATGAAATCGTGCGCAAGCTCATTTGCCTCCTTCTGGTCTGCGATTTTCGCGCCCCTTCCTATCGGGATGTCTATTATGACATTGTCAGCGCCCACGCTTTTCTTTTTCGCAAGAATTGAGGCAAGAAGAACGCCCTTGGGGTCAAGCGAAAGCGGATTTCTTATCTTTATGAGCTTGTCGTCCGCGGATGCGAGCTTGAGCGCCCCTCCCCAGACTATGCAGCCGTGGCTTTTCTGCACAATCGAGCGCATTTCGTCGATCTCCAATGAAACGTTCGCCAGCACTTCCATTGTGTCAGCGGTCCCTGCAGCAGAAGTGATGGAACGGCTCGAGGTTTTCGGGATGTAAAGCCCTGCAGCTGCTATAATGGGAACCAGCACCATGGTGGTCCGGTTTCCGGCAACCCCGCCTATGCAGTGCTTGTCGCATACCGGGCGCCTGCCGAGCTGGAGCGTCTGCCCTGTGCCCACCACGCTTTCGGTCAGCCCAACTATTTCGTCCTCGCTCATGCCGCGTATGTATATGGAGGTGATGAAAGAGGCGAGCTCGGCTTCGGAAAGCCGGTTTTCCATGAGCTCGCGCATGACGGTGTCGATCTCGCGCTTGGCAAGCGTCCTTCCGTCCATCTTTTTCTTTATGAACTCGATCGAAGCCGGCCGCTGCATGTGCATTATCTCTATTTCATTGCCGTCCATTGCGCCAAGCTCGGATGCAACTTCGGAAAAAAGGACCACTTCGCCCCTGCCCACCAGGTCGCTTGAAACGTCGATTATTGCAACCGTCTGGGCTTTTTGCGACCGAAGGATGACCCGATGCGAAGTGTAAAGGTCGTTCTCGTGCGCCTCTGTCTCGTTGAGCACGATTATCTTGCCGCCTGCGGTGATGTCAAAGCACTTGGCTTTGCAGACATACTGCTTGTACTTCCAGACAGAGTCCTTGGGGGCGAGCTTTCCTTCGCCGGCAACTTCGGCTTTTGGCATGCTGGGTCTGTTTTCTTGTGAAATTTATAAAGTGTGGCGCTGCAATCTCTGCATGCGTTTTTGCGCCCTTCTTCGCGCCCAGGGTGCGACCGAATACCTTGTCATAATACCTTGTCATTCTTGCAGTGGTTCTCATAATAGCGCTTGTTTCTATAGCGCTCCTGGGCTTTTCCTTCGGGGCAAGTGGAGACGTCAGCCTCACCCAGAGCCAGGCATACTGGAAGGGCACTGAGCCGCTTTCTATAGGCGAGGATTCGGGAGCATACTTTTACGTCATCGGATCGGATCCAGATCCCTATGAGATATTCTACTTCCGCATAAGAAACAGCGGAAGCTACCCACTGCGCCTGACCAAGATGTTTGGGGGAGGAGCGGAGATCTCCACTTACTGGAAAGAGGGGGCCACTGTAGACAACATGACTTCCACCTATATCTATCCTGGGAAGGAAACGTGCTTCGGTGAGTATTGGCTTCCTGGCCAGGCGTGCAAAGCCAGGCATGTGCTGTTCAGGCTCAAGAACGCCAGCACCTGGGAAGGAGTCCTGAACGGCGCTGACGGCATCTGCGGTCCGGACGGCAAGGGGGAGGTCACCATCAATGACTTCGGGTTCGAGTTTATACAATACGCTGACAACCTGCCGATAGTAAAGAGGCAGATTGGGGAGAAGCCTCTGAAGATAAAATGCGTTGGAATCTGCCATGGGACCGCAGCCCCGGTCTACTGCATATAGCGCTTGCTGTGTTTCCCGCATGGCTTGCGCTCAGGAGCATCAATTGTGTCAGCAGCAACGCGCCTTCCCGCGCAGAGCGCAGTACAAACAACGTCGTGCGAGAGCTTAACTTCCGAGTTCGGAATGGGTTCGGGTGTTTCCCCTCGCCTATGACCGCTGACAGGCAGGATATGAGGCATTCTGTTTTTAACTATTTCGGACTGACCGCCCCCGACGCCTTCTCTGATGCGATAAGCGAGTCTTGCACCAACTTTTAGGTGCCTACCTTTTTAAACGCATTACCACAGAAAATAACAGAATAAAGGTGATGGCATGAAACAGATGAAAAAGGAATTTTCCGATTTGGCCAGCAATGGCCATGTCGCTAAAAAGCGCCTGTTCCGGAACCCATTCATAAGGATGTTTGAAAAAATAAGCTTCAGAAGGACACCGGCTCTTGGCCAGATAAAGCAGCTGGAGCAGGAAGCCCGCAAATGGCTGGACGGTGGCCATTCTTACAAATCAGCCATGTGCCTGATTGAGGCTGCAAAGAAAGTGGACGAGGCGCTGACAGAAAAAAAGCGCCAGAGGCTTTTGGACCACAAAGAGCGCTTAATCAGGACTGCAATGGGCTTATTGGAAAATGAAATGGCCCGGCCCGACTTGGTATTGGACAGGGCAGTCCACCACCCCGACAATTTGCATGCAATTTCAGAGTGCTACAGCATGCTCAAACAGAATGGAAATTCGGACAGGCAAAAATCGCTTGCGCAAAAAATCGAATCATCGCAATTTGAAAAGGAAATACAGTTGGTCAGCCTGCGCAGGCAAATCCTCGAGGAGCTTTACGGGGAAAAAGGCCTTCTGGCTGCGCTTCGGCACGCGGAAGAAATGGCGCGGTTGGCTGAGAAATGCCTTGTTGCGCCCGGAAAATTCAATAGTGAGGCATATAACAGGGCCCTGGATTGGACCGAAGCCACGCTCTACAGGTTCGCAAATTCAGAAGAAGGCAAAAAGCTTGGCTTGAGCGACGAACAATTCGAAAAGGAGATAAAAAAGCACATGCCTTCGCTCATGCATACTGCCCATGAGAAAAAAATCGATGAGATCCACCAGCTATGCGCAAGATCGACCGACATTGCCGAAGTAAGGGAAAGGATCGGGGAGGGAGTGGAGTCTTCAGTAAAGATGGGCAAGCATGCGCTTGTGGAAAGCCTGGAAAGGGTGCTTCTTTACCGGGAAATTATGCACGAGCTTGGAAGCGGGGAGCTGATGAAAGGGATTGAGATTGCACACGCAACGATTGCATCCGCCGGCAGGGACGAAAACATTGAAAATATGAAAGTAATGCTGCGCGAGGAGTTCTTCGGGTTTGCCTATTCAAAAATTTCACATGAGGCTGGATTTGACCCCGAGGGGGTGAGGGCAGCCCTCAGGTCTTTGATTCCTGAGATTTTTCTCAAGGATGCCAATAATGCAGAGGATATGTATTACGATGCTGCAAGATCCATCGAGAATGCCAGGAAGAGGCAACAGATCATGAATGCAGTTGATTTATCAAAAAATACATTCATGGCGGCATTTTTTTCTGATGACGATGTTTTCATAAAAATCCGGGATGATCTGCGCGAGAGAATAAAGAATGTGTACGGGGCAATCCCAGAATACCTTTCCAGGTTCAAAAAAGGCGTTCCCGGCCTATTTGACGGTGAACAGAAAGCCCCTGAGCAGTGACTTTAGATTTGGACTAATTCGCGCTCACTGGCGCG